>NZ_JBDPNJ010000005.1:0-162794 GCF_039770665.1 Paracoccus sp. SSK6 | reverse complement strand
CCCTAGGCTCCGCAAGTGGCGATCTCCTCCATTCTCCACCGAACAATAAGTCGAACATTAGGCGATAGGTAAAATCTCTATCATTCAGAGATAGACCCGAGGGAGGATCTTCCATCCTGACGGGTGCCCAAGGATCTCCGGTCACGCCCTTGGCATCATCGTCATCTATCCGCTTCTTTTCCGATGTCGCTCGCTGCGCCACCAGTCTTTCACCGTCCTTGATCAAGCGAATGCGACGGCACACTTCAATGAACCATGGATCGAGTTCATTTAAGCGCAATTGCTGTCCTTCAGGCCAAGACAAGGTCCATAGCAATGCGGGACCACCCTCTGTTCCATAGATTAGTCCTTCGCCAGCTTGGCGCATCTCTAGCAGTCGCTGGACATCGCGCCGCCACCAGGCTGAAAGTTCGGGTCCGCCACCATTTTCCTGAGCTGGCGCAAAGCCCAGCATTGGTCGACTAGACCAACCGCCATTCATACGCGCGATGCCGTTCAACTTACCCTTAGCTCCGCCGTAACCCTCCATCGTCTGCAGAGACACAAGCGCGAAAATCCAGTCCTCGGGCGCGGCATGGCGGGCCACCGCCTGCTTCAGGTCGTGGTTCTTCGACGTGATGATCATGTCGAGCGCATCCGGCGTCTCGACCCGCGACCATTTCAGACCGGGTGGCGCGGCGGGTTGCAGAAAGGCCGCGCGATTCTCGGGCGCGGTCAGGGCCCAGGCGATCGCGTCGCCATCCGTTAGCCGCAAAAGCAGGTCGCGCCAAGTGGCCTCGTCCTCGGGCGGGGTATCGGCAGATGCAGCAGTCAGAGCCAGAGCGCCGAGCTGCGCCAGAAACATGTGCCATGCCGGACGCTGATGCGGGCGCAAGCCGGGAAAGGCATCGACCTCGTT
This sequence comes from Paracoccus sp. SSK6, assembly GCF_039770665.1. Classification (NCBI taxonomy): domain Bacteria; kingdom Pseudomonadati; phylum Pseudomonadota; class Alphaproteobacteria; order Rhodobacterales; family Paracoccaceae; genus Paracoccus; species Paracoccus sp. SSK6. Next base: position 161,896 of record NZ_JBDPNJ010000005.1, on the reverse strand, counting down.
GCGGGACAAGGCTGCGAGAAGGCCAGGCAGGCTGAAGCGGGCTGATTGGGTCGAGATCAGACAGGCATCAATAAGATTCATGGTGCGGGGCAATCAATCAATCGGAAAACATTGTAATCCTTCAATTTTACTGACGAGGTTGCGTCCTGAAGACCGGCCTTGTCAAGCGACAAGATCGGCTTGCCCGGCCGTGCCGCCTACGTCCGGGCCATGATGCCATCGGCGCAGGCCTGTTCGACCGCAACCATCAGGCGCTTCGCGGCATCTGCGCGGCGGTCCAGAAGGCGCGACCAGGTTGGGCACGTTCTTTCGCGTCCTGCCGCAAGGATCAAGGCGGCAAGGGCGCAATGCTACCCAGCGGCCTTCAGCCGCCGCATCCGGTCGCTGGAACTGTGGCGGGGAGCGGAACTGCTGGGCCGTTAACCCATCCTGCGAGGCAGCCGAGGAGAGTGTCAGCCCCTGCCATTGAAACCGCGCGCGTGTTGGTGGACGCTCCCGATGCGCTCCGGGAATTGGTGGTGACAGGCTGGTTCAGGATGGCCTTGGCCTTGATCTTCTCGACGCTGCCGTCACTGTATGTGCAAATTCCTGGATGCGTTGCCAGTTCCACGAAGATGCCGATTCCCGGTGAGGTCAAATGGATTGTCAGAAAGAAGGCTTGAAGCCCCACAAGCCGAATGCCTGGGGCAAGGCCGATCCCCAAGGCGGATTTCATGCGCTGGAAGCCCATTCCATGGATGTCGCTGCGGTGTTCGAGGCCCTGTGCGGCCTGCCCGTGATCGCAAGCCACCTGCAGCTTGCGGCAGGGCGGCCGTTGGCAGGCGGCGACATGGCCCGAATGGCGGCGCTTGTCTATCTGCATGACCTGGGCAAGCTGGAGCCGGGATTTCAGGCCAAGGCCCGGCCCGACCTTGCCTGCCCGGCGGATGTGAACCACTCGGTCCATGGCCTGCTGTCGCTGATGCGTGCCTCCCAGGCAGGCTCGGACCCGCTGCGTCCCATCGTGGACAAGCTTGCCACCTGGGGTGAGGGCGTGGAAGAACTGATGATGGCGATCTTTGCCCATCACGGCCGCCCCGTCGAAGCACCCGCGACATTCCGCGAAACCCCCGATGTCGCAGGCTATGACCGCAAGGGGGCTATCGCCGATTACCTGCGGCTCTGGACCATCGCCTGGCCCGACCTGGAAGCCGGGTCTCCGCTGCCGGCAAGGTCCGATCTTGTCCATCTGGTCGCAGGATTGGCGGCCCTTGCAGACTGGATCGGGTCTGACCGCAGGTTCTTCGATTTCGTCGCCGATCCCGGTCCCGGTTATCCGGCGCGGGCGCGGCAGGCCGCGCAGGACGCCCTTCGCGTAATCGGCCTGGATACCGGCGCAGCCAGACCGGCCTCCGATTTCGCCAGCGTGGCCGGGGCCCGCTTTGCACCGCGCGCGGCCCAGCGGCTGGTCGGCAGCGCCGACCTGAACAGCGCACTGGTGCTGCTTGAAGCGGAAACCGGCTCGGGCAAGACCGAAGCGGCATTGTGGCGCTATGCCTTGCTGCACGCGGCGGGGCTGGTGTCGGGGCTGTATTTCGCCGTCCCGACACGGGCCGCGGCGCGGCAGCTGCACCGCCGCGTCAACGAGGCGATGAAACGGCTGTTCGGCGGTGATGCGCCCGAGGCCGTTCTGGCGATCCCCGGCCAGCTCCTGTCGGGCGAGGCGACGGGCCAGCGCCTGCCCGGCTTTGAGACCCGCTGGGACGACGCCGAGGGAACGCGGCCCGCCCGCTGGGCGGCGGAACATGCCACGCGGTATCTGGCGGCCCGGGTCGCGGTGGGCACCGTCGATCAGGCGCTGATGGCCGGCTTGCGGATCAAGCACGCCCATCTGCGTGGCGCGGCCCTGAACCGCAGCCTGCTGGTGGTGGACGAGGTTCACAGCTCGGACGCCTACATGACCGAAATCCTGACGGAGCTGCTGGACGGGCACCTGGCCGCAGGGGGCCATGCGATGCTGATGTCCGCCACGCTGGGCAGCCGGGCGCGCAGCAGGCTTTTGAAGCTTCCCTTGCCCGGCCTTGCCGACGCGATTGCCGCGCCCTATCCCGCCCTGTGGTCGCGGGGCGCCGACAAGCCCGACACCGAACCCGCCGACGGCAAGGCCAAGGCCGTCGCCATGACGGCCCATCCGACAATGGACCCGTCCGAAACGGCCCGGCTGGCCTTGGTCGCGGCACGTCAGGGTGCCCGCGTCCTTGTCGTCCGCAACACCGTGGCGGCGGCCTGCGCGACCTTCGATGCCGTTGTTGCGGCGGGCGGCGCCGATCTGCTTTTGCAGGTCGCGGGCGGTCCCGCGCTTCACCATTCCCGCTTTGCGGCCGAGGACCGCCACGTCCTGGATCGCGCGGTCGAGGCGGTCTTGGCCCCCGACGGGGAACGCCCGCCCCTGGGTGCCGTCGTGATCGGCAGCCAGACGCTGGAGCAATCGCTGGATATTTGTGCAGACTATTTGATTACGGATCTCTGTCCGGTCGATGTCCTGCTGCAACGGCTTGGCCGCCTGCACCGCCATGACCTGCCGCGCCCGGCGGGTTTCCGGGATCCGCAATGTCTGGTGCTGTGCCCCGAAGACGGGCTGGATCCACTGACAAAGCCTGCCTTCGTGAACGGCCTTGGGGCGTGGAAACCGGCAGACGGCTCGATCCAGGGGATCTATCTGGATCTTGCCTGCCTTTCCCTGACCGAAGGCCTGATCGCTTCGGATCCCCTTTGGCAGATCCCGGCCATGAACCGCGAACTGGTGGAACGCGCCACGCACCCGGACGCGCAAGCGGCGGAAATTGCCCGGCGCGGCGCGGCATGGGCCGATTACCAGGCCTCCACCATCGGCCGGGACATCTCGCAACGCGGACAGGCGCAAAACTGGCTTTTGCGCAGGAACGAGCGTTTCCCCGAGAACTTTCCCGGCAAGGACGAAATCGTCCAGACCCGCCTGGGCTCCGCCGGTCCGCTGGTTACCTTTCCCCCCGGCACGGTCGGACCCTTTGGGTCGGAAATCACGCAGATGACGATCCCGGCCCATTGGCGCGGCATCGCGGTGCCGGACACGCCTGTCACGATCGAGATTGTTGAGGGTGGCCTCCGTTTCGGCCTGGGCAATGTGACGCTGTTCTATGGGCGGGCGGGATTGGTTATCACGCAACAGGTCACGGACGCGGTGTGCGACGCGATCCGTGGCGCAAACACCTGAGGAGCGGCAATGACGCATGATCCGAAAGACCTTCTGCTGCGCCTGTTCGGCGCGGCGGTGGACAGCGCCGATCCGGCCAAGACGGTCGCGCGCCATCTGCCGGAACGGCCCCGTGGCCGGGTCGTCGTGGTGGGGGCGGGCAAGTCCGCCGCCGCCATGGCCCGCGCGATCGAGGCAGAATGGCCCGACGTGACCGGCGTGGTCGTCACCCGCTACGACCATGCCGTCCCGACACAGAACATCGAGGTGATCGAGGCTTCTCATCCCGTCCCCGATCAGGCGGGGGCGGATGCCGCGCAGCGCATCCTTGCGGCGGTGCGGGGGCTTGGGCCCGACGATCTGGTCCTGGCGCTGATCTCGGGCGGCGGATCGGCGCTGATGACGGCGCCCGCGCTAGGCCTGACTCTGGCCGACAAGATGCAGGTGAACCGATTGCTGCTGGCATCCGGGGCACCGATCGGGGTGATGAACCGGGTCCGGCGCAGGTTGTCGGCGGTCAAGGGCGGGCGGCTGGCGCTCGCCGCGGCCCCCGCGAAGGTGGTGACGCTGGCGATTTCCGACGTGCCGGGCGACGATCCGCTGGCCATTGCCTCGGGGCCGACGGTCCACGATCCCGATGCGGCGGCGGATCTGAGCGATGTCGCCCGGATGCTGGGCCCCGATCTGCCGGAGGCCGCGCGGCGCCTGCTGCTGACCACGCCCGAACCCCTGCCGCCCTTCCCGGCGGACTATCGCCTGATCTCCACCCCGCTGATGGCGCTTGAGGCCGCCGCAAACCTTGCCCGCTCCGAAGGCGTCACCCCCCTGATCCTGGGCGACGCCATCGAGGGCGAGGCCGCTGCCGCCGGTCAGGTCATGGCGGGCATCGCCCGCAGCGCCGCCCTGCACGGGTTGCCGGTCAAGGGTCCGGCGGTGCTGCTGTCGGGGGGCGAGACAACCGTGACCATCGGCTCGGCCAAGCCGGGCAAGGGCGGGCGGAACACCGAGTTCCTGCTGGCCTTGGCCGTGGCCCTGGACGGCCAGCCAGGCATCCATGCCCTGTCAGGCGATACCGACGGCATCGACGGGACCGAGGATGCGGCAGGCGCGATCATCGCCCCCGACACGCTGGCCCGCGCCCGCGCGGCGGGGCTGGATCCGCGCGCCGTGCTGGCGGCCCATGACAGCTGCAGCCTGTTCGACAGGATCGGCGATCTGGTCAAGACCGGGCCGACCCTGACCAATGTCAACGACTTCAGGGCGATCCTTGTCCCATGACCATCCAGACCCCTTCCGCGCTGCGCCAGGATCCGATGCGGTGATGATCGCGTGCGGCGGCCGGGCGTCGGGATTGCGCCCTTGGACGTGCCGGGCCGATGGAAGGAAACCCTCTGCCTGTGCCGCTCCCAGGGGCATCGGCCTGGGTCGTCGCCGGCCTGTTTTGTAGCGCGACAAAAAACCGGCCTTTTGTGTCAGAAAAACCGGCCTCGCGCATCCCCATGAGTAGAGAATAAAGTTGCCATTTCGCGGCCACGCCATGCAACCCGCGCATAGCTAGAGATCATTCTAGATCAAAAATTCGACCTATCTGACAAGCCGCTTTAGAACACCTGACAAAACCGTCTGATCTGGTTTAGGCAGATGAGAGCGCAGCCGAGGATCCCGAAAGCCTCGTGGATGTCGGCGCGCCGCTCGTAGCGGATGGCGAGGCGGCGAAAGCGGTTGAGCCATGCCAGTGTCCGCTCGACGACCCAGCGCTGCCGGCCCAGCCTTTCGCTGCTGTCCATGCCTCGCCGGACGATGCGGGGGCGTGATCCTGCGCTTCCGGCATTCAACTCGGCAGCGGTGATGGTCATAGGCCTTGTCGGCGTGAAGCTTGCCGGGGCGCTTGCGCGGACGGCCGCGACCGTGGCGCAGGCCTGGCACGGCATCCAGAGCGGGTGCCAGCCTCAGGCTGTCGTGCCGGTTGGCCGGGCTCAGGCGCACCCCGAGCGGGGTGCCTTTCCGGACGACCACAGACAAGCGCTTCGTGCCCGGTTTGGCCCGCGATCCGTCGGGTTCGGGCCGGTCTCGGCACCCCCCTTTTCGCGGCAACGGCGGCGCTATCCAGGGACGCGCGGCTCCAGTCCAGATGTCCCGCCTCAGAGAGGCGCTCAAGGAGCACGCGATGGAGCCTGGTCCAGACGCCGGCTGCCTGCCAGTCGCGCAGCCTGCGGCCCACAGCTCATGCCCGAGCAGCCGACCTCACGCGGCAGCATCTCCCAGGGAATGCCGGAGCGCAGGACGAAGATGATGCCGGCCAACACCAGCCGGTCATCGCATCGAGGGCGGCCGCCCTTCGGCTTCGGCCGCTCCCGTGGCAGAAGCGGCGCAAGGGCCTCCCACAGATCATTGGATACAAGGGACTTGATCATGGTCCATCAACGCATGAGCAGCGGAAACACTGTGATTGTTAGCTAAACCATTGATTTTTGGTAACATGCGAATGGTCAGCCGCAACCGCGCAGAATTTGCATGTTCGGTCCACGAGGGTACAAGGACCGTAATCTCTTCTAACGGCGTTACAGCCAGCAAAAACAGGCGTTCAAGGCTCAGTCAGCATCGAGCCATCACTGTTATCAGCGCGGCGGTTTTTGCCCTCCGCGTGCCGAAACCGTTCTAACATGCAAATTGCCAGATGAACGCCGCTCGACACTGCATTACGATCTAACCGCATGTATTTCCAGGCATTCCCGGCTGTTCTCGCCCAATCCCGGATGTTCTGACCTTTACCCTCAAAACACCGGTCTTTCTGTCGCGTTACAGTTGATCCACAGGGAAGCCACAGGTGGCGGCAGCTTCCAGCTTGCCTGCAGCACCACTTCCAGACCGCCGTGAGTATCATCGGCATTCGCGGCCGTGTCCGCGGCAATCGCTTCCCGCCATTCAAAGGCTGATGGCAGCGAGAATGCACCCTTGTCGCCTTGCTGCGCTTCAAGTCGGCGCAAGTCACCCAAGAGAATGTTGCGGAGCTTGCGGGTGTCGGGCAAGTGGCGAGTAGCAAGGCCGCGTTTGATTTCCTTGCCCAGTTGCTTTCCATCCCAAGGGTTCGGCAACCCCAACAGGGCAGGGGGCGTTACCATTCTGAACACCCAGCTTTTGCCGGGGCTGCGAGGTTGCACGAGATACTGCACGTCTTCGGCCTTCCTGTGGTCCATTGTGGACAACTTAGGCTTGGACATTAGGAGTAAAACCCTAGCGAAAACAACGGTTTGAGGAAAGTGGCGGAGAGGGTGGGATTCGAACCCACGGAACCCGTGAAGGCTCAACGGTTTTCGAGACCGCCCCGTTCGACCACTCCGGCACCTCTCCGCGCTCTTGGGTGGTGAGGCGGGGATTTAGAGGGATGGGGGTTGAAGCGCAAGGGGTTTTGTCGAAAAAATCGCTTGTGCCAGAAGGGATGCCGGATGCTGCGGTTTTTATGTCTTTGCCTGCTCGTGGCGCTTGCCGGACCCGCCACGGCGCAGCCGCGTATGCCCGCCCAGCAATACCAGCAGGTCGCGCAAGGGATCTGGGAGGTCATGCGGCTGGACAGCCTTGCCCCCATCCTGCGGGACGAGGCCGTGGCCGAGGGCGCGGAGATGGCCGCCACCATGTTCCCGCGCGGCGGCACCGGCCGCTGGCTGGACCGGGTCCGGGCCATCCATGATCCGGCCCGCGTGCGATTGTTGTTCCTGACCGGGATGGCCGATGCCATGCCTGCGGTACAGGCGGATAAGGTGTGGAAAGGTTTGGCCTTTTACCGGACCGTGTTCGGGCAGCGGATGCTGGCCCTGGAAAGCTCTGCCCGCGTGGCGATGCTGGACGCGGATGTCGAGACGGCGGCGCGGGATGCCTTTGGCCGTGCCCTCCGTCAGCGCGACCCACGGGCCGTACGGATCGTTCGCCTGATCCAGGCAGCCGACCTGATCGAGCCGAATGTTGCCGGAGGGCTGAACGCCGCAATCGCCTTCTCCAAGGGCTTCCAGGAGGGCGGCGGATTTTCCATGCCGCTGTCCGAGGGGCAGATCGTCCAGGACGCCTGGGCGCAGGAAGCGCAACTGCGCGCGGATACCGAAGCATGGATCGGCGCCTATCTCTTTCTGGCCTATGCCGTGCTGGGGGATGCGGAACTGGACAGATACATCGCCTATGCCGGATCGCCCGAAGGGCGGGCCTTGTCCCAACTGATGTTCGCGGGCTTCGATGCCGTCGTTACCCGGACCTCGTATGACATGGGCCGGGCCGCCGCCGCCGAGATGCTGGGGCGGAAGCTGTGAGTGGCGCGGTCCTGCTGGTGGGCATCCTGGCCGATGCGCGGATGCTGGAGGCGTTCGGCCTGACCGGAACGCCGCAGGCGGTCGCGGGCCACCTGGAAGGCGGCGCGCGGGCGGGGATCGACCGGGATGGCTGGCCCGCACTTGCGGCGGGGCCGGGAACCCTTGCCGCCATGCGCGTCATGCCCAATGCGGCGCTGAACCGCTATACTGCCGTGATGGGCCTTGCGCCGCAGGACCATCCCGACGGGCCGGTCCTGGGGCTTGGCAAGGGCGGGGCCGAGGGCGAGCCGCAGGTGGAACTGGCCGCCGGGATTGCGCGGCTGATCCTGGAAGCGCCCGCCGACCGGCCGGCCTGCGACATCGCACGGCGCCTGCCTGCGATTGGCGTTTGGGCGGCTTCGGAACTGCGCGGGGCGGAAAGCCCGGCTTCGGGCGGTGATCTGGTTGAAAGGCGCGGGGCCGGGGATGTCGAGATCCTTCGGCAGGAAGAACCTTTCGCCAGCTTCTTCTCGGTCCAGGTCAGCCAGTTGCGCCATCGCACCCATGCGGGGGACATGACGCCGGTCGTGCAGCGCGAGGCCCTGATCCTGGGCGACGCGGTTGTCGTGCTGCCCTGGGATCCCGTGCGTGACCGGGTGCTGCTGATCGAACAGTTCCGCATGGCGCCCCTGTTGCGGCGCGATCCGCAGCCTTGGCTTCTGGAAACGGTGGCGGGCCGTGTGGACGCGGGCGAAACGGTTGAGGATGCCGCCCGCCGCGAAGCGCGAGAGGAGGCCGACCTGACCGTCACCCGGCTGTTTCCCGCCGTCCACCATTATCCCAGCCCCGGCGTGCTTGGCGAATACCTGTATCTTTACGTGGGCATCGCCGACCTACCTGATGGGATCGAGGGCGTGCATGGCCTGGAAAGCGAGGCCGAGGATATTCGCAGCCATGTGATCGACCGCGCCCGGCTGACGGAAATGGCGATGTCGGGGCAGTTGTCGAACGGCCCGCTGGCCATGGTCGCGCTGTGGCTGGAACTGCGCCGGAACGCGATCCGCACGGAATTGGGACTGGGCTGAACCGGGTCGCGGGGTTGTGCCCCTGACGGTGCCGTGTGTAGGTAACGCGGAACTTGACCCCTGACGGATAGGTTGCTTGACCATGCGAATTTGCCCCGACCTGGCCGATATGATCGGCAACACGCCCCTGATCCGCCTGCGCCAGGCAAGCGAGGCGACGGGCTGCGAGATCCTGGGCAAGGCCGAGTTCATGAACCCCGGCCAGTCGGTCAAGGACCGCGCGGCGCTGTATATCATCCGCGATGCCGTGGCGCGGGGCGAATTGCGGCCGGGCGGCACCATCGTCGAAGGAACGGCGGGCAATACCGGGATCGGGCTGGCCCTGGTCGGCGCCTCGATGGGCTTCAAGTCGGTGATCGTCATTCCCGAAACGCAAAGCCAGGAAAAGAAGGACATGCTGCGGCTGGCCGGCGCCACCTTGGTCGAGGTTCCGGCCGCCCCCTACAAGAACCCCAACAACTATGTCCGCTATTCCGGCCGTCTGGCCGAGGCGCTGGCGCGCACGGAACCGAACGGCGCCATCTGGGCCAACCAGTTCGACAATGTGGCGAACCGCCAGGCGCATCTGGAAACCACCGGCCCTGAAATCTGGGAACAGACCGGCGGCAAGGTGGACGGCTTCATCTGCGCGGTGGGATCGGGCGGCACGCTGGCGGGCGTCGCCATGGCGCTGCAGCCCAAGGGCGTGAAGATCGGCCTGGCCGATCCCGAAGGGGCGGCGCTGCATTCCTTTTACACAACCGGCGAATTCGACGCGCCGGGCAGTTCCATCACCGAAGGCATCGGGCAGGGGCGCATCACCGCGAACCTGGAAGGCTTCACCCCCGATTACAGCTATCGCATCCCGGACGCCGAGGCGCTGCCGGTGGTCTTCGACCTGCTGGAACACGAAGGCCTGTGCCTGGGCGGGTCGTCCGGCGTCAATGTGGCGGGGGCGATCCGCATGGCGCGCGAGATGGGGCCGGGCCATACCATCGTCACGGTGCTCTGCGATTACGGAAATCGCTACCAGACCAAGCTGTTCAACCCCGACTTCCTGCGCGCCAAGGGGCTGCCCGTGCCCGGCTGGCTGACGCGCGAAGCCCCCGACATTCCCGAAGTTTACGAAGGCTGACCCGATGATCCGTGCGTTCCTGGCTGTCGTCCTGACAGTCCTTGCCCTTGTCATGTCGCCCGCCTGGGCGCAGGAAGCGCCGCAGCCGGATTATAATCGCTGGGATCGGGTCGCCACGCAGGCCGAACAGCTGACCGGCAACAGCGACACCGCGACCGCCCAGCTTGAATCGATCCGCGCCGACATCGTGGACTGGCGCCGCCGGTTCGAGGCGGCCCAAGGCGTCAACGGGGAACGCATCGCCACGCTTCAATCGCAGATCGCGGCACTTGGCCCCGCCCCGGCGGAAGGCGCGACTGAGGTCGAGGATATCGCCGCCCGCCGGGCGGACCTGCAAAAGCAGTTGTCCGAAGTCCAGGCCCCGCGCCTGACGGCGGTCGAGGCCTTCAGCCGCGCCGATGCCATCATCCGGCAGATCGATGACAATCTGGCCCGGCGCGCGGCAAGCCAGATGGCGCAGCAATCGACCTCGCCCCTGCTGCCCGGAAACTGGATCGTGGCCGCATCGGAAACGCGGCGGCTGCTGGCGGGCATCGTCGAAAACACCGGGCAGCGGATTTCGGAACGCGCGACCTGGTCTGAGTTAAAGCCGCGCCTGCCGCATGTGCTGGGCTATCTGGCCGCGGCCATCGTGCTGCTGACCCTTGGTCGGCATTGGGTGGAAACCCTGCCGCGCCGGATTTCGGCGCGCACCAGCGATTATTCCCGCGCGGCGGTCACCTTCGCCGTGTCGCTGCTGCAGATCATCCTGCCGATGGTCGGGATCTATCTGCTGATCAGCGCGCTGACGGCCACGGGCGTGTTCGGCCCATGGACCCGCCCCTTCCTCGAAGCCCTGCCGGGTGCGGGGGTGATCCTATTCGGCAGCGCTTGGCTGGCGCGGCAGCTATTCCCCGGCCAGTCGATCAACTACGACACGATCAACATGAAACCGCAGGACCGGCAGAAGGCGCGTTGGCTGACCAACGCGGTTGCCGCCGTCTTTGCGGTCCATTACATCGCCTCGCAAACTTTCCTGCCCCTGTCCGGCCTGGTCGAGCGCGGCAAGGTGCAGCGCATCCCGCTGGATTTCGCGGAAGGTGCGGCGGTCGTTTACAACTTCGTGCTGATCGTCATCGCGGCGGCCCTGCTGTTCAAGCTGGGCAATATCCTGCGCGGCCTGAAGCCCTGGACGGACAAGACCAGCACCGCCTATCGCCACCGCGTCCTGTCCTGGGCAGGGGCGCTGACGCGGATCATCTGCATCCTGGCGGTGGCGCTGACGGCGGCGGGCTTTGTCAACCTGGGCAACCTGGCGATCTGGCCCTGGCTTCAGTCCCTGGCGCTGATGGGCCTGCTGGTGCTGCTGCAGGATTTCATCGCCGACGTGTTCAACATGCTCAAGCGCGGGCAGGAGGGCGCGCGGGAAGGGCTTGCCCCGTTGCTGATCGGGTTTGCGCTGATCCTGCTGTCGGTGCCGGTCTTCATGCTAATCTGGGGCGTGTCGGTCAATGAACTGGCCGAATACTGGGTCCGCTTCCGCCAGGGCGCGACCTTGGGCGGGGTGAGGTTGTCGCCTGGCGCGGTGCTGATGTTCATCCTGGTCTTCGGCATCGGCTATTCCATCACGCGGGCCGTACAGGGCGCGATGCGCACATCCGTCCTGCCCAAGACGAAGCTGGACGCGGGCGGGCAGAACGCGGTCGTGTCGGGCATCGGCTATGTGGGGATCGTCATTGCGGCGATGCTGGCGATCACCTCGGCCGGGATCGACCTGTCGTCATTCGCCATCGTCGCGGGCGCGCTGTCGGTCGGCATCGGTTTCGGTCTGCAGAACATCGTGTCGAACTTCGTGTCGGGCATCATCCTACTGATCGAACGTCCCGTCAGCGTGGGCGACTGGATCAGCGCGGGCGGCCAGCAGGGCATCGTCAAGCGCATCTCGGTCCGGTCCACCCAGGTCGAGACCTTCGACAAGCAGCAGGTGATCGTTCCCAACAGCGACCTGATCAGCCAGCCGGTGACGAACTGGACACGGCAAAGCAAGACGGGCCGGATCATCATCCCCATCGGCGTCAGCTACGGGTCCGACACCCGCAAGGTGGCTCGCATCCTGACCGAGATCATCGAGGACCAGCCGCTGGTCACCATCGACCCCGCGCCCGCCGTCCTGTTCCGCGGCATTACGGTGGATGCGCTGAACTTTGAAATCCGCGCCGTCATTTCCGACATCGGGTCGGGGATGTCCGTCACCTCCGAGGTTTATCACCAGATCGTCGAACGCTTCATCCACGAAGGCATCGGGATGCCCTTCACGACCCGCGACATCTGGAAGGACGGCCAGGATCTGCCCGATGAGGGTCAGGGCAAGGATGGCGAGGTTCCGCCGCCGCCCGCGCAATCGCCCGTGCGGACGCAGCAGGCGGATCTGCCGGACGACGGCAGGTAGGCGTCAGCGGCTGGCCGTGTCCGTATCGGCCAGTCCTTCGCGCGACAGAAGGATCGCCACGGGCCGCAGCCAGGGGATGTGCCAGCAGACGATCATCACCGCCACCATGATCGGCACCGCCAGGAAGGCCCCGGCGATGCCCCAAATCGCCCCCCAGAAGGCGAGCGACAGGATGATGCCGAAGCTGGACAGTTGCAGCGTCTGGCCCGTCAGCATCGGGTCCAGGATATTGCCCACGACGAAATGGACGATCATGCAGGTGGTGCCGACCACGATGGTGGTGGTCGGATCGCCAGTCAGCACGAAGGCAAGCGCCACCGTGATCGCCCAGGCGATGACCGATCCGACATTGGGGATGAAGTTCAGCACGAAGGTCAGCCAGGCCACGGCCGCCGCAAGCTCCAGCCGGGCCAGCATGAAGATCAGCCAGACGGTCACGCCCGTCAGCGCGCTGACGAAGGTCTTGACCACCAGATAGCGGTTCACCCGCCGCATGATGGACGCCACGATCTGCCGGATCCGCGCGGCCTGCATCGGATCGCCCGTCAGCCGTTCCACCTTGACCGGTACCCAGGTGCGTTCGGCGAACATGAAGCCCACGAACAGGATCACCAGAAGGCTGCCCGACAGCAGCCCCGATGCCTGACCTGCCAGGGACCGCAGCCAGCCGGTGATGTTGAACTCGGTCAGCGCGGCCAGCAGGCGCGTCTGGGCCTCGGGTCCGAAGCGTTCGATCAGCGTGGTCAGCGCGATCTGAACGGATTCGGTATAGGCGATGGCGCGGCCCACGACCTCGTTGATCTGCGACATGATGGTGGTGGACAGCCAGATCAGTCCCAGGGTGATGCCGATCAGCGCCAGCGTGGTCGCCAGCCAGTTCGGCACCTTGAGCCGCGTCGAGATGGCATGAATCGCGTCCGAGGTCAGTGAGAACAGGATGATCGCGATGGCCAGGCAGATCAGGACAAAGCGCGCCTGGAACAGCAGGAACAGGATCAGCGAAAAGGCGATGATGCCCAGGAAGCCGGTCTGGAGCCTTTGGCGCAGCACATCGTCGCTGGATGGGGTCACGCTGTTCCTTTCGTGAAAAAGGCCCGGCAGATCGCCGGGCCTTGGGACTCATGCGTCGGCCGGTTCCTCACCGTCGCCCTGTTCCGCGATGCGCGCGACGGACACGACTTCCTCGCCCGCTGCGGTGTTGAAGACCCGCACCCCGCCCGCGCTGCGCGAGCGGAAGCTGATGCCGTCCACCGGCACCCGGATCGACTGCCCGGTCGAGGTCGCCAGCATGATCTGGTCGTCCATTTCCACCGGGAAGCTGGCGACAAGGGCGCCGCCGCGCATTCCCTTGTCCATCGCCATCACGCCCTGGCCGCCGCGCCCGCGCACCGGATAGTCGTGGCTGGAGCTGATCTTGCCCGCGCCATTGGCGGTGATGGTCAGGATCAGATCCTCGGCCGCCGACATCTCGGCATAGCGTTCCTGGGTGATTGCGGCCTCGGCCACGGTTTCCTCGTCCTCGTCGGCCTCGGCCCCGTCGTCCAGTGCACCGGCGACCGCGCGGCGCATCTTCAGATAGGCGGCGCGTTCCGCCGGATCGGCCTCGAAATGCCGGATCACGGACATGCTGACCACGCGGTCGCCGTTCGCCAGACGGATGCCCCGGACGCCGGTCGAATCGCGGCCCTTGAAGACGCGCACATCGGTGGTGGGGAAGCGGATTGCGCGGCCCGAATCCGTGACCAGCATCACGTCATCGGCCTCGGTCGCCATGCGGACGCCCACCAGTTCCACGCCTTCGGGCAGCTTCATGGCGATCTTGCCGTTCGACTTGACGTTGGTGAAGTCCGACAGCGCGTTGCGCCGCACATCCCCTTCCGAGGTCGCGAAGACCGCCTGATAGTTCTCCCATTCCGTTTCCGGCGCATCGACCGGCATCAGGGCGGCAATCGACACCCCCGGCTCGATCGGCAGGATGTTGACGATGGCCTTGCCCTTGGCGGTCCGCCCGCCCAGCGGCAGGCGCCAGGTCTTCAGGCGATAGACCATGCCGTCGGTGGTGAAGAACAGCAGTTCGGTATGGGTGTTGGCGACGAACAGCGTGGTGACTACGTCGTCTTCCTTGGTCGCCATCCCCGACAGGCCCTTGCCGCCGCGCCGCTGGCTGCGGAATTCGGCCAGGGCCGTGCGTTTGATATACCCGCCCGAGGTGATGGTGACGACCATGTCCTCGCGCTCGATCAGGTCTTCGTCATCCATGTCGCCGGACCATTCGGTGATCTCGGTCCGACGGGGGACGGCGAACAGTTCCTTCACCTCGCGCAATTCATCGCTGATGATGCCCATGATCCGTTCGCGCGATCCCAGGATCGCCAGGTAATCGCGGATCGCATCGGCCAGGGACGCCAGTTCGTCGGTGACTTCCTGCACGCCAAGCTGGGTCAGGCGCTGCAGCCGCAGGTCCAGGATGGCGCGGGCCTGTGTCTCCGACAGGTTATAGGTGCCGTCGTCGTTCACCGGATGCAGCGGATCGTCGATCAGGCGTAGGTATTCCAGGATGTCGTGCGCGGGCCAGCGGCGTTCCATCAACCGTTCGCGCGCCTCGGCGGCATCGGCCGAGGACCGGATCGTCGCCACGACCTCATCCACGTTGCTGACCGCCACGGCCAGGCCGCACAGCACATGGCTGCGCTCGCGCGCCTTGCGCAATTCATAGGCCGTGCGGCGGGCGACGACTTCCTCGCGGAAGCTGATGAAATGGGTCAGGAAGTCGCGCAGCGTCAGTTGTTCGGGCCGTCCGCCGTTCAGCGCCAGCATGTTGCAGCCGAAACTGGTCTGCATCGCGGTAAAGCGGAACAACTGGTTCAGCACCACATCCGGCGTTGCGTCGCGTTTCAGTTCCACCACGACGCGCACGCCCTGACGGTCGGATTCGTCCTGGACCGAGGCGATGCCTTCGACCCGCTTTTCCTTGGCCAGTTCCGCGATGCGTTCGATCAGGCTGGCCTTGTTGACCTGATAGGGCACCTCGTCCAGGACGATGGCCCAGCGGTCCTTGCGCAATTCCTCGATATGCGTCTTGGCGCGGATGATGACGCTGCCACGCCCCTCAAGATAGGCCTTGCGCGCGCCCGACCGCCCCAGGATCAGTCCGCCCGTCGGAAAGTCGGGGCCGGGCACGATCTCAAGGATACGCTCAGTCGGCAGGTCGGGGTTCTCGATCAGCGCCAGCGTGGCGTCCACGACCTCGCCCAGGTTGTGGGGCGGGATGTTGGTCGCCATGCCGACGGCAATGCCGCCCGCGCCGTTGACCAGCATGTTCGGGAAGCGCGCGGGCAGGACGGTGGGTTCGCGGTCCTTGCCGTCGTAGTTGTCCTGGAAATCGACCGTGTCCTTGTCGATGTCCATCAGCAGGAAGTTCGCGGGCTTGTCCATGCGAACCTCGGTGTAACGCATGGCGGCGGGGGGATCGCCGTCCATGGACCCGAAGTTGCCCTGGCCGTCCAGCAGCGGCAGCGACATGGAAAAGTCCTGCGCCATGCGGACAAGCGCGTCATAGATCGCGGCGTCGCCATGCGGGTGATACTTACCCATCACGTCCCCTACCGGACGCGCGGACTTGCGATAGGCCTTGTCGGGTGTGTTGCCGCTTTCGTCCATCGCATAGAGGATGCGGCGATGCACCGGCTTCAAGCCGTCGCGCAGGTCAGGGATGGCCCGGCTGACGATGACCGACATGGCATAGTCCAGATACGAGGTCCGCATCTCGGAACTGATGTCGATCACCGGGCCGTCATGAGGCATCACCTGGCGCGTCGCAGCGCCGTTTTCATCGCCCGCCTCGGGGGTTTCGGGCAGGTCGTCTTCGGGGGTGTCGGCCACGGGATTTCCTCAACATCTTGTTGGGTTACATATAGGCGACGCAGCCCCCAAGGGCAACGTTTTCCCCCCATTTTCAGCCTTTTGCCGCCCGTTTCGCAGCCATTCCCCAGACCACCGCCAGCCCGGCCGAAAAGACCGCGTTCCAGGCCGCCATCGACAGGCCAAGAAAGCGCCAGGCGACCTCGTCGCAGCGCACCACGGGGGCGTTCTGCAGCCGCGTCATCAACTCCTGCGGGGACATGGTCGCCAGGTTGCCGACGGTGCCGGAACAATGGGTGGGGCCCTGCCACAGCCTCAGTTCGACCCCGGTGTGATAGATGGCAAGTCCCATGGCGATGCCCGCCGCGACCATGCCCAGCAGGGCCAGCGGCCTGACCCGCCCGGTCAGCCAGACCAGCAGCGCCAGGGCAGCGGCGGCGACATGGGGCCAGCGCTGCAGGATGCACAGCTCGCAGGGCGCATAGCCCGCCGCCTGGAAGCCAAGCGCGGCGATCAGCAGCGCCGCCGATCCGGCCCCGGCCAGCAGCGAAAGGTTTCGTCCGTCCATGATCCGCTTGTCCTTGATCTGCCCGTTGATTTGGCTTGTGGATCGGCCCGTGCGGCGGCCGCGTCAAGCGCCTTGCGGTCTTGTCGCGGCGCTGTGATGATCGCGAGGGGGCAGGCCTTGCGGAACCTGGGGAGAAGGCCGGTGTTTTGATGATGACAGCCCCGAGGTCCGGGGCAACGGAGGATCACGGCACATGCAATGGCGTGGACGGCGCGGCAGCAGCAATATCGAGGATCGGCGCGGCATGGGCGCCGCCGGGGCAGGGGGCGTCGGCGTCGTGGGGATGCTGGCGATCCTGGCGGTCGGCTATTTCTTCGGCATCGACATCACGCCCCTGGTGCAGGGCATGGACCAGGGCCAGCCCGGGCAAAGCCGTCCCCTGACTGAGGAGGACCAGCAATGGGGCGAGTTCGTGTCCGTCGTTCTGGCCGATACCGAGGAGGTCTGGGCCCCTGTCCTGCCGCAGCAGGCGGGCGTCAACTATGTCGATCCGAAGCTGGTGCTGTTCAGCGGGGTCGTGCAATCGGCCTGCGGCGGCGCCTCGGCGGCGATGGGTCCGTTCTATTGCCCCGGCGACCAGAAGGTTTATCTGGATACCGATTTCTTCGACATGATGGCCAGCCGCATGGGGGCGGGGGGCGACTTCGCCTATGCCTATGTCATCGCGCATGAGGTGGGCCACCATGTCCAGAACCTGACCGGCACTCTGGGCGAGACGAACCGCCTGCGCAGCCAGGTGAGCGAGCGGCAGGCCAACCAGATCTCGGTCCTGACCGAGTTGCAGGCCGACTGCTATGCCGGGATCTGGGCGCGACAGGCGCAGCAGCGCTTCGGCACCATCGAGGCGGGCGACCTGGAGGAAGCCATGCGCGCGGCCCAGGCCGTGGGCGACGACGTGATCCAGGCGAATGCGGGTCGCACGCCGATGCCCGACAGCTTCACCCATGGCAGCGCGGCGCAGCGCCAGGAATGGCTGATGCGCGGCTTCAATTCGGGCGACATGGCCCAATGCGACACGTTCAAGGCGGCGGGGCTGTAGGCCCCCCGCAACAAGGAAGGAAAGACGATGCTGACGATCCTGACCGTTCTGACCCTGGGCATCGCCGCCGCCATGGCGCGGCAGCCCGAACCGCAGCGCGTCCCGGTCCGCGCCCGCCGCTAGTGCGGTATTCGCGGCCGGGGGGCCTTCTCCATCTGCGCCCAATCGGGCCACAGGTCCAGCCATTCCAGGGCGAAGATGGCCAGCCCCGCCGCCACGATCAGCAGGACCAGCTTGACCATCCGGGCGCTTGGCGGGTTTCGCGCCCATTTCGATGCCCGAAGCAGCCAGATCAGGTTGTTCACGGCGACGGCCTCCTGCTAGATCAGGCGGACTCGATCAGAGACCGGGTCGCCTTTCAAGACCGAAACCCTGCGAGACAGCATTGCCGAACCATCAGGATTCCCGCGACCTTCCCTATAGCGCCCGGCAGATGTTCGACCTGGTGGCCGATATCGAAAGCTATCCGCAGTTCCTGCCCTGGAACAGCGCCGCCCGCATCCGGTCGCGCCAGCCCCGTCCCGACGGCTCCGAGGAGCTGGCCGCCGATCTGGTCATCAGCTTCAAGGTCTTCCGCGAACGCTTCGGCAGCCGCGTGGTGCTGTGGCCCGCCAACCCGGAAACCGGCGCGCTGAGGATCGACACGGAATACCTGGACGGCCCCTTCAAATACATGCGTAGCGGCTGGACCTTCACCGACCGCCCCGAAGGCGGTTGCCGCGTCGATTTCTTCGTGGATTTCGAATTCAAGAACATGATCCTGCAGAAGCTGATCGGCGTCGTCTTCCACGAGGCGATGGTGCGGATCGTCCGCGCCTTCGAGAGCCGGGCCAAGGTGCTTTACGGCAGCGCCTGAAAACCAGAGCGCGTTGCTTCGGCAGGCGGCGCAACGGGAGACGCCGCGACCCGGAGAAAGGCCAGCATTTGCTGGTTCCGGGGCTGTTCAGGGCGTCCACCGGCGATGCACCGGGCGTACACAGGCTGTACACCGCCTGCGGTTTCATCCTTGCCCGGCACAATATGACGCAGGGCCGTTAACCCTTTCTTCACCCAAGTCGCGCAGATTGGCGGCAACGGGATTCGGAGGGCCTTGCGCAGGCGGGAAGGGCGGATGGCAGATCGGCAGGAAGCAAGGACCAAGGGGCAGGGCGGGGATCCGCGTCCCGGCCATTACGCCGGCGGCTTTTCCGAGCAAGCCATGCGGGGACTGGATGACCTTGATGCGCGCATACCGCCCCCGGATGCCGTGACGGAACCCGCCTTTGCCCCCTCCTTCCGCATGACGGACCGGCTGAGGCCGGATGCCGCGGCGGGCGGCGGGCTGGTCCGGGATGAAAGCGGCGCGGCTCGCCCGCATTACTGGGGCCACCGCGAACGGCTGCGCGCGCGGTTCCTGGAAGGCGGCCATGGCCCCATGCCGGAATACGAGTTGCTGGAGCTTTTGCTGTTCAACGCCATCCCCCGGATCGATGTGAAGCCGCTGGCCAAGCGCCTTCTGGCGGCGTTCGGCGACCTGAACGGCGTGGTCGCCGCGTCTGAGCACCGCATCCTGCAGGTCGAGGGCGCCGACCGCTGGGTTTACCTGCAACTGCGGATGGTGGACGCCTTTGCCCAGCGGATGGCCCAGGCCAAGGTTCTGCAGCGCGAGGTGCTGTCGTCTTGGGACGCGCTGATCACCTATTGCCGGACCTGCATGGCCCATCGCGAAACCGAACAGTTCCGCGTGATCTTCCTGGACCGCAAGAACACGGTGATCGCGGACGAGGCCTTGGGCAGCGGCA
Organism: Paracoccus sp. SSK6; assembly: GCF_039770665.1. Lineage (NCBI taxonomy): Bacteria > Pseudomonadati > Pseudomonadota > Alphaproteobacteria > Rhodobacterales > Paracoccaceae > Paracoccus > Paracoccus sp. SSK6. Next base: position 142,532 of record NZ_JBDPNJ010000005.1, on the reverse strand, counting down.
CGGTGGGCCATGTCCCGGTCTATCCGCGCGAAGTCGCCAAGCGTGCGCTGGAACTGAACGCGAGCGCGGTGATCCTGGTCCACAACCATCCATCAGGCGATCCCACGCCAAGCCGCGAGGACATCACCATGACGGCCCGCGTGCTGGCCGCCTGCCAGGCCATCGACGTGACCGTCCACGACCACATCGTGGTGGGCAAGACAGCGGAGGTGTCGTTCCGCGCGACGGGGTTGCTGTGAGGGGCGAGGGTGAAATCCGGCTCTGCCGGGGTGAGCTTGGGTGGGGGGTGAAATCTAGCTTACCATTGCCATCGATGTGACCGTCCATGACCGCATCGTGGTGGACAAGACGGTGGAGGTGCCGGTTCGTGCGACGGGACTGCTGTGAGCAGCGGGGGGTGAAATCCGGCGCTGCCGGAGTGAGCGGGGAGTGGTGGGGTGAAACCCCACCCTACGATCATCATCGACGTGATCGTCCATGACCGCATTGTCGTCGGCAAGACGGCGGGGGTGTCGTTCCGCGCGACGGGGGTGTTGTGAGTGGCAGGGGGGTGAAATCCAGCGCCGCCGGGGGTGAGCGAGGGTGGGGTAGAACCCCACCCTACGCCTTGCGCCGCGGTGATCGTAGGGTGGGGTTTCACCCCACCAATCACGCCGTCAGCTCAACGCCGCCTTCAGCGCCTCGGCTCGATCCGTCCTTTCCCAACTGAACGCCGTTCCGCGGTTCAACTGATACGGCTGCCGGCCGAAGTGGCCATAGCTGGCGGTCGGGCGATAGATCGGGTGCAGCAGGTCCAGGTCGCGGATGATGGCGAAGGGGCGCAGGTCGAAGACCTCTCGCACCGCCGCCACGATCTTGTCGTGGGGCACGGTTTCCGTCCCGAAGGTGTTGAGGCTGATCGACGTGGGCTGCGCCTCGCCGATGGCATAGCTGACCTGGATCTCGCAGCGGTGGGCCAGGCCCGCCGCGACGATGTTCTTGGCGACCCAGCGGCCCGCATAGGCCGCCGAACGGTCCACCTTCGACGGATCCTTGCCGGAAAACGCGCCGCCGCCGTGCCGCGCCATGCCGCCATAGCTGTCCACGATGATCTTGCGGCCCGTCAGCCCGCAATCGCCCACCGGCCCGCCGATCACGAACTTGCCGGTCGGGTTGATGAAATACTTGGTCTTGTCCGAAAGCCATTCGGCGGGAAGCACCGGCTTGATGATCTCCTCGATCACCGCCTCGCGCAGGTCGGATAGCGTGATTTCCGGGTTGTGCTGCGTGGACAGCACCACCGCGTCGATGGCCTCGGGGCGGCCGTCCGCGCCATAACGCAGTGTCACCTGCGACTTCGCGTCCGGGCGCAGCCATTTCAGCGTGCCGTCGCGGCGGACCTTCGACTGCCGTTCCACCAGCCGGTGGGCATAGGTGATCGGCGCGGGCATCAGCACGTCGGTTTCATCCGACGCATAGCCGAACATCAGGCCCTGGTCGCCTGCGCCCTGGTCCTCCAGGTTCTCGCGGTCGACGCCCTGGTTGATCTCGGGCGACTGCTTGCCGATGATGTTGATGACCGAGCAGGTCGCCCCGTCGAAACCCACATCCGACGAGGTATAGCCGATGTCGTTGATGACGCCGCGCACGATGGATTCCAGATCGACCCAGGCCGATGTGGTGATTTCGCCCGAGATGATGGCGACGCCGGTCTTGACCATGGTTTCGCAGGCGACGCGGGCGCGCGGATCCTCGGCCAGGATGGCGTCGAGGATGGCGTCGGAAATCTGGTCGGCGATCTTGTCGGGATGGCCCTCGGACACGGATTCCGAGGTGAACAGCGAATATTCCATGACTCAGTACCGATAATGATCTGACTTGAACGGGCCTTCGGGCGTCACGCCGATATAGTCGGCCTGCTCGCGCGACAGTTCTGTCAGCTTCGCGCCCACCTTGTCCAGATGCAGTCGCGCGACCTTTTCATCCAGCGCCTTGGGCAGGATATAGACGCCCGGCGCGTATTCGTCGCCCTTGGTCCACAGCTCGATCTGCGCCAGCACCTGGTTGGTGAAGCTGGCGGACATGACGAAGGATGGATGGCCGGTGGCATTGCCCAGGTTCAGCAACCGGCCCTGGGACAGCAGGATGATGCGGTTGCCCGAGGGCATCTCGATCATGTCCACCTGGTCCTTGATGTTGGTCCATTTGTGGTTGCGGAGCGCCGCGACCTGAATTTCGTTGTCGAAATGGCCGATATTGCCGACGATGGCCATGTCCTTCATCGCGCGCATGTGTTCGATGCGGATCACGTCGCGGTTGCCGGTGGTGGTGACGAAGATGTCGGCGCTGTCCGCGACATCCTCCAGCAGCACGACCTCGAACCCGTCCATGGCGGCTTGGAGGGCGCAGATCGGATCCACTTCCGTGACCTTCACGCGCGCGCCCGCGCCGCGCAGGGACGCGGCCGAGCCCTTGCCCACGTCGCCATAGCCGCAGACCACGGCGACCTTGCCCGCCATCATCGTGTCGGTGGCGCGGCGGATGCCGTCCACCAGCGATTCCTTGCAGCCGTATTTGTTGTCGAATTTCGACTTGGTGACGCTGTCGTTGACGTTGATCGCGGGGAAGGGCAGGAGGCCCTTCTTGTGCAGGTCGTACAGGCGATGGACGCCGGTGGTTGTTTCCTCGGAAACGCCCTTGATGGCATCGCGCTGGCGGGTGAACCAGCCGGGGGATTCGGCCAGGCGCTTGCGGATCTGGGCAAAGAGGGCTTCCTCCTCCTCGCTGGTCGGCACGTCGATCAGGCCGGTCTCGCCCGCCTCAACCCGCGCGCCCAGAAGGACATACATGGTCGCGTCGCCGCCGTCGTCCAGGATCATGTTGCAGGTGCCCTCGGCAAACTGGAAGATCCGGTCGGTATAGGCCCAGTATTCGGCCAGCGTCTCGCCCTTGATGGCAAAGACCGGCACGCCCGTCGCGGCGATGGCCGCCGCCGCGTGGTCCTGGGTGGAATAGATGTTGCAGGACGCCCAGCGGACATCGGCGCCAAGCGCCACCAGCGTCTCGATCAGCACGGCGGTCTGGATCGTCATGTGCAGGCTGCCCGCGATCCGGGCGCCCGCCAGGGGCTTGGCCGCGCCGTATTCCGCCCGCAGCGCCATCAGGCCGGGCATTTCCGTTTCGGCGATGTCCAGTTCCTTGCGGCCATAATCGGCCAAGGCAATGTCGCGGATGATGTAATCGGTCACGGCGCTTGTCTTCCCCTGTCCTTCTGTCGGGTACCGGATAGCCCAAGGCGGCCCGGACCGGAAGCGAAAAGGTCTGATAACAGCCGCATGGCATGGTAAGGTCAGGTGGCTGCGGCGGAACCCCAGATCCGCCGCAGCCCGGAAGGCGGCAGTGCGCTGTCCGCCTTCCTTCCAGGCAGCAAGCCTGCGAAGCGGATGGCGATCGGCCATTCCGTCCAGCGTCAGGTTGCCAGACCAATCTGAAAAATCGATTAAGCAGAGGGTGGCGTGGCCTGCCGCGTCACACGTCTTGAAAAAACATCGTTCAAACCGCGCCCCGGTCAGGCAGGCCTCACCTTGCGCCTCGGGGGCATTTCGTGGCGGCGCGTGCGAAGCGCTTGACGAAGTCGGCCATGGCAAGCTCCGCCGCCTCGATGGGGTTTCGGGACGGGAACCAGCTTTCCATCCGGCCATCGACCACCATGCTGGCCAGGCCATAGGCGAAGGTCCGCGAGGACAGGACGATCATCCCGATATCCTCGTCGTCGCGCAGGCGCCCAGCGTCGCGCGCCCGTTCCAGCATCCGCGTCATCAGATCCACCACCGAGTCGAGATAGCGGCGCAGTTGCGGGATCTGCATGACATCCAGCGACGGATGGCTGGAGATCAGCCGGAATTGCATCCGGTGATCCGCCGCCCAGCGGACATAGGCGTTGCCCAGGGCAAGGAACTGGGCCACGGAATCGTCGGGGTCGATCCTGACGGTGGCCTTCGTGCAGGAATCCATCAGGCGGACCAGGGCCTGTTCGGCGACCGCGATCAGCAGGCTTTGGTCGTCGGGAAAGATGCGGGACAGGTCGCGCACCGGCCTTCCGATGCGCCGGGCGACATGATCCAGGTCGGGGTCGCACCTGCCCAGATCGGCCATCATCTCGATCGTCGCGACGACAGCCTGGCCGTGCAATCCCAGCCCCTTCATGATGTCGTCGTGCTTGCTCATGCTCCGTTCCTGTATGGCGGGACTCATGGCCGGGCGAATGGCGCGGCAAGGCAGCCATCCCTCCACCAGGGTGAACCGTTCTTCAGGCCTCGGGTTCCCTGGAACGGCGGGGGAACTTTGGCCCCATCGTCAGGCGAAGGCGCAGAAGGGCGCGCAGCCGCAGGCTTCGCGACCTTCGACAAGGCTGAAAGGCTTGGGTCCATGCGCATCCGCCGACAATCCCGGCAAGGGTATCCTGGCGAAACTGTATCACGCCGCCCACAGCCTGCGAACCTCGCCAAAAGGGCAACTTGACCTGGGGGAAGCCTGGGTCAGCCTTCGGCGCGGGACTGGCGCTTGCGTTCATGCGGATCCAGGTAGCGCTTGCGCAGCCGGATGTTCTTGGGCGTCACCTCGACGAGTTCGTCGTCGTTGATATAGGCGATGGCCTCTTCCAGCGACATGCGGACCGGGGGCGTCAGGCGCACGGCCTCGTCGGTGCCCGAGGCGCGGACGTTGGTCAGCTTCTTGCCCTTAAGGGGGTTCACTTCCAGGTCGTTGTCGCGCGAATGTTCGCCGATGATCATGCCCTGATACAGCTGTTCCTGGGCGCCGATGAACATCTTGCCCCGGTCTTCCAGGTTCCACAGCGCATAGGCCACCGACACGCCGTCCTCCATCGAGATCAGCACGCCCTGGCGGCGTCCCTGGATCGCGCCCTTGTAGGGGGTCCAGCCGTGGAAGATGCGGTTCAGCACGCCGTTGCCGCGCGTGTCGGTCATGAATTCGCCATGGTAGCCGATCAGCCCGCGCGAGGGCACGTGGGCCACGATCCGCGTCTTGCCCACGCCCGCCGGGCGCATGTCCACCATGTCGCCCTTGCGTTCGCCGGTCAGCTTTTCGATCACCACGCCGGTGTAATCGTCGTCCACGTCGATGATGACTTCCTCGACCGGCTCCAGACGCTGGCCGTCCTCCTCGCGGAAGATCACGCGGGGGCGCGAGATCGAGAGTTCAAAGCCCTCGCGGCGCATGTTCTCGATCAGCACGCCCATCTGCAATTCGCCGCGTCCCGAGACGACAAAGGCATCGCCGCCCGGCGTGTCCTCGACCTTGATGGCGACGTTCACCTCGGCCTCGCGCATCAGGCGTTCGCGGATGACGCGGGACTGGACCTTCTTGCCGTCCTGGCCGGCGAGGGGGCTGTCGTTGATGCCGAAGGTCACGCTGATGGTGGGCGGGTCGATGGGCAGCGCGGGCAGCGCGGTGTCGATTTCCAGCGCGCAAATGGTGTCGGCGACGGTGGCCTTGGCCATGCCGGCCAGGGTCACGATGTCGCCGGCCTGCGCCTCGTCGATGGGGGTCTGCGTCAAACCGCGGAAGGCCAGCACCTTGCTGATGCGGAACTGCTCGATCCGCTCTCCGTCGCGCGACAGCGCCTTGACGGTGTCGCCTGCCTTGGCGCGGCCCGCCTCGACCCGGCCGGTCAGAAGGCGGCCCAGGAAGGGGTCCGCGGACAGCGTGGTCGCCAGCATCTGGAAGGGTTCGTCTACGCGCGCGATCTGCTTCGGGGGCTGCACATGCTTCAGGATCAGGTCGAACAGCGCCGACATGTCCTTGCGCGGGCCGTCCAGCGTCTCGTCGGCCCAGCCGCCGATGCCCGAGGCATAGACATGGGGGAAATCCAGTTGTTCGTCATTCGCGCCGAGGTTCGCGAACAGATCGAAGACATCGTTCAGCGCGTTGTCGGGTTCGGCGGCGGGCTTGTCCACCTTGTTCAGCACCACGATGGGGCGCAGGCCAAGCGCCAGCGCCTTCGAGGTCACGAACTTGGTCTGCGGCATCGGACCTTCGGCGGCATCGACCAGCAGGCAGACGCCATCGACCATGGACAGGATGCGCTCCACCTCGCCGCCGAAATCAGCGTGGCCGGGGGTGTCCACGATGTTGATGCGGGTGCCCTTCCATTCGACCGAGGTGGCCTTGGCAAGGATGGTGATGCCGCGTTCGCGTTCGATATCGTTGCTGTCCATCACCCGTTCGGCGACGGCCTGGTTTTCACGGAAGGAACCGGATTGGCGCAACAGCTGGTCAACCAGCGTCGTCTTGCCGTGGTCGACGTGAGCAATGATGGCGATGTTGCGGATATCCATGAACGACCCTTTTCAATTCGGGGGCCGCCCTACAGAAAAGTCGCCGGAAACACCAGATGCAATCGCGACGCCGCCCCGGCGGGGGCGCCGCGGAAGGGCGCCTCAGCGCAGTCCCAGGAAGGACAGGATGAACAGGACGACGACGACAAGGCCGACAATATAGATGATCGAGTTCACGGCAACGCTCCTTGTTTTGACGGCCATCCTCACGCCCGGCCGGGGCGCGTGACCACTGTCCCAGCACGGGATTGATCCGTCAACGGTTTGATCTGCTTTGGGTTCCATGCCCCGCGCCCGGTTTGCTCAGGGCCGCGGCAGCCAGCCCAGGCCCTGCGCCGTCAGCCCGGCGGGATTGTATTCCGCGCTGACCCAGCCGTTGTAGCCGCCATGGTCCAGGGCCGCGAAAAATCCGGGATAGTCGATCATTCCGCCGATGGGTTCGTGACGCCCCGGCACGCCCCCGATCTGGATATGGCGGATGATCCCCGCGTGCTTGCGCCACGCGGCCATCGCGTCGCCGGTGATCAGATGGGCGTGGTAGGTGTCGAACTGCAGCCCCAGATTCGGCGCCCCCGTTTCCGCGATCAGCTCCGCCGCCAGGTCGAAGTCGGCCAGGAAATAGCCTGGCTGGTCGATGGGGTTCAGCGGCTCGACCGTCAGGCTGACATGGGGCGCGCGCTTCGCCGCCCAGGCCAGGTTGCGGGCGAATGTGTCGCGCGCCTGCGGCCCCTGGGCGTAGCCCGCCATGATGTGGATGTGGCGCGCCCGCAAGGCGCCCGCGAAGCGCAGCGCCCGGTCGAAATCGCTGCGGAAGCGGTCTTCCCGCCCCGGTTCGGCGGCAAAGCCGCGCGGGCCGCCCGCCCAGTTCGGCGGCGGCGTGTTCAGCAGCACGAAGTCCAGCCCCGCCGCGATGGCCGCGCGGGACAGGTCGCGGGCGGGGAGGTCATAGGGGAACAGGATCTCGACCCCCTGGAAGCCCGCATCCGCCGCCGCCGCGAATCGGTCGAGCATCGGCAGTTCGGTGAACAGCATCGTCAGGTTGGCGGCGAAACGGGGCATCAGGTCTCCAGGGGAAAGAAGGCGCCGCCCGACCGGATGCCGCTGCGGCCGTCCTGTTCGATGGCTGCGGCGGCAAGGCGGTAGAAGGTCTTGCGGTCGATCAGCGCCTCCAGCCCCGCGCGGACATGGACATAGGGGCGCGGTTCGTCGGGCGTGCCGCGCAGGGTGACGGGGTTGTCCGGCCCGGCCAGGACGGTATCGCCGACATTGGTGGTGAAGGTGATCGCATCGGGCCGGATGTCGGCATCGACCGCGACAAAGGGGGCGTCCACCACGCGGATGCCGACCTTTTCCACCGGCGTGACCAGGAAGAAGCGGTCGCCTTCGCGCTTCAGGATGGTGGAGAACAGCCGCACCATGGCGGGGCGGCCGATGGGCGTGCCTTCGTGGAACCAGGTGCCGTCGGCGCGGATCTCCATGTCCAGGTCGCCGCAGAAGGGCGGGTTCCATAGATGCACCGGCGGCAGTCCGCCCTTGGCCGCCTTGCTGGCGGCGGCGGCAATGCCCTCGGCGCTCACAGCTTTGTCACCGCGATCTGCCATTCCCTGTGGTCGCCTTTCGCATATCCTCTTATGGTCGGTCTAAAGCAGCGAAGGGGCATTGTCATGGCTTCGGATGAGATTCTGGTCGCCCAGGTCGAAGAGCTTGCGCAGGCCCTGTCTGACGCCCGCGCCAGCATCGAACGCCGCTTCGTGGGCCAGCACCAGGTGGTCGAGCAGGTTCTGGCGGCGATCCTGTCCGGCGGCCATGCGCTGCTGGTGGGCCAGCCGGGGCTGGGAAAGACCATGCTGGTCGATACCCTGTCCACGGTCCTGGGACTGGACAGCCAGCGGATCCAGTTCACCCCCGACCTGATGCCCGCCGACATCCTGGGCTCCGAGGTGCTGGACGTGCTGCCTGACGGTTCCCGCGCCTTCCGCTTCATCGAAGGGCCGGTCTTCACCCAGCTTCTGATGGCGGACGAGATCAACCGCGCCAGCCCCCGCACCCAGTCCGCGCTGCTTCAGGCCATGCAGGAACGCGAGGTCACGATCAGCGGCCAGCACCGCCCGCTGGGCCGACCTTTCCACGTGCTTGCCACCCAGAACCCCATCGAGCAGGAAGGCACCTATCCGCTGCCCGAGGCGCAGTTGGACCGATTCCTGCTGCAGATCGACGTGGATTATCCCGACCGCGACACCGAACGCGACATCCTGCTGGCCACGACGGGGGTCGAGGATGCGCGCGCCCATGCGGCCTTCGACGCGGACAGCCTGATCGCCGCGCAGCGCCTGATCCGGCAGATGCCGGTGGGCGAGGGCGTGGTGGAAACGATTCTGGATCTGGTCCGCGCCTGCCGTCCCGGCGGGGCGGAAACGGCGGGCTTCATCGGCGACACGCTGGTCTGGGGGCCGGGGCCGCGCGCCGCGCAGGCCCTGATGCTGGTCACGCGGGCGCGCGCCGTGCTGAACGGCCGCTTCGCGCCGACGCTGGAGGATGTCGAGGCCATGGCCACCCCCGTCCTGCGCCACCGCATGGCCCTGTCCTTCGCGGCCCGCGCACGGGGCGAGACCGTGGACAGCGTGATCGCGCGCCTGTTGGGCGACCGCTTCGGCCAGAGCCGGGCGGCATGAGGTTGCCTTGACCCGAAACCCCGCCGACCTTCGCGCAAAAGCGCAATCGGCAAGCGCCCATCTGCCCGCGCTGATCCTGTCGGCTGAACGCCTGGCCGCGATGGTCGCGCCCGGTGCCCACGGGTTGCGGCGCGGCGGTCCGGGCGAGGATTTCTGGCAATACCGCCCGGCAAGCCAAGGCGACACCGCCCGCGCCATCGACTGGCGCAGGTCGGCCCGCTCGGATGCGCAATTCGTGCGGGACCGAGAGGCGCAGACGGCGCAGGCCGTGGGGCTGTGGGTCTCGGCCGGGCAGGGGATGGGTTATTCCGGCGCGCCGGACCGCCCGACCAAGGGGGACCGCGCCCAACTGCTCGCGCTGGCGCTGGCAATGGTGCTGCTGCGCGGGGGCGAGAAGGTGGGCCTGCTGGGCCAGCCCGCCCGTGCGGGGCGCGTGCAGGCCGACCGGCTGGCGGAACAGATCGTGGCGCAGCGCGCGCGGGATGGCGACGGCGATGCGCCCTCTGCCGACCATCTGCGCCCGAACCAGCGGCTGGTGATCCTGTCGGATTTCCTGGACGATCCGGCCTGGGTCGATGGCCTTCTGGCCCGCGCGGCGAGCTTGGGTGTCACGGGCGTCCTGATGCAGGTGCTGGACCCGGACGAGGAGGCGTTTCCCTGGACCGGCGCGGTGCTGTTCCGCTCGCTGTCGGGGGCAGTCCGCCATGACAGCCGCGATGCGGGGGGGCTGCGCGAGGCCTATCTGGCGCGGCTGGCGGAACGCCGCGACTGGCTGCGCCAGCGGGCGATGGGCGCGGGCTGGCATTTTGGGCAGCATTCGACCGGCCACCCGCCCGCCACGGCGTTAAGCTGGCTTTATCAGGTGCTTGCGGGCTGATGCTGATGCTTGGTCCCATAGGCTTCGCGGCCCCTTGGGTGCTGGTGGCGCTGATCGCGCTGCCGGTGCTGTGGGTGATCCTGCGCGCCATGCCGCCCGCGCCGCGCCTTGTGGCCTTTCCGGGCGTGGCGTTGCTGCGCGGGCTGGTGGACAAGGTGCCCGTTGCCCGGCGGACGCCGTGGTGGCTGCTGCTTTTGCGCCTTGCCGCCGTGGCCGCGCTGATCCTGGCCTTCGCGGGGCCAAGCTGGAAGCCGGTGGTCGCCTCGGGCCAGACCGGGCCGCTGCTGGTGATCCTTGACGCGGGCTGGTCCGCCGCCCCCGATTGGCCTGCCCGCCTGACGCGGGCCGAGGCTGCTCTGACCGATGCCGCAGCCGAGGGCCGCCCTGCCGCCCTGCTTCTGGCCGACGGCCGCGACCGGCCCGGCGCGCTGCCCTTCGCCCCCGCCGATACGCTGTTGGCGGGGTTGCGCGCCGCGCAGCCGGTGTCTTGGGCGACCGGGTTGCCCGGCGATCCTGCGGCGGCGTTGGCTGGGGTGCCGGACGGTGCGCTTGAAACGCTGTGGATCACGGACGGGCTGGACAGTCCCAACCGCGCCGCCTGGCTGTCGGCGCTGGTGGATCGTGGCCCCGTCACCGTTGTCCCGCCCACCCGCGCCGTGCGGTCGCTGTCGCTGCACGCGGGCGACACGCCGTCCTTGACGCTGGCTGCGAGTGATGAGGCCGCGCCCGCGATCCTTGCCATCGGCCCCGACCCGCAGGGCGTGGAACGCGAGCTTGCCCGCCTGACACCCGGTGACGCCGCGACCGCCGCGGGGATCAGCACCCGCCCCACGGCCATCGACCTGCCGCCCGAATTGCGCAACCGCATCACCCGCTTCCAGATTGAGGGCGAGGCCCATGCGGGCGCGGTGGTGCTGGCCGACGACCGGGTCAAGCGCCGCAAGGTCGGGCTGGTGGGCGACGCCGACCGCCAGGCCGAGGGGCAGGAGCTTCTGTCGCAACTCCACTATCTGCGCCAGGCTTTGGCGCCCACGACCGATCTGGTCGAAGGCGGGCTTGGCGATGTGCTGAACGCCGCGCCCGACGTGATCGTGCTGGCCGATCAGGTCGATCTGGCCGAGGCGGATGATCTGACGGCTTGGGTGAACGACGGCGGGCTGCTGATCCGCTTTGCCGGTCCCCGCATGGCCGCCTTCGAGGGTTTGCAGGACGAACCCCTGATCCCCGTCGCCTTGCGCCAGGGCGGGCGCGACATCGGCGGCGCGCTGTCCTGGGGGGATCCGCGCGGCATCCGGCCCTTCGCGGCGGATGGCATCTTCGCCGGTCTGATCCCGCCGGAGGAGGTCACGATCCGCGCGCAACTGATGGCGCAGCCCGCGCCCGATTTGGCCGAAAAGACCCTGGCCGCGCTGACGGACAACACGCCCCTGGTCACGCGCGCCCGTGCGGGGCAGGGGCAGGTGGTGCTGTTCCATGTCACCGCCAATGCGGAATGGTCGAACCTGCCGATTTCCGGCCTGTTCGTGGAGATGCTGGACCGGCTGGTCCAGACCGCCCGCGTTTCACCCACCGAGGAAGCGGCGGACGACCGCGAGCAGCCCTTCTGGACGCCGGAAACCGTGCTGGACGGCTTTGGTCGGGCCTCGCCCGCCGAGGGGCTGGCGCCGGTAGCCGCCGCCGATCTGGCGCTTGGCCCCGGTCCCGACCGCCCGGCGGGCATCTATGCGGCGGGCGAACGGCGGGTGGCGCTGAACGCGGGCGGGCCGCTGGCCCTGGCCGACTGGCCCGGTGCCACGGTCGAGGCCGTCGGCACCACCAGCGGGCGCGACCTGAAGGGGCTGCTGCTGGCCTTGGCCGCGCTGATCCTGGCGGCGGATGCGCTTGGGTCCGCCGCGATCGCGCGGGGCGGGCGGGTGGCCGCTGCCGTCTTGCTGGCGCTGCTGGTCCAGCACTCGCCACCTGCCACCGCGCAGGAGGTGAACCCGGAACTCGCCCGCGCGGCCAATGAGGTCGCGCTGGCCTATGTCGTGACGGGCGACGCGCGCGTGGACGAGGCGTCGCGCCAGGGCCTGCGCGGCTTGTCGATGGTGCTGGCGCAGCGCACCTCGGTCGAGCCGGGGGAACCTGTCGCCATCGACCTCGACCGCGACGACCTGTCGGTGCTGACGATGCTGTATTGGCCGATCACCGACACGCAGCCGGCGCCCTCGCCCCAAGCTTATGTGCGGCTCAATCACTTCATGCGGTCGGGGGGCATGATCCTCTTCGACACGCGCGACGGCGATGTCGCGGGCGTGGGCGGGCCGGACATGTCGGGGGCGCTGCAGGCGCTGGCCTCGCCCTTGGAGATCCCGCCCTTGGCGCCGATCCCGCAGGACCATGTCCTGACCCGCAGCTTCTATCTGCTGGCCGATTTTCCGGGCCGCTGGCAGGGCAATCCGGTCTGGCTGGAAGCGCCCCCCGCAGGGGCCGAGGCTGCCGAGGGCGTGCCTTTCCGGCAGTTGAACGACGGCGTCAGCCCCGTGGTGATCGGCGGCAATTCCTGGGCCGAGGCCTGGGCCGTGGACGAGAACGGCTTTCCCGCCTATCCCATCGGCCGGGGGTGGGAAGGCGAGCAGCAGCGCGAGATGGCGTATCGGTTCGGCGTGAACCTGATGATGTATGTGCTGACGGGCAATTACAAATCCGACCAGGTGCATGTTCCCGCCCTGCTGGACCGGATGCGGACCGAGGAGATGCTTGGCCCGTGACCCAGTTGCGCTTCGATCCCCTGCTGCCCTGGTGGGCCATTGCCGTGCTGGCCGCGCTTGCCCTGCTGGTCGCGGGCTTCGCGCTGTGGCGCGGGCTGCGGGGCTGGGCCTGGCGCGGACTGGCGGGAATGGCCGCCGCGCTGGCCCTGGCCGGTCCGGCGTTGGAGATCGGCAGCCGGTCGGGCCTGTCCGACATCGTGATCCTGATCGACGACCGATCCGCCAGCCAGACCCTGCCGGAACGGACCGCGCAGGCGGAGGCTGCGGTCGATGCCATGACCCGCCAGATCGCCGCGCTGCCGAACACCGAACTGCGCCGCGTGACGGTGGGCGACAATGACGACGGCACCCTGCTGGCCACGGAAATGGCCCGCGCCATCGCCGCCGAACCCGAAACCCGGTTGGCGGGCGTCATCGCCGTCACCGACGGGCGGCTGCACGATCCCGCGATGCTGCCCGCGACCGCGCCTGCGCCGGTGCATGTGCTGCTGACCGGCCGCCCCCAGGACTGGGACCGCCGCCTGGTGATCGAGGAAGCCCCAGCCTTTGGCCTGATCGACCAGGAAGTCACGATTCGCCTGCGCATCGAGGACCAGGGCGCCGTTCCGCCCGAGGCGCGGACCGGATCGGTCAACCTGCGCCTGTCCCTTGACGGAGAGGATGAGCAGGTGGTGGCCGTGCCGCTGGGCCAGTCGCTGACGCTGCCGCTGGTGCTGGACCATGCGGGCCAGAATGTCGTGCAGATCGGCTTTGACGCGCCCGAAGGGGGCGAGTTGACCGACCGCAACAATGCCGCCGCCATCAGCATCAACGGCGTGCGCGACCGGCTGCGGGTGCTGCTGGTCTCGGGCGAACCGCACGCGGGCGAACGGACCTGGCGCAACCTGCTGAAATCGGATGCTGCGGTGGACCTGATCCACTTCACCATTCTGCGCCCGCCCGACAAGTCGGACGGCGTGCCGGTCAACGAACTGTCGCTGATCGCCTTTCCGACCCAGGAACTGTTCATGGAGCGGATCGAGGACTTCGACCTCATCATCTTCGACCGCTACAGCGTGCGGGGCATCCTGCCGCCCGATTACTACGGCAATATCGCCCGCTACGTCGAAGGGGGCGGCGCGATCCTGGTCTCTGCCGGGCCGGAAATGGCGGGGGTCGAGAGCCTCTATCTCTCGCCCCTGGGCCGCATCCTGCCCGCGCGCCCGACGGGCCAAGTGCTGGAGCAACCCTATCTGCCGCGCCTGACCGAAGACGGGCGGCGCCACCCCGTCACCGCCGGACTGCCGGGCGGCGAGGGCGAGGATCCCACCTGGGGCCGCTGGCTGCGCATGGCGACGGTCACGCCCGATCCCGGCGCGCAGGTGGCGATGACGGGGGTGGACGACCAGCCGCTGCTGATCCTCGACCGCGTGGACGAGGGGCGGGTGGCGCTGCTGACCTCGGACCAGGTGTGGCTCTGGGGGCGCGGCTTTGAAGGGGGCGGGCCGCAACTGGAGCTGCTGCGCCGCATCGCCCATTGGTCGATGAAGGAGCCCGAGCTTGAGGAGGAGGCGCTGCTGGCCGATGTGGCGGGCGACTTGGGCGTGCGCTTCACCCGACGCACCATGTCAGATGACGCCGGACCGCTGGTCGTGACCCGCCCCGATGGCGGGACCGAGGAAGTGCCGCTGACCCCCGCCGGGCCGGGCCGCTTCACCGCCGACTGGACCGCGCCGGAACCGGGGCTTTACCGGCTGGCCGATGGCGAGTTGCGCCGCGTGCTGGCCCTTGGCCCCGCTGCGCCCCGCGAATTCGAGCAGACCGTGGCCGATGCTGCCGCGCTGACCCCCCTGGTCCAGGCCACCGGCGGCGGCGTGGTCGCGCTGTCGGACGGCATCCCCGACCTGCGCACCGTCGCGCCGGGGCGGACCGCCCATGGCCGCGCGGGCCTGGGCGACTGGATCGCCGTTACCCCGCGCGAGGCGGCGTCCGTCACCGGGCTGGAACGCAGGCCGCTGCCGGGTTGGGCCTGGCTTCTTCTGGTGGCGGGCCTGATCCTGACCGGCTGGCTGCGCGAGGGGCGCATGGGCGGCGGGCGGACGCCGAAGGGCGGGGCCGGGGCCGCCTGACCGGCTTGCCAAGTGGCAGAGGCATTGCTAACCGGGAAGAAACGTCCCGAAGGAACGCCCATGGCCGAAGAAACGCGCGCCCCCGCCCCTTATACCGAGGCCGACCTGTCGCTGATCAAGCGCATCATCCCGCATCGCTATCCCTTCCTGTTCATCGACAAGGTGCGCGACATCGTGCCCCATGAGGGCGGCGTGGGCGTCAAGATGGTCACCAGCAACGAGCCGCATTTCCAGGGCCACTTCCCCGACGAGCCCGTCATGCCTGGCGTCACCATCGTCGAGGCGATGGCCCAGACCTCGGCCGTGATCGTGGGCGTCAGCATGAACATCATCGACAAGCCGCTTGCGACCTATTTCATGGGCATCGACAAGTGCAAGTTCCGCCGCATGGTGGTGCCCGGCGACGTGCTGGAACTGCATTGCAAGGCCCTGCGCGGCGGCGGCAAGATCTGGAAGTTCGAGGGCCGCGCCCTGGTGGACGGCCAGCTTTGCGCATCCGCCGAATTCACCGCCATGATGGCGCTGAAGACCGATGGCTGACAGCCTGATCCACCCTAGCGCCGTGATCGAGAACGGCGCGCAGATCGGTGCGGGTGTCCAGATCGGTCCCTTCTGCGTGGTGGGACCACGGGTGCGGCTGGCCGACGGGGTGGTCCTGAAATCCCACGTCGCCATCGCGGGCGACACGGCGATCGGCGAGGGCACGGTGGTCTTTCCCTTCGCCTCGATCGGCGAGGTGCCGCAGGATCTGAAGTTTCGCGGAGAGGACGTGCGGCTGGAGATCGGTGCGCGCAACCGCATCCGCGAATATGTCACCATGAACCCTGGCACCGAGGGCGGGGGCGGCGTCACCCGCGTTGGCAATGACGGGCTGTTCATGGCGGGCTGCCATGTGGGACACGACTGCCAGTTGGGCGACCGGGTGATCCTGGTCAACAACGCCTCGCTGGCCGGGCATTGCCACCTGGACGACGACGTGATCGTCGGCGGGTTGTCGGGCGTGCATCAGTTCGTGCGCATCGGCCGCGGCGCGATGATCGGCGCGGTGACGATGGTGACGGCGGACGTGATCCCCTTCGGCCTGGTGCAGGGCCCGCGCGGGCATCTGGACGGGCTGAACCTTGTGGGCCTGAAGCGCCGGGGCGCGAGCCGGGCCGATATCGTCGAACTGCGCGAGATGCTGGACAAGCTGGGCGGCGGCAGCTTTCGCGACACCGCCCGCCACTTGGCCGAAGGCGAGACGGGGGGCATGGTTCGCGACGTGCTGGACTTCATCCTCGGCCCCTCCGACCGCAGTTTCCTGACCCCGAAACCCGCATGAGCCGCACCGCCGTCATCGCGGGCCAGGGCGCGCTTGCCCCCGCCGTCATCGCCGCGCTGGACGCGCCGCTGGTCTATGCCCTTGACGGCTTCGCGCCCGAGGGGGTTGAGGCACAACCGTTCCGGTTGGAGCGGCTGGTGCCGTTTCTGGACAGCCTGCTGGATCAGGACGTGTCGCGCGTCATTTTCGCCGGCGCGATCCGCCGCCCGCGCCTTGACCCCGAACTCTTCGACAACCGCACCGCGCAACTGGTGCCGCGCATCATGATGGCGATGCAGTCGGGCGACGACGGTGCCTTGCGCGCGGTGCTGGATGTGTTTCAGGAACACGGGCTGGCCATCGCCTCGGTCGCCGATGTCGCGCCCGGCCTGATCCCCGGCGAAGGGGTGCTGGCGGGCGAGCCTTCCGCCGCCGACCGGCGCGATGCGGAACGGGCCGCGCTGATCCACGCGACGCTGGGGCCGCTGGACGTGGGGCAGGGGAACGTGGTGGCGCAGGGCCAGTGTCTTGCCATCGAAACCCTGCCGGGGACCGAGGCGATGCTGGAATTCGCCGCCCGCCATGCGGGCTTGCGGCCCAATCCCAAGGGCGCGAAGGGCGTGTTCTTCAAGGCCCCGAAGCCCGGCCAGGACATGCGCATCGACCTGCCGACGCTTGGTCCCGACAGCGTGACCCAGGCCGCCGCGGCAGGCTTGGCGGGCATTGCGTGGCAGGCGGGCGGGGTGATCCTGCTGGACCGGGACGAGGCCATCCGGCGCGCGGAAACGGCGGGGTTGTTTTTGTGGGCGATGCCGGTTTCGGGTATTTAGACAAAGAAGAAACCGGCTTCTTCTTTGCACAAATACCCACAGGACATCAGCAACGGGGTGACTCGCATGAAGTTCTTCCTGATCGCGGGCGAGCCCTCGGGCGACCAGTTGGGCGCGGCACTGATGGCGGGGCTGCGCGAGCTTGTCCCCGACGTGGAAGTCGTGGGCATCGGCGGCGAGGCGATGACGGCCCAGGGGCTGGACAGCCTGTTCCCCATGGGGGAGCTGAGCGTCATGGGCATCTGGGAGGTGCTGCCGAAATACCGCCACCTGAAACGCCGCATCGCGGAAACCGCCGCCCGCGTCGTGGCCGAGAACCCCGACGCGCTGATCGGCATCGACAGCCCGGATTTCTGCCTACGCGTGGCCCGCGCCGCTCGCGCGGAACGGCCTGATCTGCGGACGATCCATTACGTCGCGCCCTCGGTCTGGGCCTGGCGGCCGGGGCGGGCGCTGAAGATGGCCGAGGTGATCGACCACGTGCTGGCGATCCTGCCCTTCGAGCCGCCCCTGATGCAGGCGGCGGGCATGAGTTGCGATTTCGTGGGCCACCCCATCGCCACCGCCCCCGTCTCCGGTCCCGATGACGCCGCGCTGTTTCGCGCGGGCCACGGCATCGCGCCCGACAGCCCCGTGGTCCTGTGCCTGCCCGGATCGCGCGGGGGCGAGGTCGCGCGCCTGCTGCCCCGGTTCGGAGAGGCGCTGGCGGATCTGCGCCATCATGTGCCCGACATGCAGGTGGTGCTGCCGACCGTGCCGGGCGTTGCGGGTCAGGTGCGCCACCTGACCGCGCAATGGCCTGTCCGGCCCCTGGTGGTCGAGGACGCCGACCTCAAGCGCGCGGCATTCGCGGCCGCCGATCTGGCGCTGGCGGCGTCGGGCACGGTCAGCCTGGATCTGGCGGCGAACCGGGTGCCGATGGTGATCGGCTATGACATGGCGCCGCTGAGCCGGATTCTGGTCGGGATGCTGCTCAAGACCGATACGGTGACGCTGGTCAATCTGGTCAGCGACACGCGTGCCGTGCCCGAGTTCCTGGGCCGCGACTGCCAGCCCGTGCCGATGGCGCAGGCGCTGCTGCGCATCCTGCAGGATGACGTGGCCCGGCAGGCCCAACTGGATGCGATGGACCTGACCATGGACCGGCTGGGCAAGGGGGGCGAGGCGCCGGGCCTGCGGGCGGCCCGGTCCGTGTTGCGGGCGGTTACAGGACCGCGGTGACGATCACCTCGACCTTGTAGTCGGGCGTGGCGAGCTTCGCCTCGCCCGTGGCGCGGGCAGGGGTGTGGCCCTGCGGTACCCAGGCGTCCCAGACGGCGTTCATTTCCGCGAAATCCGCCATGTCGGCCAGCCAGATCTGGGCGGATACGATGCGGGTCTTGTCGGTCCCGGCCTCGGCCAGAAGGCGGTCCACCTGTTCCAGCACCACGCGGGTCTGGTCGGCCACCGACGCGCCCGGCTCGCCCACTTGGCCCGCCAGCCAGACGATACCATTTGCGATGACCGCCTGGCTCATGCGCGGGCCGGTCTCGATGCGTTTGATGTCGCTCATGTTCATGCTCCTTGAATGAGACGCCAGAAGAAGATCGCGGTCATGCCGAAGCCGATGGCGGCGATCAGCAGGCGCAGGATGTGGCGCGGGATGCGCCGGGCCAGGGGCGCACCGGCATAGCCGCCCGCGATGGTGCCCGCCGCCATGATCGCGGCCGGCCCCCAGGCCACGGCGCCGCCCGCCGCGAAGACGGCAAAGGCCACCGCCGACAGCGCGAAGGACAGCCAGCATTTCAGCCCGTTCATCGCGTGCAGGTCGGTCATGCCCCACATGGCGAAGACCGCCAGCAGCACGATGCCCAGCCCGCCGTTGAAATATCCGCCATAGATCGCGACGGGCAGCAGGATGCCCAGGCCGAAGGGCGTGACCACCGACCGCCACCGCGACGCCGCCCGCCGCACGTCATCGGCGAAATAGAAGACCAGCGTCGCCGCCAGCAGCAGAAAGGGCACCAGGGCCGAGAAGGCCTTGTTCGAACTGACCAGCAGCAGCCCGCTGCCGATGGCCCCGCCGATCATCGCCCAGGCCGTCAGCCGCAGGAAGGGCGCGTCGTGGATGCCGCGGATGTCGTCCCGGAAGGCGATGGCCGCCGACAGATAGCCCGGCAGCGCGGCGATGGTGCTGGTGGCATTGGCCGCCACCGGCGGGATGCCGATGAAGACCAGGGTGGGAAAGGTGATGAAGGTGCCGCCACCAGCGACCGCGTTCAGCATTCCGCCAAGCAGCCCGGCGGCAAACAGCAGGGCAGCGTCCAGCATGGGCGGCCTTCCGATGGGATGACGGCCTGACCGGCCGCGGATTCGCGTTGGCCGGGACGCTAGCGGCAGGGTTGCAAAGGCACAAGCCCCGCCCTTGGCCCGCCCTTGCGCCCGCCCTTGCGCCCGTCGTGATCTGCCCGGGGTTGCGGCAGGGATGCCGATTGCTCGGGCTGCGGCGTCCGGCGCATGGAAGCGACTCCCGGAGGCCCAGAAATGTCGCAAACGGTGTTGCACTGATGCCAAGCGCGGGCTTAACGTGCGGAGGCGCTGAACAACGAAAACCAGAAACAGGGGGAGCGCCTTTTGCTGGACGACCGCCACGGCGATAGCTTCGTCGCCTTTGAACATGTGCAGAAAAGCTATGACGGACAGACGCTTGTCGTCAAAGACCTGAACCTGTCCATCGGCAAGGGAGAGTTTCTGACCATGCTTGGGCCGTCAGGGTCCGGCAAGACCACCTGCCTGATGATGCTTGCGGGCTTCGAGACCGCGACTCATGGGGAAATCCGTCTGGCCGGGCGGCCGATCAACCAGGTGCCGCCGCACAAGCGCGGCATCGGCATGGTGTTCCAGAACTATGCCCTGTTTCCGCACATGACCGTGGGCGAGAACCTGTCCTTCCCGCTGGAAGTCCGGGGCATGTCGAAATCCGACCGCGAAACCCGCATCGCCCGCGCGCTGGACATGGTGCAGATGGGCAAGTTCGCCAACCGCCGCCCCGCGCAGCTTTCGGGCGGCCAGCAGCAGCGCATCGCCCTGGCCCGCGCCCTGGTCTTCGACCCGGAACTGGTGCTGATGGACGAACCGCTGGGCGCGCTGGACAAGCAGTTGCGCGAACACATGCAGTTCGAGATCAAGCACCTGCACGAACGCCTTGGAATCACGGTGGTTTACGTCACCCACGACCAGGGCGAGGCTCTGACCATGTCGGACCGCGTGGCGGTCTTCAACGACGGCCGGATCCAGCAGCTTGCCGCCCCCGCCGACCTGTACGAACGTCCCGAAAACAGCTTCGTCGCCCAGTTCATCGGCGAGAACAACAAGCTGCCCGGCACGGTCGAGGAACTGTCGGGCGACAAGGCCCTGGTGCGTCTGGCGACCGGAGAGCTGATCGACGCCACCCCCGTGAACGTGACCGCCAAGGGCCAGCAGACGCTGGTGTCCATCCGCCCCGAGCGGGTCGAGTTCAAGCCCGAGATGATGCCTCCCGGCGCCCACATGATCGGCGCCGAGGTCTGCGACGTGATCTATATGGGCGACATCCTGCGCGCCCGGCTGAAGGTCGCGGGCAGCGCCGACTTTGTCATGAAGATGCGCAATACCATCGGCCAGACCCGGCTGGAGCCGGGCCAGCAGATCAGGATCGGCTGGCATCCGGCCGATGCCCGCGCGCTGGATCCCGTCTGAGGTTCCGCGCGGCGCCCGCATGTTGCGGGCCAAGAATGACGGCGAATGCCGCATGTCCCTGCAGTTGGAGTCATAGATGAAGAAGACGCTTGCCCTTACCACCGCGCTTGGCCTGATCGCCTGTCCCGCGTTGGCCGATGTGAACCTGCTGTCCTGGGGTGGCGCCTATGGCAACAGCCACCGCGAAGCCTATGTGAAGCCCTTCGAGGCCGAGACGGGAATCAAGGTGACGATGGCCGATGCCGACAACCCGGCCACGCCTATCAAGGCCATGGTCGAGGCGGGCAACGTGACCACCGACGTGGCATCGGTCGAATATGCCGACGCAGTGCGCCTGTGCGACGAAGGGCTGCTGGAGGAGATCGACCCCGCCATCCTGGTCGCGGCCGAGGACGGGACCGCCGCGGCGGACGACTTCATCGACGGCGCGGTCACGGATTGCTTTGTCGCCACGGACGTTTATTCGATGGTCCTGGCCTATGACGACAGCAAGTTCCCCGACGCCAAGCCCACGACGCCCGCGGATTTCTTCGACCTGGAGAAATTCCCCGGCAAGCGCACCATGCGCAAGGGCGCCAAGTTCAACCTGGAATTGGCCCTGATGGCGGATGGCGTGCCTGCCGCCGAAGTCTATGAAACCTTGGGCACGCCCGAAGGCGTGGACCGCGCCTTCGCCAAGCTCGACACCATCAAGAACAACGTGATCTGGTGGGAAGCGGGCGCGCAGCCGCCGCAACTGCTGGCCGATGGCGAGGTCACGATGGCCTATGCCTTCAACGGCCGGATCTTCAACGCGGCCCAGGACGAGGGCAAGCCCTTCAAGATCATCTGGGACGGCCAGATCTATGAGATGGAAGGCTGGGTCGTGCCGAAGGGCGCCAAGAACCTTGAGGATGCGCTGAAGTTCGTGGCCTGGACGACCTCGCCCGCGCCGCAGGCCCGTGCGGCCGAATTCATCAGCTATGGCCCCCCGCGCCGCTCCGCCGCCGCCCTGGTCGGCAATGTCGAGGGATCGGACGTGCCGATGGGCCCGAACCTGCCCACGACCGAGGCGAACATGACCAACGCGCTCGGCTCGAACCTGGATTTCTGGGTCGATCACGATGCCGAGCTGAACGAGCGCTTCAACAGCTGGCTGGCCAGCTGACCTGAACCATAGGGGTGCCGCATCGCTGCGGCACCCCATCAACAGAACGGGGGAGGGAAACATGACAGGACGACTGATCGCGGGGGCGGCGCTGACGCTGCTGGCGGCAGGCGCCGCCACGGCGCAGGACCGCTCGATCAACATCACGACCTATGGCGGCGCCTTCGGCCAGGCGCTGAACGAATCGCTGGTCAAGCCTTTCGCGCAGGAAACGGGCATCGCTGCCACGATGGTGGACAATGACGATCCCCCCGCCAAGCTGAAGGCCGAGGTCGAGGCGGGCAATGTCACCAGCGCGATCTATGACGTGGAACAGTCCGACGTGATCGCGCTCTGCGACGAAGGGCTGATCGAACCGATCGACCCGGCGATCCTGCAGCCGGGCGCGGACGGATCGGCGGCGGCCGACGACTATCTGCCGCAGGCGCTGCATGAATGCGCGACCGCGATCATGGTCTGGTCCACGGTGATCGCCTATGACACCGAAGCCTTCCCCGACGCGGCCCCGACTACGGTCGCGGATTTCTTCGATCTTGAAAAGTTTCCGGGCAAGCGCGGCATCATCAAGCGCCCCAAATACGCGCTGGAATTCGCGCTGCTGGGCGACGGCGTCGCCCCCGACCAGGTTTACGAGGTTCTGTCCACCGATGAAGGCGTTGACCGCGCCTTCGCCAAGCTGGACAGCATCAAGGACCAGGTGGTCTGGTGGGAAGCCGGGGCCCAGGCGCCGCAACTGCTGGCCGACAAGGAGGTGTCGATGACGCTGGCCTATAACGGCCGGATCTTCGATTCCATCGTGGGCGAGGGCAAGCCCTTCGCCTTCGTCTGGGACGGCGCCAACCTGGACATGGACTACTGGGTTGTGCCGCGCGGGGCGCCTGACCACGAGGCCGCGATGGAATTCATCGCCTATGCCTCGAACCCGCAGCGGCAGGCGGATCTGTCGAAATACATCGCCTATGGCCCGCCGCGGAAATCGGCCGCCCCCAGCGTCGGCACCTACAAGGACGGCAGCACCGACATGACGCCCTATCTGCCGACGACGCCGGAAAACGCCGAACGTGCGCTTGTGAACGATGCGGGCTTCTGGGCCGACCATGGCAGCGAACTGACCGAGCGGTTCAACAGCTGGCTCGCCGGCTGACCGGACGGGGAAGGCGGGACATCCGTTCCGCCTGGCCCGAAGGGTCGGGAACAACCCGCCCCGCAAGGGGCCAAGACCAAGGGGCGCGGCCCCATTCGTCAACGGGAGAACAAGAACGTGAAAACCATTCTGGTCCTATCCACCGCCCTTGCGGGCATGGCCTTCGCGGCAACCGCCCAAGAGGTCAATGTCGTGTCCTGGGGCGGCGCCTACGAGGTCAGCCAGGTCGAGGCTTATAACAAGCCCTTTACCGAAAAGACCGGCATCAAGACCAACATGATCGCCGCCGACGACCCCGCGACGCCGCTCAAGGCGCAGGTCGAGGCGAACAACGTCACCGGCGATGTCTTCGACGTGGCGATGGCCGATGCGATCCGCATGTGCGACGAAGGCGCCCTGATGGAGTTCGATCCGGCCGACCTGCCCGCCGGCGCCGACGGAACCCCCGCTGCCGAGGACTTTGTTGACGGATCGCTTTCGGATTGCGCGGTGGGCAACATCGTCTGGGGAACCGTGATCGGCTACGACAAGACGAAGTTCCAGGGCGAAGTGCCGAAAACGGCTGCGGATTTCTTCGACACGGCCAAGTTCCCCGGCAAGCGCGGCCTGCCCAAGGCGCCCAAGCGGACGCTGTATCTGGCGCTGATCGCCGATGGCGTGGGGGCGGACCAGATCTATGACACGCTGTCCACGCCCGAGGGCGTTGACCGGGCCTTCGACAAGCTGGATACGATCAAGGGCGATGTCGTCTGGTGGGAAGCCGGGGCACAGCCGATGCAACTGCTGGCCGATGGCGAGGTCGCCATGACCACCGTCTATAACGGCCGCATCTTCGACGCGATGGTGGGCGAGGGCAAGCCCTTCGACGTGATCTGGGATGGGCAGTACCTTGAGATCAACGCCTTCGTGGTTCCCAAGGACGCCCCCCATCCCGAAGCCGCCTTGGAATATGTCAAGTTCGCGACCGGAACCCAGCCCCTGGCCGATCAGGCGAAATACATCGCCTATGGCCCGGCGCGCAAATCCTCGGCCCCGCTGGTCGGGATGTACCAGGACGGCACGACCGAGATGGCGCCGCACATGCCGACCGCGCCGGACAACATGAAAACCGCCGTCGTGGACGACCCGGAATTCTGGGCCGACCACGATGCGGAACTGTCCGAACGCTTCAACAGCTGGCTGGCCGGTTCCTGAATCCAGACGACCGCCGCCGTCCTGACCTGCGGGACGGCGGCCCTGAACCTACGGGGAATACATGGCGAACGCTCTTGATCCGCACGCCGCCATTGCGACCACGGCCACCGGCCTGACCGACGGGGCCTTGCGGACCGCCGATGGCAGGCCGCTGGTGCGCGCATTGGCGCGGTCGCAATCGCTGGCCCGCCGTCGCGCCTTTCTGCTGGTGCTGCCGCTTCTGGCCTTCATCCTGATCACCTTCGTGGTCCCGATCGGGCAGATGCTGCAGCGGTCCTTCTATAACGACGGCTTTTCGGCCAACATGCCGCAACTGTCGCAATGGTTCGCCGAAAACCCGCGCGGAACCGACCCCGACGAGGCCGCCTGGGCGGCGCTTGCCGCCGACCTGCAGGCCGCGGCCGAGGGGCGCACCATCGGCGTGGTCGGCACCCGCATCAACTATGACGTGCCGGGCACCCGATCGCTGTTCACCTCGACCGGCCGGCAGGTGCGGCGCGGGCTTGAGCCGCCCTATCAGGCCGCGTTGCTGGACATCAACAAGGACTGGGGCAGCCCCCGGCTGTGGTCCGCCATGCGCGAGGCGTCAAGCCCCGTCACCGGCAACTTCTACCTGGCCGCCGTGGACCGCAAGCGCGCCGACGACGGCAGCATCGAGAAGGTCGAGCCGCGCCAGCAGGTCTATGTGATGCTGTTCATGCGCACCTTCTGGCTGTCGCTGGTCATCACCGCCACCACCTTTGTGCTGGGCTTTCCCATCGCGCATCTGCTGGCCACGCTGCCGATGCGCAAGTCGAACCTGCTGATGATCCTGGTGCTGCTGCCCTTCTGGACCTCGCTTCTGGTCAGGACCACAAGCTGGATGGTGCTGTTGCAGCAGCAGGGCGTCATCAACGACATCCTGGTCTGGCTGGGCGTGATCGGGGGCGGCGGGCGGCTGCAGATGATCTATAACCAGGCGGGCACGATCATCGCCATGACCCATATCCTGCTGCCCTTCATGATCCTGCCGCTTTATTCCGTGATGCGGACGATCAACCCGTCCTATGTCCGCGCCGCGCGGTCCCTGGGCGCGACAAGCTGGACCGCGTTCCGCCGGGTCTATTTCCCGCAGACGCTGCCGGGGCTGGGGGCAGGGGCGCTTCTGGTCTTCATCCTGGCCGTGGGCTACTACATCACGCCCGCGTTGGTCGGCGGATCCTCGGGCCAGCTCATTTCCAACATGATCGCGATGCACATGACCGATACGCTGAACTGGTCGATGGCCGCCGCGCTTGCCGCGCTGCTGCTGGGCGCGGTCCTGCTGCTCTACTGGGTGTATGACCGCATGGTCGGCATCGACAACCTGAAGCTGGGGTGATCCATGGCTGTTCCGACCTATGCAAGCCCGCTGGAGCGCATCTGGCACTATGCCTATCTGGTGATCTGCGGGCTGATCTTCTTCTTCCTGATCGCGCCCATCGTGGTCATCATCCCGCTGTCCTTCAACGCCGAGCCCTATTTCACCTTTACCGACCGGATGCTGTCCTTCGACCCCGAGGGATACAGCCTGCGCTGGTATCGCAGCCTGCTGACCTTCGGGATGCAGAACCCGGACGCCACAGGCTGGGCCTTCTGGTCGGATGTGTGGCACAACGCGAACTGGGTGAAGGCCGCGAAGAACTCGATCATCATCGGGGTGGCCTCGACCATCGTGGCGACGGTGCTGGGGACGCTGGCCGCGCTTGGCCTGTCGCGCCCCGAGATGCCGTTCCGCCGGGCGATCATGGCGATCCTGATCTCGCCCATGATCGTGCCGCTGATCATCACCGCGACGGGGATGTTCTTCTTCTATTCGAACCCTTGCGAGATGCTGGGCGTCTTCGGCCTGCCCACCAACTGCGGGCGGCTGGCGGGCACCTATCTGGGCGTGATCCTGGCGCACGCGACGCTGGGGATCCCCTTCGTCATCATCACCGTGACCGCGACGCTGGTGGGCTTCGACCAGTCGCTGAACCGGGCGGCGGCGTCGCTGGGGGCCAACCCGCGCACCACCTTCTTCCGCGTGACCATGCCGCTGATCCTGCCGGGCGTGATCTCGGGCGCGCTGTTCGCCTTCGTCACTTCGTTCGATGAGGTCGTAGCGGTGCTGTTCATCGCAGGACCGGAACAGCAGACCATCCCGCGGCAGATGTGGAACGGGATACGCGAGCAGATCAGCCCCGCGATCCTGGCCGTGGCGACGCTGCTGGTGATCTTTTCCATCGCGCTGCTGACCACGGTCGAACTGCTGCGGCGTCGGTCCGAGCGGATCCGGGGCGTGACGCCGCGCTAGACAAGCTGGGACTTCACGTCCCCACTCGGGCCTGCCGGCCCCTTCCTCGCTGAAAAAGGTCCAGTGGATCTTTTTCCGGGCGCTCGGAAGCCCCGTGGGGTATTTAAGCCAAAGTGAAAGATCAGGGCAGGATCGCCAGCCACATCCAGATCGTGGCGACCGAGATTGCCGTGGCGATCAGCACCGTTGTCGCGGCAACGCGCTTGGCGGCGCCGTAGAGGTTCGCGAACAGATAGGCGTTCACTCCCGGCGCCATCGCGGCCGTCATAACCGCAGACCGCAGGCCCGCATCGTCCAGGCCGGTGATCCGGCCAAGGGCATAGACGATGCCGGGATGGACCAGCAGCGAACAGGCGCAGCACATGGCGATGGCGCCCGTGTCGCCTTCGGGGCGATAGCGGTAGAGGACGCCGCCCAAACCGAACAAAGCGGCGGGCAGGGCGGCGTCGGCGATCATGCCCACGGCGGCCCAGAAGCCCTCGGGCATGACAAGCCCCGCCTGGGTCAGCACGTTCATCGACACGCCCGTCAGGATGCCGATCACCAGTGGCGTCCGCAGCACCCCGGTCACGGCGCGCAGGGCCACGCGGCCGACCGACAAGCCGCTGCCATGGGCGCGCGTGAACTCCATCACCGTGATGCCGAAGGTGTAGAGCAGGGGCGAATGGATCGCGATGATCGCCCAGTTGCCCGACAGCGAGCCGGGGCCATAGGCGCGCTCCATGATCGGGATGCCCAGCAGAAGGCTGTTGGAAAACAGGCAGGTGAAGCCGATCGCCACGCAGTCCATCGGTGGGCGATGGAAGACGAACCGCGCCCCTGCCCAGCCGATGAGGAAGCTGGAAAAGGCGCCGATATAGAAGGGCAGCAGCAGGGCGGGCCGGAACTCGGCCCCCAGGTCCAGCCGCGACATGGACGCGAACAGCAGCGTGGGCGCGGCGAAGTTCTGGGCGAAGACCATCAGCCCGTCCACCGCGCTTTCGCGGAAGATGCCGCGCCAGGCCACCAGATAGCCGAAGCCCACGATCAGGAAGACCGGGACGATGATGTTGAACAGCGCGCTCATAGCGCGGCGGGATGGTCGGGTGTGTCCGATGTGGCCTCGATCACCATGCCGTCGAAAGCGGGGGTGATGTGGTCCGGCGTGGTGGCGGCAACGGTGGCATAGTCCATGTCGATATGCATGTTGGTCAGCACGCCGCGCGGACATTCGGACCGCGCGATCCAGTCGAGCGCCTGGGCCAGGTGGGCATGGCTGGGATGAGGCTGCGGGCGCAGGGCGTCGCAGACAAAGACCTCGGCCCCGTGGATCAGCGGCCAGGCGGCCTGCGGAATGTCGGACACGTCGGGCAGATAGACCAGCCCGCCGATGCGCAGACCCAGGGCGGTAATTTCGCCATGCTGGACGCGGAAGGGGATCAGCGTGACGGAGCCGCCGGGGCCGTCCACGGCAATGGGACCGTCGATCAGGTGCAGGTCGCAAATGGGGGTGTAGTAGCTGCCGGGCGGGGTCTTGAAGATATAGCCGAAGCGGTCCAGCAACTGTTCCGACGTGGGCATGTCGGCCCAGGCGGGGATCAGGCGGCCGGCGTTGAAGGCCACCTGCCGCAGGTCGTCGATGCCGTGGATATGGTCTGCATGGGCGTGGGTATAGACCACGGCGTCCAGCGTCGCCACGTTCGCGTCCAGCAATTGTGGCACCAGGTCGGGGCCCGTGTCGATCAGCACCTGCGTCACGCCGCCGGGACCGGGGCGTTCCACCAGCAGCGAACAGCGGCGGCGGCGGTTTTTCGGCTCGGCCGGGTCGCAGGCGCCCCAGCGGTTCCCCAGGCGCGGCACGCCGCCCGACGACCCGCAGCCCAGGATCGTGGCGCGGATCATGCCGCAGCTTTCGAAAACAGCCGGTCGAAATTGGCCGAGGTCTGGGCGGCGAACCGGGCGTAGTCCATCCCGAAGACCTCGGCCACGATGGCGGCGGTCTTGGCGACATAGGCGGGTTCGTTGCGCTTGCCGCGATGCGGGGGCGGGGCAAGATAGGGGCTGTCGGTTTCGACCAGGATGCGGTCCACCGGGGCTGCGGCGAAGATCGCGCGCAGATCGGCGGATCGCGGGAAGGCCGTGATGCCCGACATCGACAGGTAGAAGCCCAGGTCCAGCGCCGTCTGCGCCAAGGCGGCGCCAGAGGTGAAGCAGTGCATGACGCAGGAGAAGGCACCGGCGCGGTGTTCTTCGGTCAGGATGCGGGCCATGTCGTCGTCGGCGTCGCGGGAATGGATGATGAGCGGCAGGCCGGTGCGGCGCGCGGCCTCGATATGGATGCGCAGGCTTTCGGCCTGCTGCGCGGCGCTGTCGGCGGTGTAGTGGTAATCGAGACCCGTCTCGCCGATGCCCACGAACTTCGGATG
Organism: Paracoccus sp. SSK6; assembly: GCF_039770665.1. Taxonomy (NCBI): domain Bacteria; kingdom Pseudomonadati; phylum Pseudomonadota; class Alphaproteobacteria; order Rhodobacterales; family Paracoccaceae; genus Paracoccus; species Paracoccus sp. SSK6. The sequence continues at coordinate 113,736 of NZ_JBDPNJ010000005.1, read as the reverse complement.
GGCGGACAGGGCGACAAGCTGGTCCACCGTCGCCATCGGCTCGTCCGCCACGCTCATCGGGTGGGTTCCGGCGGCATAGAATACGCTGTCGAAGCGTTCGGCCAGGGCGCGCACCTGCGGTTCCTGGCGCAGGCGGGTGCAGATCGTGACCATGCGGGTGACGCCCGCCGCCCGCGCACGGTCGATCAGGGCGTCGTGTTCGCCGTCGAAGTCGGGGAAATCCAGATGGCAATGGCTATCGACGATCGGCGTGGGGGCCGCTTGGGACATGGATCAACCTTTGGCTGGCAGGGCGGATCGCGCGGGCGGCAGATGCGCCAGTTCGATCAGCATATCCATCACCAGCGCGGCAGGGTCAAGGTTGACGGCCCGGCCGGTGCGGGCGCGGGCGGAGAGGCGGGCCTGCGCATCGGCCCAGGCACGCGCGGCCTGGTCGTCGGGGGACAGGCGGGCCAGCAACGCGCCTTCGCCGCGCGCGGCCTGGGGCAGGGGCGGCCCCATCAGGCCTGCGCGGGCGGTGCGGGTCAGGAAGCGGTCCAGAACGGTCATGGTCAGGTCGAAGGGATCGCCGTCGGCCCCGGCGCGTCCCGCCGCGCCTTCGGCAAAGGCCGCCGCGCGGGGACGGTCCAGCCGGGGCAGGGTGGCCATCAAGTCCACCAGTTCCTGATAGCGGTCGAGGCCCCCCTGACCCGCCAGCCGCAGCGCCTCGCCCACCGATCCGTCGGAAAGTGCGGCGAGCGCCTCGGCATCCTCGTCGATGCCCAGATGGGCCAGGACATTGCCCATCTGTGTGGGGTTCAGCGGCGACAGGCGCAGGGTGCGGCAGCGGGACCGAATCGTGGGCAACAGACCCGCAGGCTGGTGGGCGACTATCAGGATCAGCGCGTCGGCGGGCGGTTCCTCCAGCACCTTCAGCAGGGCATTGGCGGCGGCCAGGTTCATGTCGTCCGCGGCGTCGATGATGGCGATGCGTCGCCCGCCCTCGGCTGCGGACAGGTGGAAGAAGGACAGGAGCCTGCGGATCTCGTCCACGGTGATCTGCGCGGACAGGCGCCCCGCCTTGTCGTCCCAGGGGCGGCGGACCAGATGCAGGCGCGGTTCCGACAGGGCGGCGATGCGCCGCGCCTCGGGCGTGTCGGCTGCGCCAAAGGGGCCGGTTGCCCCCGACAGCATCCAGCGGGCGATGGCCCAGGCGAGCGTCGCCTTGCCGGTGCCGCGCGGGCCGGTCAGCAGCCATGCGTGATGTAGCCGCCCGCCTTGCGCGGCTTCCATGAATTCGGCGATGGCGCTGTCCTGGCCGATCACGCGGTCCGTGTGGCGCGGATGGGGGGCGCCGGGAACGCGGTCGGCTTCGGGGGCGTCGTCGGGATCGGTCTTCACAGCGCGGCCCGGATGCGGGCGGCGACATCGGCTTCGCTGCCGCTGCCGTCGATCAGCCGGACGCGCGCCGGGAATTCGTCGGCCAGGGCACGAAAGCCCTGCGCAAGCCGCCGCTGGAAATCCAGGCCCAGGCTTTCGAACCGGTCCTCGGCCCCGCCGCGCGCCTTGCCCCGGCCAAGGGCGGTGGCCGGATCAAGGTCGATCACGAAGGTCAGGTCCGGCTCCACGCCAATCGCCAGATCGTGCATCCGGTCCACAAACCCGCGCAGATCCCCCCGTGTGACGCCCTGATAGACACGCGTGCTGTCGGCAAAGCGGTCGGTGATGACGGTCTGCCCGGCGGCCAGGGACGGGCGGATGGTGCGTTCCAGGTGATCGCGGCGGGCGGCGGTGAACAGCAGGCATTCGGTTTCAGCCGACCAGCGTTCGCCCGCGCCTTCCACCAGCAGGCGGCGGATCTCCTCGGCCCCCGGACTGCCGCCGGGCTCTCGGGTCAGGACGACATCGCGGCCTTCCGCGCGCAGGGCCTCGGCCAGCAGGCGGGCCTGGGTGGACTTGCCGCAGCCGTCGATCCCCTCGAAGCTGATGAACATCAAAGGCCGGCGGCCTCGACCGCCTTGTGGCCAAGCCGCATCACGGCGCCCTTCATCCGGCCCGCGAAGCCTGCCTCGGGCACGTCCTCGGCAGCCAGCAGGGGGGTCACGGCGTCCTGGGTGCCGGGGACGGACACGACCAGCCGACCGATCTGGTCGCCCTTGGCGATGGGGGCAGGGATGGGAGAATCATAGACCGCCTCGACCTTGACCTGGTCCTTGGCGCCCGCAGGCACCAGCACGTTGACGCCATCCTTGGTAGTGAGCCCCACGCGGGACTGCGTGCCCAGCCAGACCGGGGCTTCCAGCACCGTGTCGCCTGCGGGCACCAGCGTTTCCATGCTGAACTGGCGGAAGGCCCAGTTGGTGATCCGTTCCGCTTCCTCGGCCCGCGCGGTCTCGGACGGCAACCCGCTGATCACGAAGATCACGCGCCGCCCGTCCTGGACCGCCGACCCGACAAGGCCATAGCCCGCTTCCTGCGTGTGGCCGGTCTTCAGCCCGTCGGCGCCGATGCCCAGCTTCAGGATCGGGTTGCGGTTGAAGCGGTTCGACGGCACCCGGTCCATGTAGCGGAACTCGGTCAGCGCGAAGTCGCCGTAATATTGCGGGAAGTCCCGGATGATGTGCATCGCCAGCATTCCCAGATCCTCGGCCGACATGACGTGTCCCTCGGCGGGCCAGCCGGTCGAGTTCTTGAAGACCGAATGCTTCAGCCCCAGCGTCCTGGCGCGTTCGGTCATCTGGCGGGCAAAGGCTTCCTCGGTCCCCGCCAGACCTTCGGCCAGGACCACGCAGGCGTCGTTCCCGGACAGCACGATCACGCCCTTGATCAGCTGTTCCACGGTCGGCATGTCGCGGGGTTCGACGAACATCTTGGACCCGCCCATCTGCCAGGCGCGGGTGGACACGGGCAGGGTGTCGGTCATCTTCAGCCGACCGTTCTGCAGCGCCTCGAACACCATGTAGAGCGTCATCAGCTTGGACATCGAGGCAGGCGGGATCGGCACATCGGCGTTCTTCGACATCAGCACGGTGCTGGTGTTCACGTCGTAAACCCAGGCCGCCGTCGCATTGGTTTCGAACGCCCGCACCGGGGCGGCCAAGCACAAAAGGGCAAGAAGCCGCAGCAGGAAGATGCGCATGGAAAGTCCTTTGCCTGTTTGGGGCCGATGGTTACAGCAAGCCCCGGCCCGTCGCAACGCGGGGCATAGAGCCTGCGATGGAATTGATGGTCAGTTTCCCGTGGCCTCGCGCCAGTGGCGGCGGCAGAGCGAGACATAGGTTTCGTTGCCGCCCACCTGCACCTGCGCCCCTTCGGTGATCGCGCGGCCTTCTTCGTCGCGGCGGATCACCATGGTGGCCTTCTTGCCGCAATGGCAGATCGTGCGGACCTCGCGCATGTCGTCGGCCAGGGCCAGCAGGGCGGCCGATCCGGGGAACAGCTCGCCCCGGAAATCGACGCGCAGGCCATAGCACATGACGGGGATGCGCAGGTCGTCGGCCACGCGCGCCAACTGCCAGACCTGGGCGGGCGACAGGAACTGCGCCTCGTCCACGAAGACGCAGGCGCAGTCCGCGCCGCGCGCTTGGATCAGCGCGAACATGTCGGTGTCAGCGTCGAAGGTCAGGGCCTCGTCGCTGATGCCGATGCGGCTGGCGATGACCCCCTGGCCCGCGCGGCTGTCGATGGCCGCCGTCAGCAGCAGCGTCTGCATACCCCGTTCGCGATAGTTGTAGGACGCCTGCAGCAGCAGCGTGCTCTTGCCCGCGTTCATGGTGGAATAGTGGAAATACAGCTTGGCCATGCGGCCCCATAGCGCCCGGCCGAAGCAGCAGCAAGGGTTGCGGCAGGCCGCGCCGGATGGCAAAAGACTGCAGGCGGCGGTCACATCCATCAGCGCGGTTCCGCGCTGCCTTTCCACATGTAATCAGGTTCTCCGATGCGCGATCCCCTGTTCCGCATGGCCCTTGTCCTGGGCGTTCTGTCCGCCGTCGGTCCCTTTGCGATCGACATGTACCTGCCCGCGCTGCCGCAGGTGGCGGCCGACCTTGGCACGACCGAGGCGGGCGCGGCGCTGACGCTGACATCCTATTTCATCGTCTTCGGCATCGCGCAGATGATCTATGGCCCGATGGCCGATGCGGTCGGGCGCAAGAGGCCGCTGGTGATCGGGGTGGCGATCTTCACCCTGGCCACGGTCGCGGCTGCCTTGGCGCCCACCATCGGCTGGCTGATCGCCGCCCGTGCCATGCAGGGCCTGGGCGCGGCCACGCTGATGGCCGTGCCGCGCGCGGTGATCCGCGACGTGGCGACCGGCCCCGAGGCCGCGAAGGTGATGTCCACCATCATGATCGTCATCGCCGTGTCGCCGATGCTCGCGCCCCTGACGGGATCGCTGATCATGGCCTGGGGCGGCTGGCGAGAGATCTTCGCCGTTCTAGCCGTCGCGGCGCTCATCAGCCTTGCCCTGATCCTGTTCGTCCTGCCCGAGACGCTGGCCCCCGAACACCGCCGCCCCGTCAGCCTGGCACCGATGCTGTCGGGCGCGCGCCGCCTGCTGACCGACCGGCGCTTCATGGGGCTGACGATGATCGGAGGCTTCGGGATGGCCAGCTTCTTCGTGTTCCTGTCCTCGGCCAGCTTCGTCTATACCCGGCAATACGGGCTGTCGCCCGCGGGCTTTTCGCTGGCCTTCGCCGTCAACGCCATCGGCTTCTTCACCGCATCACAATTCGCGGGACCGATGGCGCAAAGGCACGGAATGGAGCGGGTGATTTCCCTTGCCATCACCGGATTCGCCGGGATCATGGTCGCCCTGGCGCTGATCGTCTGGCTGGGGATGGATGCGCTGCCGGTCGTCATGGCGGGGCTGTTCCTGGGCAATGCCTGCCTGGGGCTGGTCATGCCCACGGCCATGGTCATGTCGCTGGACCCCCATCCCGACATCGCGGGACTTGCATCCTCGCTGGGCGGGACGTTCCAGATGCTGACCGGGGGCGTGATGATCGCGCTGACCGGCCCCTTCATGGACAACAGCGCCGCCAGCATGGTGACGGCCATCGCGCTTTGCGCGGCCCTGGCCTGGGCTGCCGCCGCCGCATCCCTGCCGCGCCTGCGCCTGGCATGAACGGCGGCTTGCCGGTCAGGCGGCCAGTTGCGTGACCTGCCGCAGGGCGGTGTCATAGACCCCGATCCCGCCCCGTGACGCGCCTTCGGACAGGGTGCGCTTCCAGCCGCGCGCGCCGGGCATTCCGTGGAACAGTCCCAGCATGTGCCGCGTGATCTGGTGCAGGCGTCCGCCCCCTGCCAGATGGGCGGCGATGTAAGGCCGCATCGCCTGCGCGACCTGTTCCGGGCTGCCAAAGGGCGGCGTGTCGCCCCACAGCCGGTCGGCCCCGCCCAGGATGTCCCAAGGCTGGTGATAGGCCGCGCGCCCGACCATCACCCCGTCCATGACCTGCAAGTGGCCGCGAACGGCGTCGAAGCTGGCGATGCCGCCGTTGATCGACAGGTGCAGGCCGGGAAAGTCCTGCTTCATGCGGTGGACCAGAGGATAGTCCAGCGGGGGAATGTCGCGATTCTCCCTGGGGCTGAGCCCCTGCAGCCAGGCCTTGCGCGCATGGACCGCGATGCGGCGGACCCCTGCGGCGCGCATGGTCTCAAGAAAGGCGGGCAGCACATCCTCGGGCACCTGGTCATCGACGCCGATGCGGCATTTGACCGTGACCTCGACGGGGCTTGCCTCGATCATCCGCGCCACGCATTCCGCCACAAGGCCGGGGGTCTTCATCAGCACCGCCCCGAAGCAGCCCGATTGCACCCGGTCGCTGGGACAGCCCACGTTCAGGTTGATCTCGTCATAGCCCCAATCCGCCGCGATCCGGGTGGCCACCTCAAGTTCCGCCGGATCCGAGCCGCCCAGCTGCAGCGCCAGCGGATGTTCGGCGGCGTCGTAATCCAGCAGCCGGTGGCGGTCACCGTGAATGATCGCGGGCGCCGTCACCATTTCGGTATAAAGCAGCGCGCGGCGCGACATCAGGCGGTGGAAAACGCGGCAATGCCGGTCGGTCCAATCCATCATGGGCGCGATGGACAGGCGCGCGGCGTCAGTCGGGCTGGAGATTTTCGACATGAACCGCAATCGTGACGGCAAAGGGGGGAAGATGGTGGGTGATAACGGATTTGAACCGCTGACATCTTCGATGTGAACGAAGCGCTCTACCGCTGAGCTAATCACCCGTGCGCGCAGCATCTAGCAGGCGGGTCAGGGGACCGCAAGGGCGAATCGCACGTCAATCGACGGATCGCAGCACCGATTGCCGGGTGCTGGCGGGGCGGCGGCGCAGGCGCAGGGTGATGATCTCTCCGCCCCGCTGGTCGCGTTCCAGATTGACGCGCGCCCGGCCAAGCGGCGGCACGGCAAGCGTTTCTCCGGCTGACAGCGCCTTGCCAAGCTGGGCCAGGGTCGCCTCGATGATGGGACGGGCATCGGCCTTCTTGGCGCCGCTGGCCGCGACGACGCGGTCGACGAAATCCTTTTTCTGAAGAACCATGGCAGGTTGCGGGTTGCGCGGAGCGCCCGCACCATCCCCGTCCGGGGAAGAAACACGTTTGATCATCACTGGAACTCCGACGGAACTAGAACATCCAGTTCAGCGTGAGACCGATTTGACCCACGGTCAACATTATTCTTGACTGAGATCAGGTGATCGAGGGGCAGGCCGCGCATCCGGTGGGACGCACGGCTGGCCTTCAGCGGTCGTTCCGGCGGGGTTTTCCGCCGCTTTTCGGGGCCGCGAACTTGCCGCGATCCTTTCCGGCGGGCTTCGGCGCACCCTTGCGGAAGCCGCCGGGCTTGTCGGGGCGGGCACCATCGCGGGCGGGCTTGGCCTTGGCCTTTTCCTCGGTCGTCCAGCGAGCCTTGCGGGGCTTGGCGGGCGCGTCGCCCTGGACTTCGGCGCGTTCGGGCCTTTTCCACTCGCCTTCGGGCTTGCGGCGGGCGGGACGCTCGGCCGGGCGGGGGGCGCGTTCCAGATCGGGCTCGCCTTCCAGGCGGCGCATGGTCAGGCCCGGCTCAAGCTCCATCGACTTGCCGAACTTGCCGGCCTGGGCCACCGCGATCTGCACGAAGGTCTCGTCCTGGCGCACGCGGATCGCGCCGATGGCGTCGCGGTTGATGCCGCCGCCGTCGCAGATCTTGGGCAGAAGCCAGCGGGCCTCGGCCCGGCCGGTATGGCCGACGGAAAGCTGGAACCACACCGCCTCGCCAAAGGGAGGGCGTTCGCGGGCGGCGGCAGGCGCGCGGTCCTGCAGCACGGTCAGTTCCTCGGGCGCGGGGCGGCCTTCGCGCCACAGACGGATGAAGGCCTGCGCCAGCCGGTCCGGCCCGAAGCGGTCCAGGAGATCGGCGGCAAGCGCGGCCTCGTCATCCGATTCGGCGTGCAGCGCCGGATGGTCCAGCATCCGGCTGTCGTCGCGCGCCCGCACCTCGTCGGCCGAGGGCGCGGGGCCCCAGGCCGCCTCGACCCGCGCGCGCTTCAGCAGCATCTGCGCCTTGCGGACCTCGGACGGCATCACGATCAGGGCGGACACGCCCTTGGCGCCAGCCCGCCCGGTGCGGCCCGAACGGTGCAGCAGGGTTTCGGAATTGGTCGGCAGGTCGGCATGGATCACCAGTTCCAGCCCCGGCAGGTCGATGCCGCGCGCGGCCACATCGGTCGCCACGCAGACCTGCGCCCGCCCGTCGCGCAGCGCCTGCAGCGCGTGGGTGCGTTCCTGCTGGCTCAACTCTCCCGACAGCGCCACGGCCTTGAAGCCGCGGTTTGCCATGCGGGCCAGCAGGTGACTGACATTGGCGCGGGTCTTGCAGAAGATGATCGCGGTCCGCGCCTCGTGCAGGCGCAGGATGTTGAAGATCGCGGGCTCGCGGTCGCGGGCGGCGACGTTGAAGGCGCGGTACTCGATGTCGCCATGCTGGCGCGATTCGCCCTGGGCCGCGATCCGCAGCGCGTCGCGCTGGAAGGTGGTCGCCAGATGCTCGATCGCAGGAGGAACCGTGGCCGAGAACATCAGCGTGCGGCGGTCTTCAGGGGCGGATTCAAGGATGAATTCCAGATCCTCGCGGAAGCCCAGGTCCAGCATCTCGTCCGCTTCGTCCAGGACGGCCACCCGCAGGGCGGAGAGATCCAGCGACCCGCGTTCGATATGGTCGCGCAAGCGGCCGGGGGTGCCCACGACGATATGGGCGCCGCGTTCAAGGGCGCGGCGTTCGCCGCGATAGTCCATGCCGCCCACGCAGGTGGCGATGCGGGCACCGGCCTGGCCGTAAAGCCAGCCCAGTTCCGCCGCGACCTGCAGGGCCAGTTCGCGCGTCGGCGCGATGGCAAGGCCCATGGGCGCCACCGCGTCGGGCAGCGCGTCGCCGTCCAGCAGTTGCGGCGCGATGGCCAGGCCGAAGGCCACGGTCTTGCCCGATCCGGTCTGCGCCGAGACCAGCATGTCGCGGCCCGCCGCGTCGCTTTCCAGGACCGCCTGTTGAACCGAGGTCAGGCTGGCATAGCCCTTGGCCGCCAGCGCCGCGGCCAAGGGCGCGGCAATCGTATTGTCTGTCATAAACTTCGCCAGAAAAAGGGGTGCCTTACACCCGAGTGAGGGCACCGCGATCCTTGCGACAGACATCTCCCCGCGTCCGCCGCCCTGGACATCAGGGCCGAAGGGGCGGCTTCTAGGCGAACGGAACGGGGAAGTCAAAGGAAATGGGCGTCAGCCCATGCCAAGCGCCTGCTTGTACATCTCCAGGATCGCCTCTTCCTCGGCGATGTCGTCGCGGTCGCGCTTGCGCAGGGCCACGATCTTCTTCATCACCTTGGTGTCGTATCCGCGGGCCTTGGCCTCGGCCATCACCTCTTTCTGGCGTTCGGTGATGTCCTTCTTTTCCGCTTCCAGCTGCTCGAATTGCTCGATGAACTGGCGCAGTTCGTCGGCGGCGACGCTGTAGGCCTGGTCGTCCATCATCGGGTTTTCCTTCCGTTTGATCCTGTCCCGTCCTTGGCGGCACCTGTTAGGCGGTCTTGCCGCGCGGCGCAATCGCCGCTAGGGCGCAAGGTAGAAACATCGGCGGGGTTGGTGCGATGACGGTTTTCGACGGGCTGATCTGGGGCGGCGCGGCGCTGACGCTGGCGGGCGTCGCGGCATTGGCCTGGTGCATCGTGACGGTGGCCCGCGCGCGTCGGGCGGGCCTTGACGATGCCGCGATGCGCGAGCGGATGCGCGGTGTCCTGGCGGTCAACATGGGGGCGCTGGCGGTGTCGTTCTTCGGGCTGCTGCTGGTCGTCACCGGGATCGTGCTGGGCTGATGCGCGCCCTCATCCAACGCGTGGCCGAGGCCTCGGTCGAGGTTGACGGCGCCACCATCGGCCGCACCGGGCCGGGCCTCTTGGTGCTGGTCTGCGCCATGGCGGGCGATGACGAGACCGCCGCCGACAAACTGGCCTTGCGGGTGGCGAAACTGCGCATCTTCCGCGATGACCAGGACCGGATGAACCGATCGCTGCTGGATACCGGCGGCGGCGCCCTGGTCGTCAGCCAGTTCACCCTGGCCGCCGATACCCGCACCGGCAACCGCCCCGGCTTTTCATCCGCCGCCGCGCCCGAGGATGGGCGGCGGCTTTACGAACGCTTTGCCGAAAGCCTGCGCGCGCAGGGGATCGCGGTCGAAACCGGCAGCTTCGGCGCCGACATGAAGGTGCGGCTGGTCAATGACGGGCCGGTGACGATCTGGCTGGACACGGCGGATCGCGCTTGACTTGCAGACCGTGAAGGCCCATGTGGGTCCAGTCGTCGCCCGCTGCCGCGTGAGCAGCCGCGTTTTTCGCCCCAGGGCCCGGCACCCATTCCAGTTTCCCATTCACGCGGGGAGGCTTGCGGGCACCCTATCGCGCCCGCATCCCTGCTGAACGCCGCGCATTGGACGCGGCCATTGCCTTGCGTCCGATACGGGGGACGCGGGAACCGAGAGTTTGATGGACAACAACAATACCCGCCGCCCTTCCCGAGGCCAAAAGCCCCGCCCTCGCAACCTGCCCCATTTCGACGCCAACGAAGGCCGCCGCGCGCCTGCCCGCGACCCGCTGCCCACCGGCCCCTTTGCGGACATGGGCATCGACCACCGCATCAACGCCAATATCGCGGCCATCGGCCTGACCAAGCCCACGCCGATCCAGTCCGAGGCGATCCCCGCTGTCGTCAAGGGCCGCGACGTGCTGGGCCTGGCGCAGACCGGCACCGGCAAGACGGCGGCCTTCGGCCTGCCGATGCTGACCCGGCTGATCAACTTCGGCAAGAAGCCCGACCCCAAGACCTGCCGTGCGCTGATCCTGGCGCCGACGCGCGAACTGGCCACCCAGATCGCCACCAATATCGACGCCTATGCCGAAGGCACGCCGATCCGCAGCTTCCGCGTGGTGGGCGGTGCGTCCATCAACGTGCAGACCGAACGGCTGTCGCGCGGCGTCGATGTGCTGATCGCCACGCCGGGCCGGTTGATGGACCTGATCGACCGCCGCGCCATCAGCCTTGAGGCCACGACCTATCTGGTCCTGGACGAGGCCGACCAGATGCTGGACATCGGCTTCATCCACACCCTGCGTAAGATCGCGCGGATGCTGCCGAAGAACCGCCAGACGCTGCTGTTTTCCGCCACCATGCCCAAGCTGATGGAGGAACTGGCCGACACCTACCTGACCGATCCGGTGCGTGTCGCCGTGAACCCTCCGGGCCAGGCGGCCAAGAAGATCGAGCAGGGCGTGCATTTCGTCAACCAGGGCGACAAGGCCACGCTGCTGGCGGAATACCTGGCGAAGCATCCGGGCGAGCTGGCGATGGTCTTTGGCCGCACCAAGCACGGGTCGGAAAAGCTGGCGAAGCTTTTGGAGAAATGGGGCTTCGCGGTCGCAGCGATCCACGGCAACAAGAGCCAGGGCCAGCGGGAACGCGCATTGGACGCCTTCCGCAAGGGGCAGACGCAGGTGCTGGTGGCGACCGACGTGGCGGCACGGGGGCTGGATATCCCCGAGGTCGCGCATGTCTATAACTACGACCTGCCGAACGTGCCGGAAAACTATGTCCACCGCATCGGCCGGACCGCGCGCGCGGGCCGCGACGGGCGCGCCGTGGCCTTCTGTGCGCCTGCCGAGGTGGGCGAGCTGCGCGCCATCGAAAAGGCGATGAAGGCGCCGATCCCAGTGATCGGCGGCGAGGTTCCTGCGGGGCCGATCCCTTCGGCGCGTCCGCAGGGCGGCCGCGGGCAGGGCATGGGCAAGCCAATGGGCGCGGGCGGGAACAAGCGTCCGGCGCGCCGTCCCTCGCGCCAGCCGAAAAGCCGGCAGGCTTCTTGATGCCGGGGGCGGCGGGTCGGGCTTCTACTCCGCCGCCTTTTCAGCCGCCTTGGCCTGATCCCACAGCCGGTCCATCTCGGCCAGGTCGCTGTCCTCGGGGCGGCGGCCCTGGGCGGCCAGTGCCGCTTCGATGGCCTGGAATCGGCGGGTGAACTTCGTGTTCGCCCGGCGCAGCGCCTGTTCGGGATCGACCTTCAGGTGCCGCGCCAGGTTCGCCATCACGAACAGCAGGTCGCCGAATTCCTCCTTCAGCGCGTCGGCGCCAAGGCTGTCGCGCGCCTCGACCAGTTCGGCGGTTTCCTCGGCGATCTTGTCCAGAACCTCGCCCGCATGAGGCCAGTCGAAGCCCACGCGGGCCGCGCGGTTCTGCAGCTTGATTGCGCGCGTGAGCGCCGGCAGGCCCAGGGCCACCCCATCCAGCGTGCCGCGTTCGGCCTTGCCTGCGCGCTCGACCGCCTTGATGGCCTCCCAATCCTTGACCTGCTGTTCGGCCGACTTGTCGCGGGATTCATCGCCAAAGACATGCGGATGGCGGAAGACCAGCTTGTCGGAAATCGCCGCCGCGCAGTCCGCGAAATCGAACATCCCCGCCTCGCGCGCCATCTGCGCGTGGAACACCACCTGCAGCAGCAGGTCGCCCAACTCGCCCGGCAATTCCCCCCATGCCTGCCGGTCGATGGCGTCCGCGACCTCATGCGCTTCCTCGATCGTATAGGGCGCGATGGAGGCGAAGTCCTGCTCGATGTCCCAGGGGCAGCCCGTCTTGGGATCGCGCAACTGCGCCATGATGTCGATCAGGCGGGCGATCTCGGCCCCAGGATCGCGTCGGTCGGTCATTGCGATTTCCCCCGGATTCTGTCCTGATGGGCCATTGCCACAGCCAAGGTGTTTAGTCCACATGCCCGTCCTGAACCGCATCGCCGAATTTTCGGATGACATGACACAGTGGCGCCGCCACCTGCACCAGCATCCCGAACTGGGCTTCGACTGCTACGGCACCGCCGCTTTCGTGGCCGAACGCCTGCGCGACTTCGGCGTGGACGAGATCCATGACGGCATCGGCCAGTCGGGCATCGTCGGCATCATCGAAGGGCAGGGGCCCGGCCCCACCATCGGGTTGCGCGCCGACATGGACGCCCTGCCGATGGAGGAGATCACGGGGCTGGATTACGCATCCACCGTGCCGGGGCGGATGCATGCCTGCGGCCATGACGGGCATACGACCATGCTGCTGGGCGCCGCCCGCTATCTGGCCGAAACCCGCAATTTCGCGGGCCGCGTTGCGCTGATCTTCCAGCCGGCCGAGGAGAACGGCGGCGGCGGAGAGGCCATGGTGCAGGACGGCATGATGGAGCGCTTCGGCATCGAACGGGTCTTTGCCATGCACAACAGCCCCGGCCTGCCCGTGGGGGTGATGAACACCACGCCCGGTCCCATCATGGCCGCCGTCGATACCTTTGAAATCCATGTGCAGGGCCGGGGCGGGCATGGCGCGATGCCGCATCTGACCGCCGATCCCATCGTGGCCGCCGTGGCGGTGGTGAACGCGATCCAGACCATCTCCAGCCGCAACCATTACGCGCTGGACGATCTGGCCCTGTCGGTCACGCAGATCCACACGGGCAGCGCCGACAATATCGTGCCCGACACCGCCTATGTCTGCGGCACCGTGCGGACCTTCGCGCCGCAGGTGCGCGACATGGTGCGCCGCCGGATGACCCAGATCTGCGACGGGCAGGCGGCCGCCTATGACGTGACGATCCGGCTGGATTACGCCGCGGGCTATCCCGCCACCGTCAACGACCCCGGCCAGACCGCCTTCGCCGTCGATGTCGCGCGCGAGATCCTGGGCGAGGCGAATGTCCAGGACGATGCGGGGCGCGAGATGGGGGCGGAGGATTTCAGCTACATGCTGCAATCGCGGCCTGGCTGCTATCTGTTCATCGGCCAGGGCGACACGGCCAGCGTCCACCACCCGGCCTATGACTTCAACGACGAGATCTCTCCCATCGGGGCCAGCTTCTTCGCGCGGCTGGTCGAACGCGCGCAGCCCGCACGGGCCTGACGTTCACGATCCTGTTCGTCGCGGCCCAGCCGCCCGGCCTTTCTTGCCAAGCAGGAAAGGCGGGGATAGGTTGCGCGCCAATCCGGGCGGGGCCAACCGCCGCGACAGCCGAAAGGACCATCCATGTTCGTGACCCCCGCCTATGCGCAGGCCGCCGCCGGCGGTGCCAATGCCGGCGCCGCATTCGCGCAGTTCATCCCGCTGATCCTGATCTTCGCGATCATGTATTTCCTGATGATCCGCCCCCAGCAGAAGCGCGTGAAGCAGCACCGCGAAATGGTCGCCGCGCTGAAAAAGGGCGACCAGGTCGTCACCCAGGGCGGCATCATCGGCAAGGTTGCCAGCGTCCGCGACGAGGAGCTTGAGGTCGAGATCGCCACCGGCGTGCGCGTCCGCGTGGTGCGCGGCACGGTGTCGCAGGTGCTGTCGGCCACGACGCCCGTCGCCGCCAACGGCTGAGCCTGACCTTCCACCAATTCAAGGGCTTCGGCGAAGATGCTTCAGATCGACCGTTGGAAACGCATCCTGATCATCGGGCTCTGCATCATCGGCATCGGCTTTGCCGTGCCCAACCTGTTCTACAGCCGTGTCGAATCCCACAACGACGCCGTGGCCGAGATCGAGCGGTCGGGTATCGAGACGCCGGAACTGGCTGCCGCCCGCGACGGCTGGCCCGGCTGGCTGCCCAGTTCGGTCGTGGCGCTTGGCCTCGACCTGCGGGGTGGCGCGCATCTGCTGGGCGAGGTCCGCGTGGCCGAGGTCTACAAGGCCCGCATGGACGCGCTGTGGCCGGAACTGCGCCGCGCCCTGGCCGATGAACGCGCGACCCTTGGCGCGATCCGCCGCCTGCCGTCGCCCGAAGGCACGCTGAAGATCGAGATCGAGAAGCCCGAGGGGATGACCCGTGCTGCGGAAATCGTGCGCGGCTTTTCCAACCCCGTCACCACGCTGACCGGCGCGGGCCAGCAAAGCCTGGCGATCCAGGCGCAGGGCAACACGCTGACCGTGCAGCTGTCGGACGCCGAAAAGGCCGCGACCGACGACCGCACCGTCCAGCAAAGCGTCGAGATCATCCGCCGCCGCGTCGATGAGGTCGGCACCCGCGAGCCGACCATCGTGCGCCAAGGCGCCGACCGCATCCTGATCCAGGTTCCCGGCATCGGCTCGGCCGAGGAACTGAAGGCGCTGATCGGCACCACCGCCAAGCTGACCTTCAATTCCGTCGTGGCCACCGGCACCAACCCCGATGCCCGGCCCGGCGTGGGGCAGGTGATCCTGCCCTCGGCCGAGCAGGAGGGGCTGTATTACACGCTGGAGGAAAGCCCCGTCGTCACCGGCGAGGAACTGACCGATGCGGTGCCCTCGACCGACCAGAACGGCATGCCCTCGGTCGATTTCCGCTTCAACCCGACGGGCGCGCGCAAGTTCGGCGCCTATACCAGCGCCAATATCGGCCAGCCTTTCGCCATCGTGCTGGACAACAAGGTGATCTCGGCCCCGGTGATCCGGTCGGCCATCACTGCCGGGTCGGGCCAGATTTCGGGGTCCATGGACTTCGACGGCGCGAACCAGTTGGCCGTGCTGCTGCGCGCAGGGGCGCTGCCCGCGCAACTGGACTTTCTGGAAGAACGCACCATCGGCCCGGAACTGGGCCAGGACAGCATCGACGCGGGGCGGTTGTCCTCGGTCATCGCGACGGCGGCGGTGGTGGCCTACATGATCGCCAGCTATGGGCTGTTCGGGGCCTTCGCCTCGATTTCCGTGATCCTGAACGTGATCCTGATCCTGTCGATCATGTCGATCATGGGCGCCACGCTGACCCTGCCGGGCATCGCCGGGATCGTGCTGACCGTGGGCACGGCGGTCGATGCCAACGTCATCATCTATGAACGCATCCGCGAGGAATTGCGCGCGGGCAAGCGCGTAGCCAAGGCCATCGGCGACGGTTTCGACGAGGCGATGAGCGCGATCATCGACGCCAACGTCACCTCCTTCATCGCGGCGGCGGTGATGTTCTTCCTGGGCTCGGGCCCGGTCAAGGGCTTTGCCGTGACGCTGACCATCGGGCTTGTCACCTCGGTCTTCACGGCCATCTTCCTGACGCGGCTGATGATCGTGTGGTGGCTGGAATGGCGCAAGCCCAAAGAACTGATCCTGTAAGGGGACCGTATATGGCATTCCGTCTGAAACTCGTCCCCGACAACACCCGCATCGACTTCTTCCGCTGGCAGTGGCTGACCTTCGGGCTGTCCATGCTGGCGATGGTGATCTCGGTCGTCCTGATCTTCACCATGGGCCTGAACTTCGGCATCGACTTCAAGGGCGGCACCACCATCCGCACCGAAAGCCCGACCGCCTTCGAGGTCGGCGATTACCGCGAGGCCCTGGACGACCTGGGCTTCAGCGACCTGGCCATCACCGAGGTTTTCGACCCGAGCTTCGGCGCCGACCGCCACGTCGCCATGATCCGCATCGGCACCACAGACGAGACCGGATCGGTCAGCCCCGAGCAGTTGAACCAGATCGAGGCCGCGCTGCACGAGGTCGATCCGCAGATCACCTTCGCATCGGTCGAATCGGTGGGGCCGAAGGTGTCGGCCGAACTGATCCAGACGGCCTTCTATGCCGTGGGGGCGGCCTGCCTGGGGATCATGGCCTATATCTGGCTGCGCTTCGAATGGCAGTTCGCCATCGGCTGCGTGGTGGCGCTGATCCATGACGTGCTGCTGACGGTCGGGCTGTTCTCGCTGTTCCAGATGAAGTTCGACCTGACGACCATCGCGGCGCTGCTGACGACGCTGGGCTTTTCCTGCAACGACACGGTCGTGGTCTTTGACCGGCTGCGCGAAAACCTGATGAAGTACAAGACGCGGCCGCTGCTGGACCTGATGAACCTCACCACCAACGAAACGCTGTCGCGCACCATCATGACCGCCGTGACGACCGCCATCGCCTTGGGCGCGATGCTGATCTTTGGCGGCGACGTGATCCGCGACTTCGTGATCGCGATGCTGTTCGGGGTGGTCGTCGGCTGCTATTCCACGATTTATGTCGCCAAGAACATCGTGCTGTGGCTGGGCGTGAAGCGCGACTGGTCGAAGAAGGATCCGAAGCTGGCGGCCTCGCCCTTTGAAAACGCGGAACGCCCCTGATGAAGCTGACACCCACCCAGTTCGGCGGAGCCGTGGCGGTCGATGGCTATGGCCCCGGCTTCTTCCGGGTCGGCGGGCAGGTCATCCAGGGCGCGGTGCTGGTGACGGCTGCGGGCGGTGCGGCTTGGGGCGGGTTGGACGACCGCGCGCCCCTGCTGGCCCTTGCCGGGCAGGTGGATGTGCTGTTCATCGGCATGGGTGCCGATCCCGCCCATGCCCCCGCCGATCTGGTCGCCGCATTGCGCGAGGGGGGCGTGGCGGTCGAATCCATGGCCTCGCCCACGGCGGCGCGGACCTATAACGTCACGGTGTCCGAGGGGCGGCGCGTCGCCTGCGCGCTTCTGCCCCTGTGAGCCTGCTTGCCATCCGTGACCTTGCCGTCGCGCGCGGCGGTCTGCGGACGGTCGAGGGGGTGTCCTTCACCCTGGACGCCGGGCAGGCGCTGATCCTGCGCGGCCCGAACGGCATCGGCAAGACGACGCTCTTGCGCACGGTCGCGGGCCTGCAGCCGCCGGTCACGGGCCGGATCGAGATGCCCGAGGATGCGGTGGCCTATGCCGCCCATGCCGACGGGCTGAAAGGCGCGCTGACCGTGGCCGAGAACCTGCGCTTCTGGGCGCAGGTCTTTGGCGGCGGCGATGTGGCGGGCGCCTTGGCGGCGATGGACCTTGCCGTGCTTGCCGACCGCCCCGCCGCCGCGCTGTCCGCAGGGCAAAAACGGCGCCTTGGCCTTGCGCGTCTGGTGGTCTCGCGCCGTCCCCTGTGGGTGCTGGATGAGCCGACGGTGTCCCTTGACGCGGCATCCGTGGCGCGCTTCGCCGACATGGTGCGGGCGCATCTGGCGCGGGGCGGGGCCGCGCTGATCGCCACGCATATCGACCTGGGTCTGGACGCGCGGGTGCTTGACCTGACGCCCTTCAAGGCCCAGGCCACGCCTGCCGCGCGACCAGCAGGCTTCAACGAGGCTTTTGCGTGAACGGGACGGAGGCAGGGTCAGAGGGCGGTGCCCGGCCGCGGGTGGGTGCGAAGCGCCCGCCCGGGGAGGGGGTGGGACGCTACGCGACGGTGCCCGTCGGGCGAAACAGGGGCGAGCGTTCCGAGCGCAGTTTCAGGGCCTGGCCATGCTGTCCCTGCTGAAACGCGACCTGACCCTTGCCATCCGCGCGGGCGGAGGCTTCGGCCTGGGCGTGGCCTTCTTCCTGATCCTCTGCGCGCTTGTCCCTTTCGGTGTGGGCCCCGACACCGCCGCCTTGCAGCCCATCGCGTCGGGCATCCTGTGGCTGGGCGCGCTGCTGGCCTGCCTGTTGTCGCTGGACCGCATCTTCGCGCTGGACCATGAGGACGGCAGCCTTGACCTGCTGGCGACCTCGCCCCTGCCGCTGGAGGGGGCGGTTGCGGTCAAGGCGCTTGCCCACTGGATCACCACCGGCCTGCCGCTGATCGTCGCCGCGCCGCTGTTCGGCATCCTTTTGCACCTGCCGCCCGCCGCCCTCCCGGCGCTGCTGGCATCCCTGCTGCTGGGCACGCCCGCGCTGTCGATGCTGGGCGCCTTCGGAGCCGCCGTCACCGTGGGCCTGCGCCGGGGGGGGCTGCTTCTGTCGCTGCTGGTGCTGCCGCTCTATATCCCGACGCTGATCTTCGGGACCGAGATGATCCGGCGCGGGCAGGAGGGCGGCGATACGGGAACGCCGCTGCTGTTCCTGGCGGGCATCACGGCGGGGGTGCTGGCCCTGGTACCTTTCGCCGCAGCCGCCGCGTTGCGGGTCAATCTGCGGTGAAGCGGGCTTGAGCCGCGCGCGGGGCCCCGCTAGGGAAGAAGCCATGTCGATCTGGGAATACGCCAACCCCGTCAAGTTCATGCGCACATCCGGCGCCGTCCTGCCATGGGTCGTGGCGGGGGCCGTGGCCTGCACGGTCACGGGCCTTGTCTGGGGGTTCCTGACGCCTGACGATTACCGGCAGGGGTCGACGGTCAAGATCGTCTTCCTGCACGTGCCCGCCGCGATGATGGCGATCAACATCTGGGTGATGATGCTGGTTGCTTCGTTGATCTGGCTGATCCGCCGCCACCATGTCAGCGCGCTTGCCGCCAAGGCCGCCGCGCCCATCGGCGCGGTGATGACGGTGATCGGGCTGATCACCGGCGCGGTCTGGGGCCAGCCCATGTGGGGCACCTGGTGGGAATGGGATCCGCGCCTGACCAGCTTCCTGGTCCTGCTGCTGTTCTATATCGGCTACATGGCGCTGTGGTCGGCGGTTGACGATCCCGACAGCGCCGCCGACCTGACCGGCGTCTTGTGCCTTGTGGGTTCGGTCTTTGCGTTGCTGTCGCGCTATGCCGTGTTCTTCTGGAACCAGGGGCTGCACCAGGGCGCCAGCCTGTCGGTGCAATCGGGCGAAAGGATGAGCGCGGTTTACCGCTATCCCCTTTACCTGACCATGCTGGGCTTCGGGCTGTTGTTCCTGTCGCTGATGCTGATCCGCACCCGGACGGAAATCCGCAGGCGCCGCCTTGCCGCCCTGCAAGCCAGGGAGATGCGCGCATGATCGAGCTTGGGAAATACGCAACCGCCGTGCTGGGTGCCTATGGGGTGTCGCTGGCGCTGCTGGGCGGGCTGATCTGGCAGACGCTGGCCGCGAATGCCCGCGCCCGGCGCGATCTGGAAAAGCAGGAAAACCATGGCTAGGATTTCGCCTCTTGTCGCGCTGCCGCCGCTGGCCTTTGCCGCATTGGCGGGCATGTTCCTGTGGGGGATGGAGCGGGACGATCCGAACACGCTGCCATCCGCCATGGTGGGGCGGCAGACGCCCACTGTCCCGCAGACCACGCTGCCCGGCAAGGTGCAACTGACCGACGAGATGCTGCGCCAGCCCGGCGTCAAGCTGGTGAACTTCTGGGCAAGCTGGTGCCCGCCCTGCCGGGCCGAACATCCGACCTTGACGGAACTGGCCAAGCAGATGCCCGTCTATGGCGTCGATCTGCGCGACGTGGAGGCGAATGCCCTGGCCTTCCTGGATCAGGACGGCGACCCCTATGCGGCGCTGGCCACCGACCCCAAGGGGCGCGGCGCCATCGACTGGGGCGTGACCGCCCCGCCGGAAACCTTCATCGTCGATGGCGAGGGCACGATCCTTTACCGTTTCGCGGGCCCCCTGGTGCGCGAGGATTACACCAACCGCTTCCTGCCCGAACTGGAAAAGGCGCGCGCGGCCGAATGACACGCCGCCCATTTTGTCGGAGGATTTCCCTCCTGCCGCCCGTCCGCTGGGGGCCAAGGAGCAGCGGCTGAAGGGTAGGGGCGAACGCACGGTCCGCGTTTCCCTGCCCGGCGATCCGGCACTGTCAGCCTGTAGAGTGGGGTTTTACCCCACCGACTCCGGGCGGAAAGTTCCGGTCTTTTGGGGAAGGCCCCGCCTTCAGGGACCGTCGTTCAGGTAAGGCGTGGATTCGGCTTGCGGATCGTCAGGCGCTTCGTTGGACATGGCGCTCTTGCGGGTCCGCTTGGGTTTGTCCGGGTCCGCCGGGCTGGCGGCCTTGGTGGTCTTGGGCGACTTGGCGGATTTGGCGCGGGTCGTCCGGGCCGGCTTGGGTTCGGCCCCTTCGCCGGGCTGCTGGTCGCCCATCTCGTTCCTCAATTCCGCCTCGGCACGGGTCCAATGGTCGGCATCGCGTCCTTCGGGACGGCCTTCGCTTTCCCAGATCTCGTGGGCGCGTTGCCTGATCCGCTCCTGGTGGTCCTGATCCATGGTCTTCCTCCTTTGGTTTGCCATCAACGTACAAGCGCCATGACGGTCTGCCACGGCACCGGCACGGTGCCGCTGACGGGACGGTCCTGCGCGACCTCGTCTTCCGAGGTGTCGATGCGCAGCACCCACTCGCCCTCGGGCAAGGCGAATTCCGCATCCTCGCCCGCATTGACCAGGATCAACACATTCGCGCCTTCAGGCAAGACCTGCTGCAGGCCAAAGCACCGCAGCTCGCCGTCCTGCCAGTCGCCTTCCTCCATCGCGCCGCCGCGCGGGTGCAGCCATTCGATGGCGGGTTGCCGGTCCTGCGCATCCTCCGGCGCCGCGCCGAAGCGGGACTGGGACAGAGACATGTCCCGCCGGAAGGCGGTCAGCGCCTGCACGGCCGACAGCAGTTCGTCGCGCCCCTTGTCCCATTCCAGCCAGCTGATCGCGTTGTCCTGGCAATAGGCGTTGTTGTTGCCGTCCTGGCTGTTGCCGAATTCGTCGCCCGCCAGGATCATCGGCACGCCCTGGCTCAGCAGCACGGTGGCCAGCATGGCGCGGGCGCGACGGATGCGCGCGGCGATGATGCCCGGATCGTCGGTCGCGCCCTCGGCCCCAAGGTTGTCGGACAGGTTGTGGTCGTGGCCGTCGCGGTTTTCCTCGCCGTTGGCGTCGTTGTGCTTGTCGTTGAAGCTGACCGTGTCCCACAGGGTGAAGCCGTCATGGGCCGCTACGAAGTTCACGCTGGAGGTCGCGGGGCGGTGGCTGTGGTTGAACTGCACCGGCGATCCGGCAAGGCGTTCCGACATGGCCGGCACCAGCCCCGGATCGCGGCGCCAGAAGGCGCGGGTGTCGTCGCGGAACTTGTCGTTCCATTCGCGGAAGGGCCAGCGATAGCCGCCCACCTGATAGCCGCCCTCGCCGATGTCCCAGGGCTCGGCGATCAGCTTGGCGCTGGACAGCACGGGATCCTGGCGGATGGCGTTGAAGAACGACCCGTCCCGTTCGAACCCCTGCGGCTCGCGTCCCAGGGTCGAGGCCAGGTCGAAGCGAAAGCCGTCCACATGCATCGCCTCGACCCAATAGCGCAAGGAGTCCATGACCATGCGCAGCACCATGGGATGGGCCACGTTCAGCGTGTTGCCGGTGCCGGTGGTATCGAAACCGTGCCGGGGATTGTCGGGCGACAGCAGGTAGTAGGACGAGTTGTCGATGCCGCGAAGCGACAGCGTCTGCCCCAGTTCGTTGCCCTCGGCGGTGTGGTTGTAGACCACATCCAGGATCACCTCGATCCCCGCCTTGTGCAGCCTGCGGATTGCCTCCTTCACCTCGCGGATCTGGCCCGATTTCAGATAGGGGGCGTGGGGGGCGAAGAAGGACAGGGTGGAATAGCCCCAATAGTTCGACAGCCCCCGTTCCACCAGGAAGCGGTCGTTGGCGAAGGCATGGATTGGCAGCAATTCGATCGCGGTCACGCCCGTCTTGTGCAGGTGCTCGATCACCGCGTCGCTGCCAAGGGCCGCGAAGGTGCCGCGCTCTCCTTCCGGGACGCCGGGATGCATCTGCGTCAGGCCCTTCACATGCGCTTCATAGATGACGCTGTTCTGCCAGGGCGTGCGGATGGCGCGGTCGGTGTCCCAGTCGAACTTGGCATCGACCACCACCGCCTTGGGCATGAAGGGGGCGCTGTCGCGCGTGTCGAAGCTGAGATCGTCCTTGCCGATTTCATAGCCATGCAGCGCGTCGTCCCACCGGATCTGCCCGCGCAATTCGCGGGCGTAAGGGTCCAGCAGCAGCTTGTTGGGATTGAAGCGGTGGCCCTGTTCGGGCTCATAAGGCCCGTGGACGCGATAGCCATAGACCTGTCCCGGGCCGATGCCCGGCAGATAGCCGAACCAGATCCCGCCCTCCATGTCCGGCAGGTCCAGGCGGTGCAGTTCCTGCTGACCGGTTTCGTCGAACAGGCACAGCTCGACCCGCGTGGCGTGGTTGGAAAACAGCGCGAAATTCGTGCCTTCGCCCAGGTATTCCGCGCCCAGGATGTCGGGGCGCGTGACGCTGCGGTCGAAGGCCGGGGCTTGCTTGATGTCGTACATTCCAGATCCGTTTCAGACGAAATGGCGGGGCCGCGGGGCGCCCGCCGCGCACTTGGGCAGGTGGGCCGGGACGCGCATCGCCTCGCGCCGGTCCAGCATGGCTTGGTTGACCAGAACGGTCTGCCCTTCGCAGCGGAACCAGCGGGCGTCTTCCTGCGGATCCTCGCCCACCACCAGCCCGTGCGGGATGCGCGTGCCCGGCGCGACGATCGTGCAGGTCAGCCGGGCCGAGGGCGGCACCATCGCGCCCGGCATCATCACGCTGCCCCGCGCCAGATACCATTCCGACGCGGGCGAAAGGCGCGGAAGCCGGGCAGGCTGGGCCGCCACGAAGTCCATATGCGCCTGGCGCAGGGCGTCCAGCGTGCCTACGTCGCGCCAGTAAGGCAGCCCCGAGGGGCCTTCCGTCAGCCGATAGGCCATGGCAAGGCCCTGGGCTACGGCGGCGGGAATGACCTCGTGCCCGAAATCGAGCGCTTCGATGCCGGGGCCGAACAAGGCCTGCTGCAGCCAGGCGGCGTCGAAGACATAGATGCCCATCGACACCATGGCGCGATCAGGCTCACCCGGAATGGCGGGCGGATTGGCGGGCTTTTCCAGGAAGGACAGGATGCGGCCGCTGTCGTCGGTATGCATCACGCCGAAGCTGCTGGCCTGGGCCAGCGGCACCACGTCCACGGCCACCGTGACACCCGCGCCGGATGCGCGATGCGCCGCGATCAGCGCGTCGTAATCCATGTCATAGACATGGTCCGCCGCCAGCACCAGCACCTGGTCCACCCCCCAGTCGCGGATCTGGCGCCAGTTCTGGCGCACGGCGTCGGCGGTGCCCAGGTAACGGTCGCGCCCGTCGCGCAGCAGCATGGTGCCGGATGCGAAATGCCGGCCCCAGCGGGCGGGCAGGTGGTGATGCAACGTGGCGGGGGCGAACTGCGTGGCCACCAGCAGCTTGTCCAGGCCCGCGCGGACGACATTGGCCATGGCGAAATCGACGATCCGGTTCCGCCCCGCGAAGGGCACGGCGGGCTTGCTTTCGGTGGCGGTCAGATCGTGCAGCCGGGTGCCCTTGCCGCCCGCCAGCAGGATGGCGGCGGTGCCGTGATGGGGTTCGGTCAATCTGGATAACGAGGGCTGCTGGTCTGTCACCGGGGTGATCCTTCTCAAGGGAAGCATGGGCGGCGTGTGGCCGCACCGTCCCAGCAACTGACGCAGGGTCAGATTGTTCCTGTGATCATCAAAAATTACCCCGTATCTTGATCGGGTTGAGCGTGACCTGCACTTGGCTGCCGTCCGCGAAGGCACGCGACAAACTTTCCTCACGCGGCGCGGCGGGACGGACTGAGAACGCGGCCACAAGCTGCCGGTCGCCCTGGATGCGGACAAGCCGGATGCCGTTTTCGCCGATGCTGATCCGCGCCTCCGCCCCTTGCAGGAAATCGGCGTGCTTCCGGCGCAGGGAAAGCAGCGCCTGCGTCCAGTGCAGCTTTGCGTCGGGATCGGGCCGGGCCGACAGCGCGTCCCAGTCCACGGGCAGGCGGTTGTCCGGGTCGGTCAGCGCCAGCAGCCCGCCTTCATCGCCGCGATAGATGTCGGGAAAACCGGGCATCAGCATCTGGAGCGCAAGCTGCATGAAGGCCAGGGCCTCGCCCCGGTCCAGCAGGGATTGCAGGGCCGGGTCGGGGTCGCGTCCCCAGGCATCCAGCAGATCCCCGGCAAAGGCCTGGGCGGCGGCTTCGGCGGCCTCATCAGGGTTCGACCAGAAGCTGGTCAGCTTGGCTTCGCGCATAGCCTTTTCGATGTGGCGGTTCAGCCGGTCCGCGCTGCCATCCCCGTCGCCGGTCCAGATCGCCAGAGCCGATTGCACGACATACCACCGCCATCGCGGCTCGACCCCTTCGGCCGAGGGCAGGGCGCCCGCCGCGTCGTAAAGCGCCTTGAAGGCCTGGGGCAGATGGCTGATCGCGACCAGCCGCATCCGGGAATCGCCCGACCGCTTGGTGTCGTGGGTGGAGACCAGCGTCATGTCCGACGGACGGCGATGGGCCAGGAAGGCGTTGGCCTCAACCGCCGTCACGCTGGGTTCGTCGGGTTCGGCGCCGACCTCGTTCGCGGGCAAGTAGCGGGTCCAGCGGAAGCCCGCCGTGTCCTCTTGCGCCTTGGCCAGCAGCGCGCCCGAAACCTGCTGGAAGCGGCGGGCCAGGGTGCGCGCCTCGTCCGTCCGTGGGTCCAGCATCACGTCGGTCAGCAGATCCACGACCGCCCGGCTGCGCAGCCCTTCGGCGGCGTCATCCGCCACGGCGCGCAGCAACGCGCGGTCCTCGGGGCGGGCGGTGTCGGTGACATAGCTGCGGTATCGCGGCATGGCGACCAGCAGCGCGGTGATCGCCTCGCGCAGCGACTCCGGTCCCGGCTCGGCCACCGGCGATCCCCTTGTGGCGGCGGCGGCCATGTCGCGCAACTGCCGCCGTTCGGCGGCCAGTTCGTTGTCCAGCACGTCCAGCTTGGCCTGGCGCAGCTCGGCCCGGAAATCCGTGTCGATGCCGGTCGCCTGCCGCCACATCGCGTCCAGCGTTCCGATCCCCGCCGGGTCGGTCAGCAGCCGGGCGATCAGGCGCGCGGCCTCGTATCCGGTGGTGCCGACGGTTTCCCATTCGGGGGGCAGAGTTTCATCGCCCACCAGGATCTTTTCCACCCAGACAGGGGTGTCCGGCAGCGCCTGATGCAGCCATTGCAGATAGGTCCGGGGATCGGCCAGGCCGTCGATGTGATCGACCCGAAGGCCTTGGACCAGGTCTGAGCGGACCAGATCGAAGATCAGGCTGTGCGTGTCCTCGAACACCTGCCGGTCCTCGACCCGCATGCCGATCAGGCTGGTGACGTTGAAGAAGCGCCGGTGGGTGATCCCGTCGCGCTCCATGTCGAAATGGACCAGCCGCCAATGCTGCGCATCATGCAGGACGCGCAGGTCGTCCGTTGCGGGGCTGCCGTCAGCCAGCGGCACGGACACGTCGCCGAACCGCCAAGCCCCGTCCGATGCGCTGAAGGAACCTTCGGACAGCATCTTTTCGAAAGGCTCGGGTAGGAAGGGCAGGACAAGCGGGCCAGCGTCCCAGTCGATGTCGAAATGGCGGGCATGGCGGCTGTCCTGGCCATGCTTCAGCACGTCCAGCAGCCAGGGATTTTCCAGCGTGAAGGCCGTGTGGTTCGGCACGATGTCCAGGATGATGCCCAGGCCCTGCGCCTGCGCGGCGCGCGCCAGGGCCTCGAATCCTTCCCGTCCGCCAAGCGCCGGGTCGATCCGGGTGGGGTCGGTGATGTCATAGCCATGGGTCGAACCCGCCCCCGCCATGAAGATCGGCGACAGGTAGAGATGCGAGACGCCAAGCGTCTTCAGATAGGGCAGCAGGCTGCTGACACGCGCGAAATCCACGCCGTCGCGAAGCTGGATTCGATAGGTCGCCAAAGGGATATGAGGGGTCATCTGGGCCTTGTGGTCACGCAAAGGGCAAAGGGATCAAGGCCAAAGCGGCCCACAGAGAATGCCGCATCCTGCGGCGGTTTCAGATCCGGTTCAACCTGCCCCAGCGTAAGCCACAGGTCCAGCGTTCCGCCGTGGAAATGCCATCTGGCCGACAGCGACGCCGTTCCGTGGCGGGTCACCTCGGCCGGGGCGCTGCGCCCGCTTTTCAGCAGGGGCACGACCTGGGCCGCGCGAAAGGCCAGGGCGCGGCGCGTCAGGTCCAGCCAGTCGCGGGCATTGGCATCACCCCACGCCAGCCTGGACCGCTGGAAGGTGTCGATGGACAGCGGGTCTGGAACCTCGGCCCCCAGGCTGGCGATGCCCGCGAATTCGGTGGCGCGGCCCTTGCGGATGGCCTCGGCCAGATCGCCGGTGAAATCGGCGAAGAACAGGAAGGGGGTCGTAGCGCCGCGTTCCTCGCCCATGAAGATCATCGGGATATAGGGCGCGACCAGCAGCAGGGCATAGGCCAGGCGGAGGCCTTCGGGATCGGCCAGGGACAGCAGCCGTTCGCCGCGTGCGCGGTTGCCGACCTGGTCATGGGTCTGGGTCGCGTTGACGAAGGCGGTGGGCGGCAAGTGGCCGCAAGGTTCCCCGCGCGGCGCGTCGCCGCCGGGGCGCGGCTGGCCTTCCTCGACATGCCCGCGCTGAAGCGCAAGGCACAGGTCGCCGATGGGGTCATGCGAGAAGTTGGCGTAATAGCTGTCGGACTCGCCCGTCAACGCGCAATGGATCGCGTGGTGGAAGTCATCGTTCCAGCTTGCATCGAAGCCCGCTTCGCGCAGATGCGGCTCGTTCCGCTCGTCCTCGACGATCAGGTGGATGGGGCGCGCGGGATCGACCGCGCGGACGCGCTGCGCGAATTGCCGCATGAAGTCATCCGCGCCCGGCCCGCTGATCTGGTGGACCGCATCCAGCCGCAGCCCGTCCAGCCGGTATTCCCCGATCCAGTATTCCGCGCACTGGATCCAGAACTCGCGCACCGCCGGTTGCGAAAAGTCGATGGCCGCGCCCCAGGGGGTATGGCGGCTTTCGTCGAAGAACCGGGGCGCGGCGTGATGGATATAGGCGCCTTCCGGGCCAAAATGGTTCATCACCAGATCCAGGATGACCATCAGCCCCAGCGAATGGGCGTGATCGACGAACCGGCGCAGGTCGCCAGGGCTGCCATAGGCCGGATGCAGCGCATAAGGCAGCACGCCGTCATAGCCCCAGCCCCGGCCGCCCTGCCATTGCCCGACCGGCATCAGTTCGATGGCGGTGATGCCCAGGGCCGCCAGTCCGGCCAGCTTTTCCGTGGCCGCTGCCAAGGTGCCTTCGGGCGTGAAGGTGCCGATGTGCAGTTCATAGATTACGGCCTCGGCCCAGTGCCGGCCTTGCCACGAGGTTTGCCACGCGTCACCCGCAGGCCCCGTCACAAGGGACGGCGCATGGACATCGCCCGATTGCAGGCGGCTGGCGGGGTCGGGCATGTCCTGCCCGTCAACGCGGAACAGATAGGCGTCGCCCGGCCGAGCCGCCACCGTGACCGACCAGAACCCGTCGTCCTGGCGCGTCATGGCATGGGGCTGCCCGCGCAGCAGCAGCCCGACATGCCTTGCATCCGGCGCCCAGATGCGCGCCGTCCAGCCATCGGCGGACCACTGCCCGCCCCAGTTCTGCGTCATTCGCCTACCGTCCGTCAGATCATCGGCTTGCCGCCGGTGACGGCAATCGTCGCCCCCGAGACATAGGAGGACATCGGTTCCGCCAGCATCACATAGGCCGAGGCAAGCTCGACTGGCTGGGCGGGGCGCTTCATCGGATAGTTCTCGCCGAACTTGGACACCTTCTCGGCATCCATGCTGGCGGGAATCAGCGGCGTCCAGACGGGGCCGGGGGCCACCGCATTGGCGCGGATGCCGCGTTCGGCCAGAAGCTGCGCAAGGCCCATGGTGAAGTTCTGGATGGCGCCCTTGGTCGTCGCATAGGCCAGCAGGTTCGGGCTGGGATTGTCGGCGTTGATCGAGGCCGTGTTGATGATCGCGGATCCGGGCTTCATATGCGGCACGGCGGCCTTGGTCAGGTAGAACATCGCGTGGATGTTGGTGGCAAAGGTGTATTGCCATTCCTCGTCGGGGATGTCCTCGATCTTGTCGAAGGTCTGCTGGTGGGCGGCGTTGTTGACCAGAATGTCGATCCGGCCGAACTTGGCGACCGTGTCGGCGATGATCTTGCGGCAGTGTTGGGGATCCGAGATGTCGCCCGCGAAGGTCAGGCATTCGCGCCCGGCATCGCGGACCAGTTGCGCCGTGGATTGCGCGTCGTCGCTTTCGTCCAGATAGGCGATGGCCACGTCCGCCCCTTCACGCGCATAGGCGATGGCCACCGCGCGGCCGATGCCGCTGTCGCCGCCGGTGATGATGGCCTTCATCCCTTCCAGCCGGTTCGCGCCGCGCCAGCTTTCCTCGCCATGGTCGGGCTTGGGGTCCATCTTCTGGAAGCTGCCGGGCAGATCCTGCTGCTGCTTGGGGAACGGGGGCTTGGGATAGTCGCGCATCTGCGGCCTCGCTTCTTGATGATGATGCCGCCCGGTGAATGGGGCGGGATGTCCTCAGAACCGTCCCGACGCCGATGGGTTTCCACCTTGCTGTTTATCAATCCGAAACGCGCGCCGCCGGTGCCGGAACAACAGGCATGGCCGCGTCGTTGAGGGTCAGGACCAGAAAAGGGCATCACGATGCGAAATTCCGATATTCTGATCGCAGCGGGCGGTTTTCTGCTGGTGGCGGGCGCAATCGCAAAGGCAGCCAGCCGCAGCCATGAAACCGACCACACCTATGTCCGGCCCGCCGGACGCAAGGAAATGTCCGCCCCCCCGCGCCACTGGGACATGGTGGACGAGGCGTCGGACGAATCCTTTCCGGCCAGCGACCCGCCGGGCGGGTACTGAGGCCATGCCGGATACCGGCGATGCCCGGCTGATCGCCTATGGCAAGCTGATCGACGCG
The DNA here is from genome assembly GCF_039770665.1 of Paracoccus sp. SSK6. NCBI lineage: Bacteria > Pseudomonadati > Pseudomonadota > Alphaproteobacteria > Rhodobacterales > Paracoccaceae > Paracoccus > Paracoccus sp. SSK6. The sequence goes on along the minus strand of NZ_JBDPNJ010000005.1, from coordinate 84,809 downwards.
TTGCCCGGCCTTCTGGATGCGGAAGGCCGACAGGCCTTGTGCGACTGGCTGGCGGAACGCCAGGTGCTGCATGACGGCCAGGAGGATCCCGGCGCCGTGATGGTCGAGGGGCTGGAGGTCGAACTGGCCATCGCCCAGGTGTTCCGCGAACTGGCCGAGCGGTTTGAATGCGGGCAGCCTTGAAGCGGATCGCTGTTCATCAGATATGGAATGCAGTTCAGTCCGCGTTCATGAACGGGCGGATCAGGAAACGCACTGCGTTTCCCCGCCCGCGTGACCGGGTGCCATCAGAAACGGTCCCGCCCAAGCCCACGAGAGGCCAGCGCCCGACCCGGTGGGCGTGAAGCGCCCGCCGAGGGCGGGGCGGGCGCTGGCCGGGCCTTGGGGCCCGGCGGCTTTCGTGGCAATCTCATCGCGGCGAAGGCGATGGCCTTCGCCAGATACGGGGCGGCGCAATCACGAAGCTGGGTCAGCCCTGGACCAGGGCTGCCAGCAGTTTCTCCGTCTCGATCATCTCGATCTGCTGGCCGAAGCGGTTGGCATAGACCTCCATCGTGGCGTCGTGGGTTTCATCGGTCGATGAACACAGCGCGTCCGACACGATGATGACGCGGTATCCCAGATCGACCGCCCCCATCACGGCGGCCAGCAGGCAGACATCCGTCTCGCCTCCGGTCATGATCAGCGTGTCGATCCCCTCCTCTTGCAGCATCCGGTGCAGCCGCCCGTCCATCCAGGGCGAATAGACCGGCTTGTCGAAGATCCGGGCGGTCGGCAGGTGCAGTTCCAGTTCCGGCAAAAGCCGTTCCCAGTCTGGGTCGATGTTGCGCCGCAGCATCTGCGGCCATTTCTGATAATAATGGCGCCAGTTGCCGGGGGCGTCGTCCAGCGTCTCGGGCGTGATGAAGCGGGTGAAGATCGTCCGGGCGGGAAAGCGTTCGACCACCTGGCAGACCTGCGGCAGCACGCGGCGCAGCCATTCGACCGCCCAGGGCGAGCCCTTGTCGAACATGCGCTGCATGTCGATGCACAGATGGACGGTCCTGTCGCCGGGCGGGCCATAGATCAGCCCGTCCTTGACCTTGTCTCCTTCAGGCTGGGTGCCAAAGCTCATGGGATGCTCCTTCGCCGTCCGGGGTGAAACAAAGATCGGGGCGAGTGGTTGCAGGCGGAAGGCGCGCGCAAACATTTGTTTTACGGCCGAAGTCGCGGGCAGGATGGCGCGGTGCCCCTGGCGATGTTCCGTCTTTGTTTCCCCTGCGCTTTCGGCTAGGGTTCGGTCCAGGCTGGCGACATGCAGGACGGGGTGCCCGACATGGCGGATGGACAGAACGGCGATGGCGGCGCGGAAGGGGCGGCCCTGCGCAAGGTCATCCATGTGGACATGGATGCCTTCTATGCCTCGGTCGAACAGCGCGACAATCCCGACCTGCGCGGCAAACCTGTCGCGGTCGGGGGGTCCGCCGCGCGCGGCGTGGTCGCCGCCGCGAGTTATGAGGCGCGGGTCTTCGGCGTCAGGTCCGCCATGCCCTCGGTCACGGCCAGACGGCGCTGTCCCGACCTGATCTTCGTCAAGCCCCGGTTCGACGTGTATCGCGCCGTATCCCAGCAGATCCGAGAGGTCTTTGCCGAACATACCGACCTGATCGAACCCTTGTCGCTGGACGAGGCCTATCTGGACGTGACCCGGAACAAGCAGGACATCCCCATCGCCACAACCATCGCGCTGATGATCCGCGACCGGATCCGGCAGGTGACGGGGCTGAACGCCTCGGCCGGGATTTCCTACAACAAGTTCCTGGCGAAACTGGCCAGCGACCTGAACAAGCCGAACGGGCAGGCGGTCATCACGCCCGCGCGGGGGCCTGCCTTCGTGGCTGAACTGCCGGTCAAGAAGTTCCACGGCATCGGCCCCGCCACGGCGGCCAGGATGGAACGGCTGGGCATCGTCACCGGGGCCGACCTGCGGGCCCGATCCCTGGATGACCTGCGCCAGCATTTCGGCAAGGCGGGGGACTGGTATTACCGCATCTCTCGCGGGATCGACCACCGCCCGGTCGAGCCGCACCGGATCCGCAAGTCGGTGGGGGCCGAGGACACCTTTGCCGCCGACATCTTCGATTTCGACCAGGCGCGGCAGGAAATCATCCCCCTTGCGGAAAAGGTCTGGCGCCATTGCGAAGGCAAGCACCTGACCGGCCGCACCGTGACGCTGAAGGTCAAGTATGCCGACTTCCAGCAGATCACCCGCAGCCGGACCCTGACCGGCCCGATCCAGGGCGCGGGCGATCTGCAGGCGATTGCGGTTGGCCTGTTGCAGCCCTTGTTCCCGGTGGAAAAGGGCGTGCGGCTGCTGGGCGTCACCCTGTCGTCCCTGGGGTCCGAGGATGAGGCAGGAGAGCAGCAATTGTCGCTCGGCCTGCCGGGGCTGGATTAACATCGGGTTATCAAGGCGGCAGGATCGGCTCTTGCCTGTCATCCTTGCGCGGGCATTATGGGTGCAACCTGCCCAGGGGGATCGCCATGAAATCCTGCATCGCCACTGTATCCCTGCCGGGCAAGTTCGCCGAAAAGCTGGCCGCCGCGCAGGCCGCCCGCTTCGACGCCATCGAGATCTTCGAGCAGGATTTCGTCGCATCTGATTACACACCCGTATGGTCCGCGACCACGGGCTGGAGATCGCGCTGTTCCAGCCCTTCCGCGACTTCGAGGGCCTGCCCGAACCCCTGCGCAGCCGCGCCTTTGCGCGCGCCGAACGCAAGTTCGACCTGATGGCCGAACTGGGCACCGACCTGGTGCTGGTCTGTTCGTCCGTCCATCCGGCGGCCATGGGCGGCATCGGCCGCGCCGCCGACGACTTCGCGGAACTGGGCGAGATTGCCGCGCTGCGCGGCATCCGCGTGGGCTACGAGGCGCTGTGCTGGAGCCGCCATGTCAACGATCACAGCGATGCCTGGGAAATCGTGCGGCGCGCCGATCATCCGAATATCGGCCTGATCCTTGACAGCTTTCACACCCTGGCCCGCCGCATCGACCCCGACACGATCCGGCGCATCCCCGGCGACCGGATCTTCTTTGTCCAGCTTGCCGACGCCCCCGCGATCGAGATGGACCTGCTCTACTGGTCGCGCCATTTCCGCAACATGCCGGGCGAAGGCGATCTCGACGTGACCGGCTTCATGTGCGCCGTCATGGCGGCGGGTTACACCGGCCCGGTCAGCCTGGAGATCTTCAACGACCAGTTCCGGCGCGGGATGCCCCGGCTGGTGGCGCAGGACGGGCACCGATCATTGGTGCATCTGATGGACGCCGTGCACCGGGCCGAGCCGCAACTGGCCACCGGCCTGCCCGTCATTCCCGGACCCGTGAAGGTCGAGGGGGTGGAGTTCGTCGAATTCGCCACCAGTCCCGACGATGCACCCGCGCTTGAAGGCTTCCTCGCCTCGGCAGGCTTTGAACCGGCGGGCCGGCATCGGACCAAAAGCGTGCGCCTGTAGCGGCAGGGCGGCGCGAACCTGCTGGTGAACACCGAAGCCACCGGCTATGCCCATGCCGCCTGGCTCAGCCACGGGACCGGCGTGTCCGAGGTCGGGCTGACCGTTGCCGACCCGCAGGGCGCGGTCACGCGGGCGGCGATGCGGGATGCGCCTGCCCATGCCGACACCCATGGTCCGGGCGAATTGCCGATCCCCGGCATCCGCGGCGTGGGCGGCAGCGCGCTGCGCTTTCTGCAGGCGGGCGCGGCCAGCCTGTGGGATGTGGACTTCGCCGTCGATCAGCCTGCCCATGCGGGCGCGGGACTGGTGGCCGTCGATCACATCGCCCAGACCATGGCCTATGACGAGATGCTCAGCTGGTCGCTGTTCTACACCTCCATCTTCGATGCCGAGAAATCGCCGATGGTGGACGTGGCGGATCCGGATGGGCTGGTTCGCAGCCAGGCGATCCGGGCAGGGGCCTTGCGGGTCACCTTGAATGGCGCGGAGTCGCGTCGCACCCTGGCGGGGCGCTTCATCGAGGACACGTTTGGCTCCTCGGTCCAACATCTGGCCTTCCGGACCGAGGACATCTTTGCCACGGCCACCGCCATGCAGGATCGAGGCTTTCCGATCCTCAAGATCGGCGCCAACTACTATGACGATGTCGAGGCACGATTTGGTCTCGAGCCGGCGCTGCGGCGGCGGATGCAGGCGCTGAACATCATGTATGACGAGGAACCGGGCGGCCAGTTCTTCCAGTTCTACAGCGAGGCGCAGCCGGGCGGGCTGTTTCTGGAGGTCGTGCAGCGCAACGGCAATTTTCAGGGATATGGCGCGCCGAACGCCCCCTTCCGCATCGCCGCGCAGAAGCGGACCGAACGCCCCGCCGGAATGCCCGCGCGGTAGCCATGCGAGAGATGACCCTGCTCCAGGTCTAGGTGATCCGCGCCGTGATGATGGCGGGCACCATCCAGGGCGCGGCGAAGTTGCTCAATGTCAGCGCGCCCGGCATTTCGCGGCTGGTGAGATACACCGAAGGTTCCCTGGGGATCCGGCTGTTCGAGAGGAAGGGCGGCCTGTTCGTGCCGTCCGCCGAAGCCGAGGCGATCTTCGAGATGATCCACCAGGTTTACCGTCAGATGGAGAACCTGAACGGCGCCGTGGGGGCGTTGCGCAAGGGAGAGGACGTGCGCCTGTCCTTCGCCTCGGCCCCGTCGATCGCGCAGTTCATCGCCGCCCGCGCGATCCGGAAGGTGCGGCAGCGGTTCCGGGATCTGTTCATCGACCTCAACATCCTCAAGATCGAAGAGACGACCGACTACCTGCTGCTGGACCGGGGCGAGTTCGTCATCATGTCCTCGGCCGTGGACAACCCCGCGCTGTCCTGCGAGCCGCTGGCGCGCGGGCGTCTGGTTGCCATCGTGCCGGATGAGCACCGGCTGGCAGCCAAGCCCGCGATCTCGGTCCACGACCTCGCCGCCGAGGATTTCGTGGGCGTCCATCCCGACGATCCCTATGGCGCGGCCTTGGCGAAACCTTTCCGCGATGCCGGGATCACGCCGCGCTACACGATGCGGGGACGCTTCGCGCAGACGGTCGTCAGCCTGGTGCGTCATGGGCTTGGCGTCGCGGTCATCGACGAATTCTCCGTGGCCGAGGTTTATATGCCCGGCCTGACCCGCCGACCGCTTGCGGAAAGCGCGGGGATCACCGCATGGGCCGTGACCCGCAAGGGGCGGCAGTTGTCGAGCTTCGCCGAATACAGCATAGACCGCTTCCGCCGCGAACTGGCCCAGGCCGTCGCGCGCGAGGACTGGAGCGACGTTCCTAATAGCTGATCGCGGCAGTCCTGCGCAGGTCGTCAGCCGTGGGCTTGCCGAAGCCGAAGAACTCCAGATAGGCGGGGATCTGTTCGAACAGCATGTCGGTTCCGACCTGATAGCGGCAGCCGCGCTCCGCGGCGGCGACCAGGAAGGGCGTCATCTCGGATTTCATCACCACCTCGCCCACGAAGGCGGACGGGTCAATGCGGGTCACGTCCATCGGCAGGGGATCGCTCGCGTTCATGCCCAAGGGCGAGGCGTTCACGACCAGTTCGAACCCTGCCGGATCCTTGCTGCCGGTTTCCACCCGCAAGGCCGGGTAGGCCGCCAGTAGTCGGTCGGCCAGGGCCTGTGCCGATGCGGCGTTCGGGTCATAAAGGGAAAGCCGCGCGACCCCGGCCTTGGCCAGCGAGGCGGCAATGGCCGAGCCGACGCCGCCCGCCTCGACAACAAGCGCACCGATCCCGTCCAGCCGCTGGCCCTTGGCCAGCACACCCAGAACGAAACCTTCGCTGTCGAACATGTCGGCCTCCAGCGCACCATCCTCCCCGAGCCGCAGCGCATTGGCCGCACCTGCGATTTGCGCCGTGACCGACACGCGGTCGGCAAGGGCGATGGTGGCGACCTTGTGAGGCATGGTAATCAGCGCGCCGTGGATGTTCGGCAGCCGGAAGACCAGCGGCAGGAAGGCCGTGTAATCGTCAGCCTTGCAGCCCATCGACGGCGGTCACGTCGCCCAGCAGATAGCTCAGGTGTCCACGTCATGGATCAGGTTCAGATAGACCGGCCCCGCGCCCTTTTCGCGCCGCCATTCCACGTTGAAGTAATCGTCGGGCTTGCAGATCCAGAACATCGCATTGGCGGCGACCGGCGTGCCGATGGCGCCGCCGTCGATGATCTCCTTGGCCTTCTGCATCAGCGGATTGTGCCGGCGGTGATGTCCGGTCAGCAGGGGGGCGCCCGCCGCATCGGCCGCCGCGACCAGCCGTTGGGCATCCGCCACGCTGTCGCAGATGGGCTTTTCCATCAGCGCGGGCAGGCCCGCCGCGACGCACTCCAACCCGTTCCGCATGTGCATCTGGTTGGGCGTCGCCACGATCACGCCGTCCGGGCGATGCGCCGAGGCGTCAGCCAGCGAGGCCGCCCAAGGCGCGCCGAACTCGTCGGCGGCGGCCTGACCCACGGGCGAGGGATCGATGACGCAGGCCAGATCCGCGTCCGCCGATGCCGCGACATGCATCGCATGGCGCCTGCCTATCAGGCCCGCGCCCATGACGGCGATGCGGGTGTCACGCAGCATCTCGGGTCAGGGTCACGATGCGGCGCAGGGCAAGGCGATAGCCTTCTGTCCCGCAGCCCGCGATCACGCCGTCCGCGCGCAGGCTGACATAGGAATGGTGGCGGAAGCTTTCGCGCTTGTGGACGTTCGAGATATGGACCTCGATCACCGGGCCGTCGAAGGCGTTGAGCGCGTCCAGGATCGCGACCGAGGTGTGGGTATAGGCGGCGGGGTTGATGACGATGCCCGCGCCGTCCTCGCGCGCCTGGTGGATCCAGTCGATGATCTGGCCTTCGGTGTTCGATTGCAGGAAGCGCGTTTCCACCCCCAGTTCCGCCGCCAGGGCCGCGCAGTCGCGCTCTACGTCGGCCAGCGTCTCGGAGCCGTAGATATGGGGCTGGCGCTTGCCCAGCAGGTTCAGGTTCGGACCGTTGAGGATATAGACGAGCTTCGGCATGGGTTCTCACTTCCAGGGCAGGGGGCGCCCGGCGGAGATGCCGCCGGGCCAGGGTGTCATTGGGCGATGGCGAAGGGCACGCCTTCCATTTCCGCAGGCATCTGCGGCGGGTCCATGTTCATCCACTTGTTGTAGATGCCCTTGAATTCGTCGGTCGCCATGAATTCGGCTAGGAAGGTGTTGACGCTGCTGTTCCAGTCAGCCTCGCCCAGGCGAGTGCCGACGCCGTTGTAAAGCGCGGTCAGCGGCATCTTGTTTTCGTATTTGCCGGGCGCGCCCGCCTTGATCCGGGTGATGTAGATCTGGTTGCCGCCGACCGCATCGACCTGGCCCGACGTCAGCGCCTGGATGGTCGCCGCGTCATCGTCGAAGCGCATGATGTTTGTGCCCTCGGGCGCAAGGGCCGTCAGCGCGGTGTCCTGGGCCGCCGAGCGCGGCACGCCGATGCGGTAATTCGCCAGCGATTCCGGCGTGGAGAGATCCGCGTCCTTCGGACCCACGACCGACAACTGGTTTGCGGCATAGGGGATCGAGAACTGGATCGACTGTGCCCGTTCCGGGTTCATCGCCATGGTCGCGAACAGCACGTCCACCTTGTCGGTGTTCAGCGCCGGGATGCGGTTGGCGACGGCCAGCGGCACGAATTCGGCCTCGACCCCCAGATACTTGGCGAAGGCGCGGCCCATGTCGGCGTCGTATCCGTCGGCCTGGCCCGCCGAGTTGATGCAGCCCCAGGGGCAGTTGTCGCCCTGGATGCTGATGCGGATGGTGCCGGACGCCTTGGCTTCTTCCACCGAGCGCGCGTCGGCCTGCGTGCCCGACAGCACGGCCACGGCCAAAACCGCAGCAGCGGCGATTTGGGTAAACCGATTCAAGATCATTGACTTTCCTCCCTGAATTGACGGGGCGGTTGCCGGTCCCGCTTGTCTTAAAGCGTAATGCCGCCGGGCCGTGAAGGCCGCATCGTCAGCGGCGGTCCCGCGCCATGCAGCGTTCCATCCGTCCGCCCCACAGCGACAGGGGCCAGCACAGCATGAAATACAGCGCCCCCACGATGCCGAGACGATCAGCGGCGTGAAGGTCTGGTTCGACATGATCTGGCCCGCGCGGGTCAGTTCGCTTTGCCCCAGCGGCACGGCCTGGATGGCGCCGCGCCAGATCTCGCCCAGATAGGCCGAGGCATGGGCGGTCAGCGCGATGGCGACGGCGCCCCAGGCGGGAACGGTGATGCCCAGCAGCGGCAGGCCGAAATGGACGACGAACAACTGCATCAGCAGGGGCGTGCCCTGGAAGATGGCGATCCAGGCGGCGGCGATGGTGCGCAGCCACCGGCGGCGGGCGACGCGGACCAGGGCCACGACCAGGCCGAAGACGATGCCGCCCACGAAGCGATGGCGGTCAGCGCCAGGGTCCAGCCCAGGCCGCGCAGCAGGAACAGCAGTTCGGGGGGGTCGATGGTCGCCATGTCCGGTCCCTTGTCTAGCGCGTGGGATAGGTGAAGGCCGCGCGGGAGATCAGCGCGAACAGGGACATGATGAACCAGGACAAGGCCAGGTACATCGCGGTGATGGTGAAATAGACCTCGAAGCTGCGGAAGGTGTCGCCGTCGATGCGCTGCGCCACGCTGGTCAGTTCATATGCAGAAATCGAAGTGGCGATCGAGGTCGTCAGCGTGAGCAGGATGAACTGGCTGGCAAGCGACGGAAAGACGGCGCGCAGCGCGGGCTTCAGGATGATCCTGCGGAAGATCTCGCCCTGCTTTAGGCCAAGCGCCAGCCCAGCCTCGGTCTGGCCCTTCGGGATGCTTTCGACGCCGCCCCGGATGATCTCGATCGCATAGGCGCCGCCGTTCACGCCCAAGGCGATGATGGCGGTGACGGTGGGGTTCAGGCGGATGCCCGCAAGCGGCAGGGCGAAGAAGATGAAGAAGATCTGGACCAAGAAGGGCGTGTTGCGGATCAGTTCCACGAAGGCCACGACCAGGGCAGACCCCATCCGGCTGTTCGACCGGCGGATCGCCACGTCAAGCACGCCGATGACCAGCGCCAAGACCATGCCAGGAACAGCGTCCCGCCCAGTCCCATCAGCAATTCGGGCCATCGGGCCAGGACGACCCCAAAGTCCAGGTTCATCGTTTCCCCCCTGCACGGACCCCGGTGCGATTCACGCGCCTCGGCACTTTTGGCGAAACTGACGGGGGATCCCGTTCCGTCAAATACCAACCCCCCCGCATTTTCCTAACATCGTGTTAACTTGGCCGGATCGCGCGGGCCGGGGGATCCGGGCTGGAACAGCCCGGCCTTTTGCCCGATCATGGATGCGCAATCCACCAAAGGGCCCGCCCATGACCAATCCCTGCATCATCTGCGTGGCGATCACCGGATCGCTGCCGACCAAGGAAAACAACCCCGCGGTGCCGATCACCATCGCCGAGCAGATCGAATCCACGCAGGAGGCGTTCGAGGCGGGCGCGACCATCGCCCACTGCCATGTCCGCGACGACCAGGGCAAGCCCACCAGCGATCCCGACCGTTTTGCGCGGTTGAAGGAAGGGCTGGAAAGGCACTGCCCCGGCCTGATCGTGCAACTGTCCACCGGCGGGCGGTCGGGGGCGGGGCAGGCGCGGGGCGGGATGCTGCCGCTGCGGCCCGACATGGCGTCCCTTTCGGTTGGGTCCAACAACTTCCCGACCCGCGTTTATGAAAACCCGCCCGACCTGGTGGACTGGCTGGCGTCCGAGATGCTGGTCCATGACGTGAAGCCGGAAATCGAGGCCTTCGACCTGTCCCACATCCTCAAGGCGCATCAGATGTGGAAGGCGGGGCAGATCAAGGACCGGCCCTATGTGCAGTTCGTGATGGGCGTGAAGAACGCCATGCCCGCCGATCGAGAGGTCTTCGATTACTACATTCACACCGTTCATCGCCTGTTCGGCGAGGACGCGCCCTGGTGCGCGGCGGGCATCGGGCCGAACCAGATCGTGCTGAACGAATGGGCCATCGGCGCGGGCGGCCATGCGCGCACCGGGCTGGAGGACAACGTGCGCCTGGACCGCGACCGGCTGGCGCCGTCGAACGCCGCCCTGGTCCGCCGCGCGGTCGAGATCGCGGAAAAACACGGCCGCCCCATTGCGACATGGCAACAGGCGCGCCGCATCCTTGGGCTGCGGATGCCGCAGGCGGCCTGACCCATAACCCGCCATATATGGAACCCGGTGCAAATATCATGCGCAGGGCTAACAGTGCCGCATTGTTCCATCGCGGGGCCGTGATACTGTCATGCGGGGGATGAGGGGCGGCCAATGGCCGCAGCAACGGGTCAGGAAGCCTGTCGCCGTTCCCCATGGGAAGGAGACAAACTTGACACCAACCTCTCAAGGCGCGGCTGCGCGCGCCGTCGCGATCCTCTGCTGGATCGCCGTTGTCCTGGACGGCTTTGACCTTGTCGTCCTGGGCGCCCTGATTCCGACGCTGACCGGGGGCGACGTGCCCTGGATGACGCCTGCGCAGGCGACATTCGTGTCCACGATCAGCCTTGTCGGCATGACCTTGGGCGCGCTGTCCATCGGCATCGCGACCGACCGGCTGGGCCGGCGCAAGGTGATGATCTTTGCCGTTCTGGTCTTTTCGCTGCTGACACTGGCCTGCGGTTTCGCGCAGAACTATGTCCAGCTTGGCATCTTCCGCTTCCTGGCGGGCTTTGGCCTGGGCGGCTGCCTGCCCACTGCCATCGCCATGGTGACGGAATTTTCCAGCGGACGCGCGGGCAAAGCCTCGACCACGGTGATGACGGGCTATCACGTGGGCGCCGTCTCGACCGCGCTTCTAGGCCTGATCATCCTGCCGTCCCTGGGCTGGCGGGCCATGTTCGTGATCGGCGCCATTCCGGGCTTTGTCTTGGCGCCCGTAATGATGCGGATGCTGCCGGAATCGCCGTCCTTCCTGATCGCCACCGGACGGCGCGCCGAGGCCGAGGCCATCGCCGCCCGCTATAGCCTGGTCCTGCCCGAGGCGACGCCGGTGCCCGAGGAGCGCGCCTCGTTCGCGGCCCTGTTCCGGGGACAGTTCCTGCGCAATTCGATCGCGATCTGCGTGACCTCGTTCATGGGGCTGTTGCTGGTTTATGGCCTGAACACCTGGCTGCCCAAGCTGATGGTGTCGGCGGGCTACAGCCTGACCGGCGGGTTGTGGCTGCTGCTGCTGCTGAACGCGGGGGCGATTGCCGGGCTGCTGGTCGCGGGCCAGGTTGGCGACAGGATCGGCCTGAAGGTCGCCGCCGTCGCATGGTTCCTGCTTGGGGGCATCCTGCTGGCGTTGCTGTCGGTGCGGATGGGGCCGGTGCTGCTCTATCCGATGGTGTTCCTGACCGGCTGCTTCGTGTTCTCGGCACAGGTGCTGGTTTACGCCTTTGTCGCGTCGAACTATCCGCCCGGCGTGCGGGCGACGGCGCTTGGCATGGCGGCGGGGGTCGGGCGCGTCGGCGCCATCACCGGCCCGCTGCTGGGCGGGACGCTGGTGTCCATGGGGCTGGGATATCCCTGGGGCTTTTATGTCTTTGCCGTGGTGGGCCTGCTGGGCGCGCTTGCCCTGGCGCAATCCACGGTGGTTCGCCAGAAGGTGTGACGGGAAAGGGGCGCAGATGCGCCCCTTTTGCTATTCCGGCTTGCCGATCCGCTTGACCTGACCCGCAAGCCGGATCGCCGCCGCCAAGGCCCGGCCCGTGGCCTGCGCCATATGCGGCAGCACCATCCACTCCAGCGCCCAGGCTGCGCCGGACCGTTCCTGTTCGTGGACGGTGGCCTGGTGCAGCGCTGAAAGCTGCACCGCATTGAACCGCGCCAGCGTCACCAGCAGTTCCGCCAGGACCGGGTTCTGCTTGTGCGCCATGGCGGATGACGTGCCGCCGCCCGACAGCGCGATCTCCTCGATCCCCTGCTGGGCCATCAGGGCGATGTCCTGGCCCATCTTGCCCAGGGTTCCCGTGACCAACGACAGGATCCCTGCGAATTCCGCCACGCCATCGCGCATCGCGTGCCAGGCGCGGGGCGGGTTTTCCAGCCCGAGCGCCGCCGCCATGTCCGCCGCCACGGTGCCGGCCTTGTCGCCCAGATCCTTGCGGTCGCCCGAGGCCCCGCCCAGTTGCAGCCGCGCGATGCGGGGACGTGCCTCGGCGATGCGGGCGCGGTGGTCCGCCAGCGGCAGCAGCCAGGGCGCGATGCGGTCGGCCACGGTGATTTCGGTCGCGGCCTGCATCCGGGTGCGGCCCATCAGGGGACGGTCCCCGAAGCGGTCTGACAGCCCTTCAAGCGCATCGGCCAACTCGCCAAGCCGCGCATCCACCAGCGCCAGCGTGTCGCGCATGGCAAGCGCGGTCGCCGTGTCGATCACGTCCTGCGAGGTCGCGCCCTTGTGGACCGCGCCCGCCGCATCGCCCGCGGCCGCCTTGATCTGCTTGACCAGGCGCGGCACGACGACGCCGTCCTGCCCGGTGCCCTTGCTCAGGTCGTCCATGTCGAAGCTCATGCCTTCGATGACTTGCGCCGCAGCCTCGGCTTGGGCGCTGTCGGCCAGCCCCGCCCGACCAAGCGCGCGGCTGAAGGCGGCCTCGAAGGCGCGCATCCCGGCCAGTTGCGCGTCAGGCGACCACAGTGCGGCCATGTCGGGATCGGCGAACAGGCCGCCAAGCCAGGGGTGGTCGAAAACGTCGGTCATGTCTTGCCCCATGAAAAAGGCGCGGCCTTGGCCGCGCCGTCTGAAGTGTAACCGTTCGTCAGATGTCCAGGAACACCGTCTCGCCCTCGCCCTGCAGGCGGATGTCGAAGCGATACCTGCCCTCGCCGATCTTCTTGGCGATCAGCGTGTCCACGCGCGGGCGCTGCTCGATGCGGGACAGAAGGGGGTCGCCCTCGTTGTCCTCGTCCTCGAAATAGATGCGGGTTTGCAGGCCGATATTGATCCCGCGCGCCACGATCCAGAGCGAGATATGCGGCGCGAAGGCCCGGCCATAGCGCGACGGAACCGGGCCGGGCTTGACGGTGCGCAGCGTGAATTCGCCCGTCACCGCATCGGCGGCAAAGCGGCAATGGCCGCTGACCGCCGGGTCGGCGCCGTCCTGCTCCGGAAACTTGCCCGAGGCATCGGCCTGCCAGCTTTCGATCAGCGCATCGCGCAAGGCCCAGCCGGTGCCGTCATAGACGGATCCCACGATCTCGATGATCTGGCCCTGCGCGCCGTCGGAAATGGGGGATACCCCGATCTCCTCCTCGTAATACCCGGCGTTCCCGGCATAGGTCGGCATCAGCCCGATATGGACATAGGGGCCTGCGGTCTGCGAGGGCGTTTCGGGTTGGTAGTCCAGTACTTGCACCATCTTACATCCCCTCGGGCTTGTTCTCGAACATGGTCTGGCGGCGGCCCCGCAGCACGATGTCGAACTTGTAGGCCAGGAAATCCAGCCGCCGCGAATGCGCCATGTCCAGCGGCGCCACCAGCCGGTCAAGCTGGGATCGGTTGCGGATCGTCGCGGCGATGGGGCACAGCGGGATCAGCGGATCGCCTTCGAAATACATCTGGGTAATCAGGCGCTGCCCGAAACTGTGGCCGAAGACCGAGATGTGGATATGCATTGGCCGCCAGTCGTTGCCCCTGTTCGGCCAGGGATAGGCGCCGGGCCGGATGGTCAGGAACTGGTAATAGCCGTTCTGATCCGTCAGCGTCCGCCCGCAGCCGCCGAAATTCGGATCCAGCGGCGCCAGATAGGTGTCCTTCTTGTGGCGGTAACGCCCGCCCGCATTGGCCTGCCAGATCTCGACCAGGGTGTTCGGAACCGCGCGGTTGTTTTCATCCAGCACGCGGCCATGCATCAGGATCCGCTCGCCCACGGCGGGGGCCGCGCCCTTGGTCCAGTTCAGGATCAGGTTGTTGTCCAGTGGGCCGAACCTGGAATGCCCGAAGGTCGGGCCGGTTTCCTCGGACGGGCCGGATTCCAGCGACAGCAGCGGCTGGTGGGGCGAACGCGCGACCGATGTCTTGTAGTCGGGCCAATAGGGCAGAGGATGCATCTCGCGGTTGCGCGGGATCAGCGGGCCAAGATCGTTCATTCGGATGCCGCCTCCATCTCGGCATAGGTCTGCTTTGCCAGCTTGATGGCGTGGTTCGCGCGGGGTACGCCGGCATAGATGGCGACGTGCTGGAAAGCCTCCATCACGTCGCGCTTGGACGCGCCGGTGCGGGCGGTGGCCCGGATGTGCATGGGGATTTCCTCGAAATTGCCGGTCGCGGCCAGCAGGGCCAGGGTCAGCATGGACCGTTCGCGTTTCGTGATCGCGTCGGACGACCAGACGGTGCCCCAGGCGGATTCGGTGATGAGATCCTGGAACGGCTGGTCCAAGTCGGATTTCGCGGCCTCGGCCCGGTCCACATGGACATCGCCCAGGACGGCGCGGCGGGTCTGCATTCCTTGCGCGTGGCGGTCGATCATGGGGCGGTCCTTTCCAGGAAATCGGCCAGCAGTCTGGCGGTGGCTGCGGGCTGTTCGACGCAGGGGATATGGCCCGCCTCGGGGATGACGTGGAACTCGGCCCCGCACAGGTCCGCCGTCGCGCGCACCAGATCGGGCGGGGTCGATCCGTCCCCATCGCCCGCCATCGCCATGACCGGAAGGGCCAGCGCGCGGGTGCTTTCGGTCAGATCCGCGCCCGCGATGGCCGCGCAGCAGCCGGTATAGCCCGCAACGGATGTGCGGGTCAGCATGTTGCGCCACAGCGCGAATTCGGGATTGGTCTCGCGGAAACCGGGCGTGAACCAGCGTTCCAGGATCGGATCCGCCAGTGCCGCCACGCCGCCCGCGTTGATCGCGTCGATCCGGTCCTGCCACATCTGCGCCGTGCCGATCTGCGCCGCCGTGTCCATCAGCACAAGCGCGCGGACCAGGTCGGGCCTTTTCGCCGCAAGTCCCTGGCCGATCAGTCCGCCGATGGACAGGCCCACGAAGGTGATGTCGCGCAGGTCCAGGGTGTCGCATACCGCCTCGGCATCGGCAACCAGCCGGTCCATCGCATAGGGCGCGGGCGTGGCGTCCGACAGCCCGTGCCCGCGCTTGTCGAAGCGGAGGATCCGCAGGCCGTCCGGCAACAGCGGCAGCAGCGCGTCCCAGACCCTCAGGTCGGTGCCCAGCGAGTTTGCGAACATCACGACCCGGCCGTCGCACGGACCTTCGTCGCGGATATGCAAGGTGATGTCCGATATGGAAATGGTCTGCATCATCGTTCCCCCTGCAAGGGTTATGGCATGACAATGCTGGCGATGAAAATTATAATGATGCAACCATGCAATAACCTGCAAGTTATCAATGCTGCATTCCCACCTGCGCCTGCGCCACCTGCGCTGCTTTCTGGAAACCGCGCGCCTTGGCAGCCTGTCGGCGGCTGCCGAGGCGCTGCATGTCAGCCAGCCCGCCGCGTCCAAGACCATTCGCGAGCTTGAGGAGATCCTGGGCGTTTCCCTGTTCGACAGGTCCGGGCGCAAGCTGGCGCTGACGCCTGCGGGACGGGTCTATCAGACCCATGCGGGCACGGCGCTTGCCGATCTGGAACGGGCGCAGAAGCTGGTGCTGTCCCCGCCGCCCGAACGTCCGCGCCTGCATGTCGGCGTGCTGCCCACGGCGGCGACCGGCTTGGTCCCGCGCGCCGCGCTTGCCTTCCGGGACAGCCGGCCCGATGTGCTGCTGGACGTGATGACCGGCCCGAACTGGCTGCTGCTGTCCCTGCTGCGCGAAGGGCAGCTGGATCTGGTCGTGGGCCGGATGCCGCCCGCAGGCAATACGGAAGGGCTGGGCTTTCACCGCCTGTATTGGGAACGCGTCGTGCCGGTGGTGCGCGCCGGGCATCCGTTGCTGCGGGGGGACTGGGATTATGCCGATCTTGCGCATCATCCCCTGATGCTGCCGCCCGCGGGCGCGATGATCGCGACATCGGTCCGCACCTGGCTGCATTCCGTCGGCATCGCCGACCCGCAGCCCGCCTTCGAGAATGTCTCGCTGGCCTTCGGCCGAGAGGTGGTGAGCCGGTCCGACACCGTCTGGTTCATCTCCGAAGGGGTGGTCCGCCCCGAGATCGAGGCGGGCGTCCTGGTCATCCTGCCGATCCGCAACGAATTGCTGGGCGGCCCGGTGGGCATATCCCTGCGCGAGGGGGATGAGCCGTCGGCCCCGGCGCAGGCGCTGATCGCCGCGCTGGAGGCCGCCGCCGATCAGTAGGGCAGGCCCACATAGTTTTCTGCCAGGTCGCGCTGCGCGGATTCCGACTCTGCCAGATGCGCCAGGGTGGCGCGGCGCATCCGGGCGGCGAAGCTGTCCTCATCGTCGAAACGGTGCAGCATCATCGTCATCTGCCAGGAAAACCGCATCGCCTTCCAGATGCGCGCCAGGGCGCGGGCGGAATAGGCGTCGATCCCTGCCGTGTCGCCGCGCAGCGCGTCGATCAGCGCCTGGTGCAGGTAGAAGACATCTGACACCGCCAGGTTCAGCCCCTTGGCGCCGGTCGGCGGCACGATATGGGCGGCATCCCCCACCAGGAACAGCCGCCCCCAGCGCAGCGGTTCGCTGACGAAGCTGCGCAGGGGGGCGATGGATTTCTCGATGGACGGGCCGGTGACCAACCGCGCGGCGGCGTCGGACGGGATGCGGCGCTTGAACTCGGCCCAGAAGCGGCCGTCGGGCCAGTCCTCGACCCGGTCGGTCAGCGGAACCTGCACATAATAGCGCACCAGGCTTTCGCTGCGCATGGAGGCCAGCGCGAAGCCATGGGGCGAGTTGGCATAGATCAACTCGTCCGCGACCGGCGGCGTGCGCGACAGGATGCCCAGCCAGCCGAAGGGGTAGACGCGCTCGAACTCCTGCCGCTTCGCCTCGGGGATGGTCTTGCGGCTGACGCCGTGAAAGCCGTCGCAGCCCGCAACATAGGCGCAGGTCAGGCGGTGGCGCCAACCGTCCAGCGTATATTCAACCGCCGCCTGCGGGCCGTCCAGGTCCAGGATGCGCACGTCCTGCACGCCATGGATGATCGTCGTGCCCATGGCGTCCTGCGCCGCATACAGATCCTGCGTCACCTCGGTCTGGCCATAGACCATGACCTGCCTGCCCGTCAGCCGCTTGAAGTCGATATGGACCACCATGTCGGCATCGGTGATCAGCGCCCCGTCATGGGGGATGCCCTCGGCATCCATGCGCGCGGAAACGCCCGCCTCGCGCAGCATCTCGACGCTGCCCCATTCCAGGATGCCCGCGCGGATGCGCGACAACACGTGATCGCGCGTGCTGCGTTCCAGGATCACCGTGGCGACGCCCGCCCGGTTCAGCAGTTGCGACAACAGCAGCCCCGAAGGCCCGCCGCCGATGATGACGACCTGGGTGTCCATGTTCGCGCTCCCTCCTGTTCCGCCTGCCGCTTATCTTGCGAATGCGGTCCTGCGAATGGACGGAAAGGGCGGCGGCTGGTACTTTTCGTGCATGGACCTGCCCTCAGCCATTCCCGCCTTCAACCTGTTCGGCGAAACCGGCGCCTTTCCCGACGTGATCCATTGCGAACGGATCTGGGACCGGGCGCGGCTGCATGACTGGGCTATCACCCCCCACAGGCACCGGGACATGGCGCAGCTTTTCGTCCTGAAACGGGGGCGGGCGCAGGTCTGGCTGGACGAACGCGAACTGGACCTGGACGATGGCGGGCTGCTGTTCGTGCCGGCCCGATCCGTGCATGGCTTCCGCTTCCGCCAAGGGACCGAGGGGCTGGTCCTGTCCTTTCCGCTGCCGGTCCTGGCAGGCGGGATCGCGGATCGGGCGGGCGCGGTCCCGGACCTGTCGCGCCCCGTCACGGGTCTTGCCGATGCGCGAGTCACGGTGCTGTGCGGCGAAATCCAGTCGGCCTTTGCCGCAACGGGGCCTTATCGCGCCAGCCTGCTGGTCGCCCTGTCCCACGCCCTGCTGGCGGCGGTTGCCATCATTGCGGCCCGGTCGGACGAATCGGGCCATCCGCCGCAACACCGCAGGATGACCGAATTCGACCGCCTGATCGCCCGGCACATGGCCGAAGGCTGGGGCGCGGCCGACTATGCCGCCGCGCTTGCGGTCACGCCGGGGCACCTGAACCGCATTTGCCGGTCCGCCCTGGGCATCGGCGCGACCGCCCATATCGAGACGGTGACCATGACCGAGGCGCGGCGCCTGCTGGCCTTCACCCGCCTGTCCGTGGCCGAGGTGGGCTATCGCCTGGGCTTCGGCGACCCGTCCTATTTCTCTCGCCGGTTCAGGGTCGCGACGGGCGAAAGCCCCTCTGCCTATCGCGGCAGGTTCGGGGCGGGGCAGGGCGTCGAGGGCTGAGGGTTGCGCTGCAAACCCTCATTCCGGGCCTGCGCCCCAAGACCGCAACCGATTAACAATAAGCACTTTCCCGGACTGGAGGGAACGCTGGCGCCTGCAGGTTGTTGTCTCCCTGTCCGAGGCCGCGAACGCATTGCGGCAGATCGCATGTCAAGAGGAGCTTCACATGGCTGACAAGAACCTGGAAACCCTGTTCCACGAAACGCTGAAGGACATCTATTACGCCGAGCGCAAGATCCTGAGCGCCCTGCGCAAGATGGCCCGCGCCGCCCAGAGCGAGGATCTGAAGACCGCCTTCAAGACCCATGAGGAGGAAACCCAGACCCAGGTCGAACGCCTGTCCCAGGTCTTCGAACTGATCGGCAAGCGCCCGCGCGGCAAGACCTGCGATGCCATCGAAGGCATCATCGCCGAGGGCGAGGACATCATGGAGGAATTCAAGGGCAGCCCCGCCCTGGATGCCGGCCTTCTGGCTGCCGCCCAAGCGGTCGAGCATTACGAGATCACCCGTTACGGCACCCTGAAGGCCTGGGCGCAGGTTCTGGGCATGGACGAGGCCGCGTCGCTTCTGGACCAGACCCTGCAGGAAGAATCCGCCACCGACGAAAAGCTGACGGGTCTTGCGGAGTCGGTCATCAACGCCGCCGCCGCGACCGGCCAGGAAGCCGCCTGACACCCCAAGGGCCCGCGCATCCTGCGCGGGCCTTTTCATGCCTCGGTCGTCAATCGGACCCGGCCAGCCGTGCCTGCCGCAGCATCGCCAGATCGGCGCTGCCCGTGCAGAAGCAGGCGGTGCGAAGCTGCCGCAGCACCACGTCCAGTTGCTGTTCCAGCGCCTCGGGACCATCGAGCGCCGAGGCCAGCACCGCCCCCGCCAGCGACACAAGATCGGCCCCCAGCCGGATCGCCCGTGCGGCGTCCAGGCCGGTGACGATGCCGCCCGACCCGATGATCGTGGCCTGGGGGGCCGCCCGGCGCGCGCCCCGGATCGCGTCGGCGGTGGGGATCCCCCATCCGGCGAAACAGGCGGCGACCTGCGCGGAAATGCGATCCGGCGCGCGCGCGGCCTCGACCCGCGCCCAATCGGTGCCGCCCGCCCCCGCAACGTCGAAGATGGACACGCCCTCGGCAGCCAGGCGGGCGACGACGGTGGCGGACAGGCCCGCGCCCACTTCCTTCACCACCACCGGCACGGGCAACCCGTGCGCCAGGGCGCCGATCTTGGCGGCAAGGCCGCGCCAGTCGCGGTCGCCTTCGGGTTGGACGGCCTCTTGCAGGGGGTTCAGGTGCAGGATCAGGGCGTTGGCGCCGATCGCCTCGATGGCGCGCAGGGCCTGGTCGCGGCCGAAGCCCCGGTTCAACTGCGCCGCGCCGAAATTGGCCAGGATGGGAATGTCGGGCGCCAGCCCTCGCAGGCTGCGGTCAAGACCTGCGGCGGGCCCCCCTTCGATCATCACGCGCTGCGATCCCACGGCCAGCGGCAGGCGCAATGCCTGGCAGACCTGCGCCAGCGTCCGGTTGATCGCGCCCGCGCGCGCCGGGCCGCCGGTCATGGACCCGATCATCACCGGCGCGCCGATCCGATGACCCAGGAAATCGGTAGACAAATCGACGTGGTCCCATGAAGCTTCGGGCAAGGCGACATGTTCGAATACGACCGACTCCAGCCCGGTCCTCACCGTCGCGCCTGCCTCTCCGGCAAGCACGACATCCAGATGCTGTTCCTTGCGAGAGGCGAGTGTGAGACCGGAAGCATCCTCCTTCCCAAGCGGCGGATCGGGTTTGTTCATCTGCGGCAGCCCTTGTCGTTTCGTGTTCACCCTGCCGGCCGCGACGCCAGCCCTGAAGGACCAGTCTCATGCACCGGCAGGCAATAGACAAGGTGAACGCCGCGACCAAGCACCCCGACGCACAGGCGGGCTTCGTACGCCAGCTTGACGGAGGCATCGCCCATCATCTGTCGCAGCTTGCGCCCGCCCCGCCCGCCTGGTCGAGGCCGCGCGCGACGCCATGTCCAGCGGCAAGCGGTTGCGGACCTGTCTGCTTCATCTTGTGGCAGGGGGCGCCGCCGACGGGAACGCCGTCCTGGACATGGCCGTCGCGCTTGAGATGGTCCATACCGCCTCCCTGATCGTGGACGACCTGCCGTCGATGGACAATGCCATGCTGCGGAGGGGCAGGCCCACCACCCATGCCCGCTTCGGCGAGGCGACGGCGATTCTGACCGCCATCGGGCTTTTGAACCAAGCCATTTCCATTGCCAACAGCCTGACGTGGGCTGCGGCTTAGTCCGCGATGTCGGCCCGCTGGCGGTTGGTCGGCAGGTGGGCGGCGTCGGAATAATGAGTGTCCTCGGTGCGGACGAAAGCCCCGCACGTCGGAGGCAACCCGTGCCGCGATCCTCTGGCCGCCGGACAGGGTCACGCCCTGCGCGTCCATGCCTGCACGGGCGGGACAGGCAGCCCTGTTTATTGTTCTGACCCTTGCCGTCAAGCTGGCATTACGGGCCGTTCTGAACACTAATGACGGCGGTGATCGTCAGCAGCACGGTTTGGGAGATAATCGAAAATCTGCCCGTCACCATTGCCCTGTTCGGCTATTCCGTGGGCGATCCCTTGGCCTATCACGGTGACAGCATTGTCAATTACATGGCCGATACGCTGGTCGCCACGCTTGGCGCGCTGCTGGCCGGATGGCTGGTCGCAGCGGTTGCCTTGGGGCAGAGGTCTTGCTGTCGGTCTGGGTCGGAGACGGGTTCGCGATTACCCTGTGGCGCGCGTTCGGGGGCCGAGGAAAGCCTCGATCTCATCCACCGCGCCCGCCGCGCCTCGCCAGCCATCGGCCTGCGCGGCAAAGCTGCGCGCGGTGGCGCGGAAGCGGGGATCGGCCAGCAGGGTTCGCACGGCCTCCGCCACCCGCGCGCGGCTTCGCTGCCAAGGCTGCAGCCGAAGCCCCGCGCCGCAATGGGCGATGCGCGCGGCGACGCCCGGCTGGTCATGGGTCAGCGGCACGGCCAGCATCGGCACGCCTGCGGCCAGACATTCCAGCGCCGTGTTCAGCCCGGCATGGGTCACGCAGAGATCGGCCCGTTCCAGCACCGCCTGCTGGGGCACGAAGGGGCGCACCCAGTCGGCGGGGATCGCGCGGGCCTGATCCTCGGTCAGGCAGCCTGCATGGGACAGCAGAACCTGCGCGCCCGCGTGCCGGCAGGCCTGCGCGATGCGCGACAGCAGTCCCAAGCGGTGCCCCTGCAACGTGCCCAGCGAGACATAGATGAAGGGTCGCCCGGCATCGGGCTGGATGTCCGGCGGGAAATCCTGCGCCACCTGCCCGCGCCGGAAGGGGCCAAGTTGCGCGATATGGGCGCCGTTCGCCGGGCGGGGATAGTCGAAGCCCGGCACCATCTGCGACAGCGCCAGATCGGGCGACAGGCAATCCTGCAGCCGCCGCAGATCGCCCAGGTGCCAGGTCCGCCCCCGCGGCGAATCACCCGCGATTGCGGCAGCATCAGCAGGTCGGCCACGCGCTCGCCCCCGGCATTCCGGCGCAGGCCGGTGGCACTCGTGTCATGGGGCCAGCCCAGGAAAGGCAGAGGGATGCCCGGTTCCGGGTCCATCGGCACGGCGCAGGCGACGGAGACCAGCGGCACGCCAAGCGCGCGGGCCAGAAGGCCGGAGGCAGGCTCCATCTGGTCGCCCAGGATCAGATCGGGGGCAAGGCCGCGCAAGACGGCAAGCCCGTCGCGGCACAAACGGTCGGTGCGGCGCGCGCCGGTGGCGATCTCGGCCAGAAGGCGGCGGGACTGCGGATGGGCAGGCGGGCCGGGCAGGGTGGCCTGGGTCACGCCGCCTTGCAGGACCACGCCGGGCTCGGTCAGGAAGATCGCCTCGTGCCCGCGCCGGGTCAGTTCAAGGGCCAGGGCCTCGAAGGCGCGCAGGTGGCTGTGAAGCGGCGGGGTTGTCAGGACGGCGCGCATGAAACCTCGGGGCGGTGATCCATGGGTCTTGCCATGACGGACGCCGGGTTGCACTTGTGCTTTCGCAACGGTTGCTCGCAGGCTGAGGGATGGACATCGGGCTTATCATCTTCGATTGCGACGGCGTGATCGCCGACAGCGAGGTTCTGTCGGCCTCGGTCCTGATCGAGCAACTGGCGGGGCTCGGCATCGGTGTCGCCCCTGCCGATGTGCGCCGTGATTTCCTGGGCCGCAGCTTTCCCACCGTCGCGCAAACGATCCGCCAGCGTTTCGCCCGTCCGCTGCCCGACAGCTTCGAGGCGGATTACCGCGCCCGCCTGCTGGACCGCTTCGCCGCCGAACTGCGCCCGACCCCTGGCATCCTGGCGGTGCTGGACGCGCTGCAAACCCCCGCCTGCATCGCCACGTCCTCCAGCCCCCAGCGGGTCGCGCGCACGCTGGAGGTGCTGGGCTTGGCCGACCGTTTCGCGGGCCGCGTCTTTACCGCAAGCGAGGTCCGGCACGGCAAGCCCGCGCCGGACCTGTTCCTGCTGGCCGCCGGCCGCATGGGTTGCGCCCCCGCCGACACCCTGGTGATCGAGGACAGCGCTCCCGGCATCGCCGCAGCGCAGGCGGCGGGAATGCGCGTCCTGCATTACGCGGGCGGCGCGCATCTGCGCGGCACGGACCCGATGGTCCTGCCGGATGCGGTGCGGTCCTTTGACAACTGGGGCGATTTTCCGCAACTGTTGGATCATCTGCAGCAAGGAGCCCGCATCCCGTGAACGCCACCCGTTTTTCCCCCGAGGCGGTTCGGCTGGACGATGCGGCGCGCGCGGGCTGGCTGTATTACGTCGCGGGCAACACGCAGGACGAAATCGCGCGCAAGCTG
The DNA here is from genome assembly GCF_039770665.1 of Paracoccus sp. SSK6. Lineage (NCBI taxonomy): Bacteria > Pseudomonadati > Pseudomonadota > Alphaproteobacteria > Rhodobacterales > Paracoccaceae > Paracoccus > Paracoccus sp. SSK6. The sequence continues at coordinate 61,548 of NZ_JBDPNJ010000005.1, read as the reverse complement.
GGCGTCAGCCGCCAGTCGGCACAGCGGCTGGTGGCGATGGCGGTCAGCGAAAAGCTGATCAAGGTCCGCGTGGACCATCCCATCGCGCGCTGCATGGATCTGGCGGGCGCGCTGTCCGACCGCTTCGGGCTGATGTCCTGCGAGGTCGTGCCCTCGGACCCCGACGCGCCGGGCCTGCTGACCGGCGTCGCCATCGCGGCGGCTGCGGAACTGGAAAAGACCCTGAAATCGCCCGAACGCCGCATCGTCAGCCTGGGGACGGGCCGGGCGCTGAAGGCCACCGTCGAACAACTGCCGCGCATGTCCTGTCCGCAGCACGTCGTCGTGTCCCGGCTGGGCAACATGATGCAGGACGGCTCGGCCTCGCCCTATAACGCGACGATCAGCCTGGCCGAGCGGATCGGCGCGCCGCATTACCCCTGTCCCCTGCCGGTGCTGGCGCGCGATCCCGCCGAACTGGCCGTCATGCGCGGGCAGGAGGCCGTGCGCAACACCCTCCGCCTGTGCCGGCAGGCCGACCTGTCGCTGGTCGGCATCGGCCAGATGGACCGCAGCGCCCCCCTGTTCGTGGACGGCTTCGTCAGCGCTGCCGAGATGGACGAGCTGGCCGCCCTGGGCGCTGCGGGCGAGATCACCAGCTGGGTTTATGACCGCGAGGGGCGGGTGATCGACTGCGCCTTCAACGCCCGCGTCGCCTCGGCCCCGCTGCCGCGCGCGGCGGAACGCCCGGTGATCGCGGTGGCCACGGGCGAGGCGAAGCTGCCCGCGATCCACGCCGCGCTGGTCGGGCACCTGGTCAACGGCCTGATCACCTCGGAAGCCACGGCCGAGCGGCTGCTGGCGCTCTAGGACGGAACGACATTCGGCAGAGATGGCTTCATGGAACGGGCGGGATCAGGAAACGCATGCGTTTCCCCGCCCGCGTGTGACATCGCCATCAGAAACGGTGCCATTCCAAGCCCAAGGTAGGCCAGCGCCCGACCCGGTGGGCGTGAAGCGCCCGCCGGTGGCGGGGCGGGCGCTGGCCGGGCTTTTGAAGCCCGGCGGCATTCGTGGTAACCGCAACGCGTGGCGAAGGCGATGGCCTTCGCCAGACCAGGGCGAGGCGCAGGTATACGCAAGCCCACCATCCCCCTCATCCGCCAGGAAACTTGCCGCTTTGGCGGATTGCTCCTTCATGTCAAACTTTGCCGATTGACAGACGGCATCGGCTTTGTGAGTATTTGCCCGTCGATGTGGCAAATGCCCAAACGACGAGGGAGGATAGCATGACCATCACTTTCCGCGCCCTGCTGGGTGCGACGGCGCTGTGCGCCACTGCCGGCATCGGCGCCGCGCAGGACAATGTGACCCTGACCATCGCCACGGTGAACAACGGCGACATGATCCGCATGCAGGGCCTGACGGGCGAATTCACCGCCGCGAACCCCGGCATCACTGTCGAATGGGTGACGCTGGAAGAAAACATCCTGCGTCAGAACGTGACGACCGACATCGCCAACCAGGGCGGGCAGTACGACATCATGACCATCGGCACCTACGAGGTTCCGATCTGGGCCAAGCAGGGCTGGCTGGTGCCGCTGGAATTCGACGACGCCTATGCCGTCGATGACCTGATCCCCGCCGTGCGCGACGCACTGTCGGTCGATGGCAAGCTTTACGCCGCCCCCTTCTATGCCGAATCGGCCATGGTGATGTATCGCAAGGATCTGGCCGAGGCCGCGGGCGTGACCATTCCCGAAAGCCCGACCTGGACCGACATCATGAACGCCGCCAAGGCCATGACGGACAAGTCCAAGGAGCAATACGGCATCTGCCTGCGCGGCAAGCCCGGCTGGGGCGAGAACATGGCCTTCCTGACCGCCATGTCCAACAGCTATGGCGCCCGCTGGTTCGACACCGACTGGAAGCCGCAGTTCGACAGCCCCGAATGGAAGGCCACGCTGACCGACTACCTGACGATGATGAACGAATACGGGCCCCCCGGCGCATCGTCCAACGGCTTCAACGAAAACCTGGCGCTGTTCCAGCAGGGGCGCTGCGGCATCTGGATCGACGCGACCGTGGCCGCCAGCTTCGTGACGGATCCCAAGAATTCGACCGTGGCGGACAAGGTGGGCTTCGCGCAGTTCCCCAACAAGGAAGGCGTGGACAACCACGGCAACTGGCTGTGGGCCTGGAACCTGGCGATCCCGACATCGTCTGACGCGCAGGATGCCGCCAAGACCTTCATCGCCTGGGCCACGTCCAAGGGCTATACCGAACTGGTGGCAAGCAAGGAGGGCTGGCGCGCCGCGCCTCCGGGCACGCGGACTTCGCTCTATGAAAACGCCAACTACCAGAAGGAGGCGCCCTTCGCGGCGATGACCCTGACGGCCATCAATTCCGCGAATACGCAGAAGGCGTCCGTGCAGGACATCCCCTATACCGGCGGGCAGTTCGTGGCGATCCCGGAGTTTCAGGGCATCGGCACGGCGGTGGGCCAGCAGTTCTCGGCAGCCCTTGCCGGGCAGATGTCGGCGGATGACGCGCTTGCCGGCGCCCAAAGCAACACCACGCGCGAGATGACGCGCGCGGGCTACATCAAGTAACGAGTAAAGCCTTTACCGTCAGCACCGCCCGGCCCCTCCTCCGGGCGGTGCCCCTCGGGGGCCGAACGCAAGTGCGCCGCCCCTGCCGCCAAGGGAGATTTCCGCCATGGCCACACGCCAGACCCAAGGGCTTGCCCGGCTGATGCGGGCGCCTGCGATCATCCTGCTGTTTGTCTGGATGATCGTGCCGCTGTGCATGACGCTGTATTATTCCTTCCTGAACTACAACATGCTGAACCCCGGCATGACCAGTTGGGCGGGGTGGTTCAATTACCAGTATTTCTACACCGATCCGGCCTTTCTGGAATCGATCAAGAACACGCTGATCCTGGTCCTGGGGGTGCTGTTCGTCACGGTCGTGGGCGGTATCGGCATCGCCATGCTGATCGACAAGCCGATCTGGGGGCAGGGGATCGTTCGGATCCTGGTGATCTCTCCGTTCTTCGTCATGCCGCCCGTGGCCGCGCTGATCTGGAAGAACATGATCATGCATCCCAGCTATGGCGTGCTGGCGGACGTGGCAAAGGCCTTTGGCGCATCGCCCGTGGACTGGTTCGCGCAATATCCGCTGACCTCGATCATCCTGATCGTGGCCTGGCAATGGCTGCCCTTCGCCACGCTGATCCTGCTGACATCGCTGCAATCGCTGGACACCGAGCAGATGGAGGCGGCCGAGATGGACGGCGCGCCCGCCCACAGCCGGTTCCTGTATCTGGTGCTGCCGCACATGGCCCGCGCCATCACCGTGGTGATCCTGATCCAGACGATCTTCCTGCTGGGCATCTATGCGGAAATCCTGGTCACGACCAACGGCGGTCCGGGCTTTGCATCCACGAACCTGACCTTCCTGATCTATCGCGCGGCGCGCCTGAATTTTGACATCGGGGGTGCGGCGGCAGGCGGCATCATCGCGGTCGTGCTGGCAAACATCATCGCCATCTTCCTGATGCGCGCCGTCGGCCGGAACCTGGACTGAGGGGGAACACATGGCACGCGCAACATCCCGGAACGCCCGGATCGGCTGGACAATCGCCGCATGGCTGGTGGCGCTCCTGATCTTCTTCCCGATCCTTTACACCATCATCACCAGCCTGAAGACCGAACAGGAAGCCATCGCGGGCTTCGACCTGATCCCGTCCTTCACGCTGGAAAGCTATCAGACGGTGCAAAGCCAGAACAACTATGTCCGGCCCTTCCTGAACTCGGTCATCCTGTCGGTGGGCTCGACGGTGCTGGCGCTGATCGTGGCGATCCCGGCGGCCTGGGCGATGGCGTTTTCGCCGACCCGGCGCACCAAGGACATCCTGATGTGGATGCTGTCCACCAAGATGATGCCCGCCGTGGCGGTGCTGGTGCCGATCTACCTGATCTTCCTGCGCACCGGGCTGATGGACACGCGGATCGGGCTGACGATCCTTCTGATGCTGATCAACCTGCCCATCGTGGTCTGGATGCTCTACACCTATTTCCGCGAGATCCCGGGCGAGATCCTGGAGGCCGCGCGGATGGACGGCGCGTCCCTGCGCGACGAGATCCTCTATGTGCTGACGCCCATGGCGATCCCCGGCATCGCATCCACGCTGCTTCTGAACATCATCCTGGCCTGGAACGAGGCCTTCTGGACGATCCAGCTGACCACCACCAACGCCGCGCCGCTGTCGGCCTTCATCGCCAGCTTCTCAAGCCCGCAGGGGCTGTTCTGGGCAAAGCTCTCGGCGGCCTCCGTCATGGCGATCGCGCCGATTCTGGTGCTGGGCTGGTTCAGCCAGAAACAACTGGTCCGCGGCCTGACCTTCGGCGCCGTGAAATAAGGGGAAAAGACATGGGACAGATAACCCTGCAAAGCGTGGCCAAGCGGTTCGGCGAGGTCGAGGTGATCCCGCCGCTGGATCTGGCGATCGACGACGGCGAATTCGTGGTCTTCGTCGGCCCCTCCGGCTGCGGCAAGTCCACGCTGCTGCGCCTGATCGCGGGGCTTGAGGACGTGAGCGACGGGCGCATCCTGATCGACGGCAAGGATGCGACCGACGCATCCCCGGCCAAGCGCGGGCTGGCGATGGTGTTCCAAAGCTATGCGCTTTACCCGCACATGTCGGTCAGGAAGAATATCGCCTTTCCGATGAAGATGGCGGGCGTTCCGCAGGACGAACAGAACCGCCGGATCGAGGCCGCGGCAAAGGCGCTGAACCTGACCAACTACCTCGACCGCAGGCCCGGCCAGTTGTCGGGCGGGCAGCGCCAGCGGGTGGCCATCGGCCGGGCCATCGTGCGCGAACCGGCGGCGTTTTTGTTCGACGAACCGCTGTCGAACCTGGACGCCGCGCTGCGGGTGGGGATGCGGCTGGAGATCAGCGAACTGCACAACCGCCTGAAGACCACGATGATCTATGTGACGCACGATCAGGTCGAGGCGATGACCATGGCCGACAAGATCGTGGTCCTGCAGGCGGGCCGGATCGAGCAGGTGGGATCGCCGCTGGAACTCTATCACCGCCCCCGCAACGTCTTTGTGGCAGCCTTCATCGGCAGTCCGAAAATGAACCTCTTTTCCGGGGCGGTCGCGGCCGGGTACGGCGCCCAGACCATCGGCGTGCGCCCCGAGCATATCCGCATCTCGGCCACCGAAGGGAAGTGGAAGGGGCGTGTCGGTGTCAGCGAACATCTGGGGTCCGACAGCTTCTTCTATGTCGAGGACACGGGCCTCGCGGAAACCATCACCGTCCGGTCGGGCGGAGAGGTCGGCCTGCATCACGGTGACACCGTCTGGCTCACCCCCGACGAAGACAAGATCCACAAATTCGACAAGAACGGAGACCGCATCTGATGCGACGACTGGACGGCAAGCGCGCGCTGATCACCGGCGCCGCGCGCGGCATCGGGCTGGAATTCGCCCGCGCCTATCTGGCGGAAGGCGCCCGCGTGGCGATCTGCGACATCAACATCGATGCGGCGCAAAAGGCGGCTGATGGCTTGGGCGAAGGCGCCATCGCCGTCAGGTTGGATGTGACCGACCAGGCCTCCATCGACGCCTGCGTGGCAGAGGTCGAGGATGCCTTCGGCGGCATCGACATCCTGGTCAACAACGCGGCCCTGTTCACCGCCGCGCCCATCGTCGAAATCACTCGCGCCGATTACGACCGGATCTTCGCCGTGAACGTCCAGGGCACGCTGTTCATGATGCAGGCCGTCGCGCGCGGGATGATTCAGCGCGGTCAAGGCGGCAAGATCATCAACATGGCCTCTCAGGCGGGTCGCCGGGGCGAGGCCCTGGTTGCCGTCTATTGCGCCAGCAAGGCCGCCGTCATCAGCCTGACCCAGTCGGCGGGGCTGAACCTGATCGCGCACGGCATCAACGTCAACGCCGTCGCCCCCGGCGTGGTGGATGGCGAGCATTGGGACGGCGTGGACGCCTTCTTCGCCCAGTATGAAAACAAGGCCCCCGGCCAGAAGAAGAAGGAAGTGGGCGAGGCCGTTCCCTTCGGCCGCATGGGCACCGCCGCGGATCTCACCGGCATGGCGATCTTCCTGGCTTCGCCCGAGGCGGATTACATCGTCGCCCAGACCTATAACGTCGATGGCGGCAACTGGATGAGCTGAGGCTTGTCCCCACAGAAGAAAGGTTCGGCCATGGCCGTTTCATTGAACGCATCCGCCTTGCGCGATCTGCCCGACAGTGTGGGGGGCCCCGGATACGACCGCGCGGGCCTGCGCCCCGGCATCGTCCATGTGGGCGTCGGCAACTTCCACCGCGCGCACATGGCCTGGTATCTGGACCAGTTGTTCGAGATGGGCGAAGGGCAGGACTGGGCGCTGATCGGCGCGGGGGTGCGTCCGGGCGATGCGGCCATGCGCGACCGGCTGGCCGCGCAGGACTGGCTGACCACGGTGGTGGAACTGGATCCGAACGGGCTGAACGCGCGCGTGATCGGGTCCATGGTCGATTTCGTCCCCGTCGATCCGCAGGCGGTGATCGCGGCCATGGCGGATCCCGCGATCCGCATCGTGTCGCTGACCATCACCGAGGGCGGCTATTACGTCGATGCCAAGACCAACGGTTTCGACGCCGACCATTCCGACATCGCCCATGACGCGGCCAACCCGGATCAGCCGCGCACGGTCTTCGGCATGATCCTGGCCGCGCTGCGCCAGCGCCGGCAGGCGGGGGTCGAGCCCTTCACCGTCATGTCCTGCGACAACCTGCCCGAAAACGGCCATGTCTGCGCGCGCACCGTCACGGAACTGGCGCAACTGTCGGATCCGGCGCTTGCGCAATGGATCCGCCAGAAGGTCGCCTTCCCGAATTCGATGGTCGATTGCATCACCCCCGCGACCTCGGACCGGGAACGCGCCCTGGTCCGCGACCGCTTCGGCATCTCTGATGCCGCCCCCGTGGTTTGCGAGCCGTTCCGCCAATGGGTGCTGGAGGATCACTTTCCCCAGGGCCGCCCGCCGCTGGAGAAGGTCGGGGCGGAATTCGTGGAGGATGTGAGCCGCCACGAGTTGATGAAGCTGCGGATCCTGAACGGCGGGCACGCGGCCATCGCCTATCCCTCGGCGCTGCTGGGCCATCACTTCGTCCATGACGCCATGGCCGATCCGCAGATCGAAGCCTGGCTGCGCGCGCTTGAGGAGCGCGAGATCATCCCGACGCTGCAGCCGATCCCCGGCGTCAGCTATGACGATTACCTGGAGCTGATCGTCAGCCGCTTCGCCAACCCCGAGGTCGGCGACACGATCCCCCGCCTGTGTCTGGACGGGTCGAACCGGCAGCCGAAATTCATCCTGCCGACGCTGGCCGACGCGCTGAAGGACGACCGCGACATCGAGGGACTGGCGCAAGAGGTCGCCTTCTGGTGCCGCTACTGCGAGCGCATGGACGAGGCGGGGAACCCCATCGCGCCCAACGACGACAACAGCGATGCCTTGCGCGAATACGCCATCGCCTCTCGCCGCGATCCCCTGGCCTTCCTGGGGAATGAGACGGTGTTCGGCCCGCTTGCCGCCAATCCGCGCTTCCAGCAGGCCTTTGCCCGGCGGTTGAAGATCGTGCAGGAGCAGGGCGTGCGGGCAGCGATCGAGAGCTATCTGTCCGGCACCTAAACCGGCATGAAAAAACCGGCCCTGAAAAGGGCCGGTTTCTTTGTTGTGCATCGGATCAGGGCCGCAGCGTCTGGATCGTCACATAGCCAAGGTTCGGCCCGATCCACTGCCGCGACACGGCGATCTGGCCGCCCTGGACCATGTAGCTGTTCTGGAAGGTGGCGCCGTGGCCTTCGCAGCTTTCCACCGTCACGCCCGGACGCGGGCCTGCGCCCACGGTGCAAGCGAACTGCAAGGGCCGCTCCACCCCGTCGCCCGCGAAGTAGCGCATGACGCGCGTGCCGCTGCCCGACGCGCCCGCGCGGATCAGCCCTTCGGTCCCCGGCTCTGCCACGGACAGGTCATGGCCCAGCCCCCGCGTGCCGACCAGCATCCCGCCGCGCAGGATCAGCGCCTCCTCGGCCGGGGTCATGTAGGTGCGCAGGGCGCCGTTCTGCCCGGTCATGGCCATGATCTGCGTGCGGCCCAACCCCTCGAACCCCGCCTGGATCAGCGGACCGGGATTGACGCGCAGCGCCTCGGCCGCGGCTTCCTGTGGCGATTTGGCGGGCGCGGCGGGCTGATCGGCTGCGCGGCGCTGCGCGACCACTTGGCCTGCCGTCTGCGCCAGCGCGCCAAGCGGGCCGTTGCCTTCGCTGTCGTTGCCGCAAGCGGCAAGGCTGGCCAGCAGGGACGCCGCCAGCGTGATCTTCAGGACGCCGGTCATCGCCAGAACCTCCCCCAGCCTTCATAGAGTTTGACGGAATGACTGTCCCGGACATGGTCGTACAGGCGGTCGCGGACGTTCAGCTGCGCCCCGCCATCGCGCGACAGGGACCGCAGGTCGGCGTTGACGCGTTCGCGCGACGGCTGTCCGGTCGCCCAACCCAGCGGGATCGACAGGGTGATGCCCTTGTCGAAACTGCCTTCGCCGAATTCCTCGGACGACAGGTCGGTCTTGGTCGCATAGGCGCCGATTCGCCAGCCATTGGCGAATTCGCGCGTCAGGGTCACGGTCGCGCCCTTGTCGCCCGCCAGATACTTGCCCAGGTCAAGCTGCGCCGTGAAGCCTTGCGCGAATTCGTAATAGGCCGAGACATGGCCCATCGTGACCTCGTAGTCGCGGAAGTCGAACAACTGGTCGAAGTCGCGCTTCTTCACGCGGTTGATCTCGGCCCCGAAGGCGAAGGGAGAGTTGACCGGCTTCCACAGCACCTCGGTCGAGACGCCGCCAAAGGAGCGTTCCAGCAGGCCCGCCGTGACGCGGGTATAGACGGTGGGCGTGGGCTTGGCATACCAGGCCAGCGTCAGTTCCGGGATCACCGGATCGTTGTTGCCGGTATACATGCGCGTGTCGGACCGAACGCGCGGCACGCCCTCGGGCGTGGTTTCCAGCGACGGATCGGCCAGGTATTCCTCGGGCGTGTAATGTTCGCCGCGCCTGCCGGGGATGCCGGGCCCGCGTTGGTCGATGTCGCCGAAGGCCCGCTGGCGCAGCGCGCCGGTCAGGACCAGGCCGGGGACGATCTCATAGCTGGCGCGCGCCTCGGCCCCGACCTCGTGGGTCAGCCCGTCCTCGGCGCTGAAGATGCCGAGGTCCAGGTATGGCTTGATGGACCAGCGGAAGCGCGGATAAGCGCCCTCGCTGCGCACAAGGCCCGGCGCGCCCGCCGGGGCGTCCGACAGGACGGAGGCGGCGGCGATCTGTCCCGCTTCGGTATTCTCCAGCCGTTCCACATCCGAACGCCGCACGGTGACGGATGACGTGGGCACCCCGTCGGCGGTCGAGGTGATGACGAAGGTCTCGACCGACGGCGGCAGGGCGCGCGTCATCAGCCGCGCGGTGCGGCCGATGGCCTCGGCCTGGCTGATGTATCGCCCGTTGCGCAGCCGCACCTCGGCCCGGTTCGCGGACAGCGCCATGCTTTCCAGGGTCTGGCCTTCCTTGGCCATGGCCTGCCCAAGAGCGGTCTGGATCGCGGGCTGCGCGGTCGGATCCTGCGCCCAGGTGCCCGACCAGCCATCGGGGTCGGCATTGGGCGCGGGACGCGGGCGCACCGGGGCCGGGGCTTTTTCCAGTCCCGAGGGATAAGGCGCCTCGCGCGGGTTCAGGGTGATGGAAAACTGCGCGCCGAAGGTGTTGCCGCCGATGGTATAGACGCCAACCTCATAGTTGCTGCCGAAACGATAGAAGGCGGCAAGGTTCAGGTTGCTGTCCGGCTCCTCTCCCTGCTGGAAGACCTGGCCGTCGCTGTATTTCGCCACATAGTCGGTGTTGGAATATTCCGCGACCAGGCTCAGCCGGTCGTTGACCTGCCAGCTGACCGAGGCGAAGGGCTTGGCGCCGCCCCGGAACCAATCATCGACATTGGGCGTGCCGCCCTGGTCGTCGCTGTCGATGGTGCGCGGCTTGCCCGCCAGCACGCCCCATCCCAGGCCGGCCGACACGCGGATGGCAGGCGTCACCGTCTTGGTGGCGACGATGTATTCGCCCGAATAGACGCCGGTGCCCAGGAAGTCCTGCAAGCCGACCGCGACGGCGGGACGCCAGCCCTGTTCATCCACGACCTGATAGCGCAGGTCCAGCGACCGGTCGCTGATATAGCCGTCGTTGCGGTAATCGTTGATCCCCTCGACCCGCGAATAGCGCAGGACGGTCGTCAGCCCCGGCAGCGCCTGGAACAGGACGCTGCCGCGGCGGCCGTAATCCGACCAGGACACCGTCGCCCCCAGCGTCCCGTCGGGCAGGGTTTCCGCCGTGGGTGTGTCGATCCCCCCCGGCAGGCCATAGGTGGACATGTTCCGCGCATACATCGGTTCCGCGACGGCGGTCGTGCTGACCGAGCCGATGACCAGGGCCACGGGCAGGGTGGTCGCCATCAGGCGTCCAATAAGGGGGGATCGGCGCATGGGTCGCGTGTCCTCGTTCTGCTTTTGGCCGGATCATAGGCGCAAACCGCCCCGATGGCAGCCCATGGACGCAACATGGCGGGCATGGTGCGTCCTGGCTGCCGCAGGGGCGATCACTCGGCGGGTTGGGTCGTGGTCGTGGTGTCGCCTGACGTGCTTGCAGGCGCGGCGGGGGTTGCAGGCATCACCGGGGGCTTGGGCGCAGTCGTGGCCGCCGGGCTGTCCGCTGCGGGCGGCGGCGGCAGGTCCGCCGTGCCTTCCGAAGCGGGCGCGGCAGGCGCAGACGCAGACGCGGGCGGAGTGGCCGCAGGCGTGCTGGCAGTCGGCATGCTTGCGGGGGGCGTGCTTGCGGTCGGCTGCTGGTCCTCGGCTTTGGGCGCGGGGGTGCTGGCCGCCGGGGTCGTGGCTGCGGGGGCGGGCTTTTCCTCGGCCGCTGCGGGCGTCGCGGCGGGGCGGGCGGCTGCCGGACGCTTTGCCGCCGCCTTGGCCTGGCGCGGCGCGGCGGGCGCGGGGGCCTTGGTCGCGGCGACGGCCTGGGCGACCTCGGCGGTGGCGGGGCCCGCGCAGCCGGTTTCCGACTTGCCCGACACGGTCAGGCGCGCGGTGAAGGGGAAGTCCTGGCCCGACATGCTGTCTTCACATTTCGCGGCGCGGACGTTCAGCACGAAGGGGCGGCCCCCATGGACGCCCACGTATTCCACGCCCTGCGCGAAGGCCAGGCGGTTCACGCGGATCGGGCGGCCCTTCTGGTTGTCGGGCGTCTTGTAGATCGCGGTGCTGCCCGCCACATCGACGGCCCAGAAGGGCTCGTTCCCGCGCGCGCTGAAGGCGGCGGTATTGTAGGTCGCGGCCTCGGCGGTGGAAACCGGCTTCGCCTCGGTCCCCGTCTCGATCGGCTGTTCCAGGGGCGAGACGCCCGGCGGGCCCTTGTGGCCTTGAACCTCGGGCTCGGCGCTGCCGATGGTGGGAAGATTGACGCCCTCGCAGGCGGCCAAGGGCAGGGTCATCAGCGCGATGAGAGCAAGACGCGGTGTCATCGGTCAGCCTTCTATGGGGATCACTGTCGCGCCAGCGTTAGCAACCGCCGCGCGGCGGCACAAGCGCGCCGGAAGGGTGGCGGCGACAGCCCGCCGCATTCCCCATCAACAATTCGGCCCATCAACAATTCGGGACGTTGACCGCCAGCCCGCCCAGCGACGTTTCCTTGTACTTGTCCGACATGTCGCGGCCGGTCTGGCGCATCGTCTCGATGGCCGCGTCCAGCGGCACGAAATGGGTGCCGTCGCCGCGCAGGGACAGGCTGGCCGCGCTGACCGCCTTGATCGCCCCCAGGCCGTTTCGTTCGATGCAGGGCACCTGCACCAGCCCGCGCACGGGATCGCAGGTCATGCCCAGGTGATGCTCCAGGGCGATCTCGGCCGCGTTTTCCACCTGTTCCGGCGTGCCGCCCAGGACCGCCGTCAGCCCCGCCGCCGCCATGGCGGATGCGCTGCCGACCTCGGCCTGGCACCCGGCCTCGGCGCCCGAGATGCTGGCATTATGCTTGACCAGCCCGCCGATGGCCGCCGCCGTCAGCAGGAATTCGGGAATGTCGCGTTCGGACGCGCCCGGCACATGGTCCAGCCAGTAGCGGATCACGGCAGGCACGGTGCCCGCCGCGCCGTTCGTGGGGGCGGTGACGACCTGTCCGCCTGCGGCGTTCTCTTCGTTCACGGCCATGGCATAGGTGGACATCCAGTCGTTGATGACATGGGGCGCGGTCAGGTTCATGCCGCGTTCCGCGATCAGCTTTTCGTGGATGGCCTTGGCGCGGCGCCTGACCGACAGCCCGCCGGGCAGGATCCCGTCGGTCGAAAGCCCCCGGTCCATGCAGTCGCGCATCACCTGCCAGATCCGCATCAGCCCGTCGCGGATCTCGGCGTCCGAGCGATAGACGCGTTCGTTGTCGTGCTTCATCCGGGCGATGGACTTGCCCGAAGCCGCCGCCATCTCCAGCATCTCGGCCGCGCTGGCGAAGGGATAGGGCACGGCGGGCGCGTCGTCGCTGCGCGCCTCATTGCCCTTGCGGGCCAGTTCCTCATCCGTCAGCACGAAGCCGCCGCCGATGGAGTAATAGATGCGGTGGAAGATCACGTCGCCCTGCGCGTCCGTGGCCGACAGCGTCATGCCGTTGGCGTGCCCGGGCAGGGCGTGGTCGTAATCGAAGCGCAGGTCGCGGTCGGGGTCGAAGGCCAGATCGCCAAGCCCCTCGGGCGACAGCACCCTGGTTTCGCGGTTCGTCGCCAGCGCGGCCTCGGCGGCCTCCGCATCCAGCGTGGCGGGGACAAAACCCGCAAGCCCCAGGATCGTCGCACGGTCGGTCGCGTGGCCCTTGCCGGTAAAGGCAAGGCTGCCGTGCAGGCTGGCCTTCAGCCCATGCGCCTTGAAGGGCTGCTGGCGCAATTCGTCCAGGAACCGCGCACCGGCCACCATCGGGCCCATCGTATGCGACGACGACGGGCCGACGCCCACCTTGAACAGATCGAAAACCGACAGGAACATGCGTCCCCCTTGTATTTTGGCATTCATCTAAGCATCTGCCCGGTCAAAGGCCATTCCGATTGCGACACTTGGGCTGGATCTTGGCGACATCCACTGCCAAGCAGCGCCTGCTGATATTTCGGGCTTGATGCTGTAAATATAGGCAATCATGCGGGTGGGCAAAGAGGCGGCAGTCAAGCCTGCGGCCATCATCTTGCGACCCGTGGCGGTCAGGGCGAAGGACAGGTTCATGCAATTCGGCGATCCGATCATTCTTGGCGACACGCGGCTTGGGCCGCCGGTCTTTCTTGCACCGATGGCGGGAATCACCGACCTGCCGTTCCGCCGCGCCGTCGCGCGCCATGGCGCGGGCCTGATGGTCAGCGAAATGGTCGCCTCGACCGAGATGGTGACGCCGCGTCCATCGACCCGCGCCGCCGTCCGGGCCAAGGCGCTGACCGAGGGCGCGTTGCCCGTCAGCGTCCAGATCGCGGGGCGCGAGGCGGGGGCCATGGCGGAAACTGCCCGTATCGTCGAAGAGATGGGCGCGCGGATCATCGACATCAACATGGGCTGCCCGGCCAAGAAGGTCACGGGCGGACTGTCGGGGGCCGCGCTGATGCGGGATCTGGACCATGCGCTGACTCTGATCGACGCGGTGGTGGGCGCCGTGTCCGTGCCCGTCACGCTGAAGATGCGGCTTGGCTGGGACGAGGATTGCCTCAACGCGCCCGAACTGGCGCGCCGTGCCAGCGATGCGGGCGTCAGGATGCTGACCGTGCATGGCCGGACGCGCGCGCAGTTCTACAAGGGGCAGGCGGACTGGACGCGGATCCGGGCGGTCGCGAACCTGCCGGGCCGCCCGCCGCTGGTCGCAAATGGCGATGTGGTAGATGCGGCATCCGCCCGTGCCGCGCTTGCGGCATCGGGCGCGGAGGCGGTGATGGTCGGGCGCGGCGCGCAGGGCGCACCCTGGCGGTTGGCGCAGATCGCGCATGATCTGGTCGGCTCGCCCGCCCCCGAGGTGCCGCAGGGCGACGCCCTGGCCGACGCGGTGGCCGAACATTACGAGGATATCTTGGACTTCTATGGCATCGACCTGGGCCTGCGCGTCTCGCGCAAGCACCTGGGCTGGTATGCCGATGCGAATGGCGCGCCGCTGCGCGACCAGATGCTGCGCGCTGACAGCCCGGCGGCAACCCTGGCGCTGATCCGGCAGGCCTTCGGCGATGCGCAGGTGGCCGCATGACGCGCCACAGCCCGGCCGGTTTCGATCAGTTGCAACCGGGTCCGGGCTGGGACGCGCTGCCGCTGCCTGCGCTGGTGCTGGACAGCCAGGGCCGGGTGGCCGCGATGAACGACGCCGCCGAAGTCTGGCTGAACATGTCCCGCAACTCGACGGTCGGGCGGACGCTGGACGGGGACGAGATGCGGGCGCGGCTGCGCATCCAGCCCTCGCTCTCGCCGCTGATCGGACGCGTGATGAAGGGCGACGAGGCGCTGTACCAGCCCCAAGTCTGCTTCGAGATCGGCGACCGCGCGGGCGGCCACCAGGACCGCCACGCCGCCGTCCATGCCGGGCCCGCCGCCAGTATCGGCGGCGCGGTGTCGCTGCTGCTGGTTCCGCAGGACGAAGGGGCGCTGCAATCGCAAAGTCGCGCCGTGCGCACCGCCGCCCGCAGCGCCATCGGCATGGCCGAGATGCTGGCGCACGAGATCAAGAACCCGCTGGCGGGCATCCGGGGCGCGGCGCAACTGATCGGCATGAACGCCTCGCCCGACGACCGCGAGATGGCCGAGATGATCGTCAGCGAATCCCGCCGCATCGTGTCGCTGTTGGAGCAGGTGGAACGCTTCGGCGACACCTCGGCCCCGAACTTGCAGGCGATCAACGTCCATGACGTGCTGGAAAAGGTGCGCCGGTCCGCCACGGTGGGAATTGCCAGGAAAATAGGCATCGTCGCGGAATACGACCCGTCCTTGCCCGACGCCCTGGCCGATGCCGACCAGTTGACGCAGGTCTGCCTGAACCTGGTCAGGAACGCGGCCGAGGCGCTGAAGGACACCGACCGCCCCGTGATCCGGCTGCGCAGCTTCTACGACCACACCCTGCGCCTGCCCCCGGACGAAACCGACCCGACCGGCCGCCCGCTGCCCCTGCAGATCGAGATCGAGGACAACGGCCCCGGCCTTCCCCCCGCCATCGCCGACCAGGTCTTCGAGCCCTTCGTGTCGGGGCGCGAGAACGGCACCGGGCTGGGGTTGGCGCTTGTCAGCAAGATCATCACCGACCACGGCGCGCTGATCCGCGTGGACTCGCGCCCCGGCCGCACCGTTTTCCGCATCTCGTTGCCCAAGGCATAAGGACCGAACGCCATGGATGGAACCGTTCTGATCGCCGACGACGACCGCACCATCCGCACGGTGCTGACCCAGGCGCTGACCCGCGCGGGTTGCCGCGTCCATGCCACGGGCAGCCTGGCGCAATTGTCGAAATGGGTCGAGGAAGGGCGGGGCGATCTGATCATCACCGACGTGATGATGCCCGACGGCAACGGTATCGACCGCATCCCCGCGATCCGGCAGGCGCGGCCCGACCTGCCGGTCATCGTGATTTCCGCCCAGAACACCATCGTCACCGCCATCCGCGCGACCGAGGCCGAGGCCTTCGAATACCTGCCCAAGCCTTTCGACCTGCCGGATCTGATGGCCAAGGCGAACCAGGCCCTGTCGCGCCGCCCGCGCAAGTCGGACCCCGTGCCTGACGCGATCCCGGCCGCCCGTCCCGCCGCCGACCCGGCCATGCCGCTGATCGGGCACGCACCCGCCATGCAGGCGCTGTTCCGCATGGTGGCGCGGGTGCTGAACGCCGACCTGCCGGTGCTGATCGCAGGCGAGCCGGGAGTGGGCAAGACCACCATCGCGCGGTCCTTCCATGACCTGTCGGACCGCCGCGACCAGGGGCTGGCGATCCTGACATCCGCCGATGCAGGCGAGGACGCGATCGCCCGCGCGGCGGACAAGGCGCGCAGCGGGACGATCATCATCGAAAACCCGGCGGGCTTCGATCCCGCCGCTCAGGCCCGGCTGATCGGGCTGATCGAATCGCTGGAAGGCGGCCCCGACCGCGCCATGGCCCCCCGCATCGTGGCGACCACCGGGCCGGACCCGCAGGCGGATGTGGCGGCGGGGCGGCTGCGGTCGGATCTGTATTACCGGCTGGCCGGGGTGACGGTGACGGTGCCGCCCCTGCGGTCGCGGGTCGATGACATCCTGCCCCTGGCGGGCCACCTGCTGGCGCGCGCGGCGGCCCAGGGCCTGCCCGACCGGACGCTTGGCGACGACGCCGCAAGCCTTTTGCGCGCCCATCCCTTTCCCGGCAATGTGCGCGAGCTGGAGAACATGATGCGCCGCCTGGCCCTGACCGCCAGCGGCACCGCCATCACCGCCCCCGAGATGCGCGAGGCGCTGAGCCAGCAGGGCGGCCCCCGCGCCCCCGTCGTTCCCATGCCCATGCCGGTCGCGCAGGTGGCCCAGGAACCCGCCCTGGGTTTGGGCAATGGCAACGGCCCCCTGTCGGATTCGGTCGAGGCGCATCTGCAACGCTATTTCGACCTGCATGGCGACAGCCTGCCGCCTCCGGGTCTTTACGACCGCATCCTGCGCGAGATCGAGCGTCCTCTGCTTCAGGTTGCGCTGGATGCCACGGGCGGCAATCAGCTGAGATGTGCCGATCTGTTGGGAATAAACCGCAATACCCTGCGCAAGAAGCTGACCGACCTGAATATCGAGGTGACACGGCGCCGCAAACTGATGTAAAACCGCCACAGGGGCAGTGCCATCCGTTTCGGCGCTGCAACAGAAAGCCGCGAAAGACGGCGGGTGGGGGCAATGGCAGGGGCTGCATCAGGGCTGAGCTGGGACAGGCTCGCAAGGGTCAGGCTGCCGCGTCACTGGCGCGGCGCGCTGACGGCGGGGCTGCTGGTCATGGGCGTCCTTCTGGCGGGCGCCACGATGACGGTGCTTGGCCCGCTGGCCCAAGGCGCCGAAAGCCGGATGCTGCGGCTGATCCTGCTGCTGGACTTGGCCTATCTGATCGTGCTGATCGGCATCATCGTGCTGCGCATGGCCCGGCTGATTACCGCGCGGCGCAAGACCGCCGCCGGATCGCGCCTGCACGCGCGGCTGGTGCTGATCTTCGCGGGCCTTGCCCTGGTGCCCACGGTGCTGGTCGCGCTGTTCGCGGGTTTCCTGGTCAATATCGGGCTTGAGGGATGGTTCTCGGGCCGGGTGCAGCAGGTGGTCACGACCTCTCAGGCGGCGGCCGAGGCCTATCAGGAAGAACACCGCCGCGACCTGACCGAGGATGCCAAGGCCTTGGCTGGCGTGCTGACCCAGGCGGGCCGCGCCAATCCGATGATCGAGGACGGCGAGTTGCGGCTGCTGCTGGGCCAGGGGCAGGCGCTGATCCAGCGGGGTCTGCGGGAAGCCTATGTCATCAACGGCAACGGAGAGATCCGGGCACGCGGCGAACGGTCCTATCTGTTCTGGTACGAGGCCCCGTCCAGCAGCGACCTGGACCGCGCGCAGACCGATGGCGTGGTGCTGATCGAGGACTGGCAGAACAACGAATTCCGCGCCTTGGTCGCGCTGCCGCCGCTGGCCGACCGTTACCTGTATGTGACCCGCGACGTGGACGGCAACCTGCTGGGACTGGTGGACGACACCCGCGCGACCGTCGGCAGCTATCGCCAGCTGGAACAAACGCGCAGTCAGGTGCTGTTCGAATTCTCGCTGGTCTATCTGGCCTTTGCGCTGCTGCTGGTCGCCGCCGCCGTGCTGCTGGGCCTGTGGTTCGCGTCCCGCCTGTCGCGGCCCATCGGGCTGCTGGCGCTTGCCAGCGAACAGGTGGGGCGCGGCAACCTGGACGTGCAGGTGCCCGAACCCGATACGGGGGACGAAATCCAGACGCTGGGCCAGTCCTTCAACCGCATGACCCGCCAGCTCAAGGCGCAGCGAGAGGAGTTGGTGGACAGCTATCGCATCAGCGACGAACAGCGGCGGCTGTTCGACAATGTGCTGTCATCCGTGACCTCGGGCGTGATCGGGCTGGATGCGGCGGGGGAAATCGACTTCGTCAACCGCTCCGCCAGCCGTTTGCTGGGGCTGGACCCCAAGCGCGACATCGACGCCCTGCTGTCCGAGGCGGTGCCGGAATTCGCCCCGCTGTTCGACCGCCTGTCGGCCTCGGTTGCGGAGACCGTGCAGGATGAGGTGCGCCTGATGCGCGAAGGGCGCGTGGAAAGCCTGCTGGTGCGCATGGCGGTACGGCGGGGAACGGACGGCGACCTGGCAGGCTATGTCGTGGCCTTCGATGACGTGACCGAACTGGTGACCGCGCAACGCATGGCCGCCTGGGGCGACGTGGCCCGTCGCGTCGCGCATGAGATCAAGAACCCGCTGACGCCGATCCAGCTTTCCGCCGAACGCCTGCGCCGCAAGTTCGGCAAGCTGGCATCGCCCGAGGACAAGGCATCCTTGGACCAATACACCGATGTCATCATCCGCCAGACGGGCGATCTGCGCCGGATCGTGGACGAATTCAGCCGCTTCGCCCGGATGCCCGAACCCGACCGGGCCGAGATCGACCTGGCCGCCCTGCTGCGCGAGGTCGCGCTGCTGCAGCAGGACGCGCTGAAAGGCGCGCTGGCCACCCATATTCCCGACCAGCCGGTGATCGTCGATTGCGACGGGGGGATGCTGCGGCAGGCTTTCACGAACCTTATCAAGAATGCCGGGGAAGCCCTTGACGAAAAGCGGGAAAACCCTCCCGATGGCTGGACGCCAGGGATCGCCGTCGATATGCGGGCCGACCACGATGCCGTCACGATCCGCATCTGCGACAACGGTCCCGGCCTGCCCGCCGACCGCTCGCGGCTGTTCGAACCCTATGTGACGATGAAAAGCGGCGGCACCGGCCTTGGCCTGCCCATCGTCAAGAAGATCGTCGAGGAACATGGCGGCAGCCTGACCCTGTCCGACAACCCAGACGGGCAGGGCGCCGTGGCCGAAATCCGCCTGCCACGGGAACGCCATCCCGTGCGCGGCGCGCAACGCAAGACAAAAACAAAAGAAGATGAGGCAGCACCGATATGAGCGATATCCTGATCGTTGACGACGAACGTGATATCCGCGAACTGGTCGCGGACATCCTGAAGGACGAGGGCTTCGAGACGCGCCTTGCCGCGAACTCGGACGAGGCGCTGGCGGCGCTGAACGACCGCCAGCCCGCGCTGATGGTCCTGGACATCTGGCTGAAGGACAGCCGGATGGACGGGATCGACATCCTGAAGCAGGTCAAGCGCAACAACCCGGACGTGCCCGTGATCATCATTTCGGGGCATGGCAATATCGAGATCGCGGTGGCGGCGATCAAGCAGGGTGCCTACGACTTCATCGAAAAGCCCTTCAACATCGACCAGTTGATGGTGGTAGTGAACCGCGCGATGGAAACCAGCCGATTGCGGCGGGAAAACAGCACCCTGCGCCGGGGCGGCGACCGCATGGCCGAGATGCTGGGCCATTCCGTCGCCTTCAAGCGCCTGCGCGACGCGCTGGACAAGGTGGCGAAATCGAACGGCCGCGTCATGCTGTCGGGAGAGCCGGGCACCGGCAAGGAAATGGCCGCGCGCTATATCCATGCCCACAGCCCCCGCGCCTCGGCCCCCTTCATCACCGTTCCCTGCGCCACCATCGAGCCGGAACGGATGGAGGAGGTTCTGTTCGGCCGCGAGACCCCCGAACGCGGCATCGAGCCCGGCCTGCTGGAGCAGGCCCATGGCGGCGTCATCTATTTCGACGAAGTGGGCGACATGCCCTTGGGAACGCAGCCGAAGATCCTGCGCGTGCTGACGGAACAGCAGTTCGTGCGGGCCGGAGGCGCGGACCGGGTGCGGGTGGACCTGCGCGTGATTTCCTCGACCAACCGCGACCTGCCTGCGGAAATCGCGGCAGGCCGGTTCCGGCAAGAGCTTTATGACCGGCTGAACGTGGTGCCGGTCGCCGTGCCTTCGCTGATCGAACGGCGCGACGACATCGCCCTGCTGGGGCGGCATTTCATCGAGCATTTCCACAAGACCCAGGGCCTCACGCCCCGCGAACTGCCCGAGGAAACGGTCGCCGCCCTGCAATCCATGCGCTGGCCCGGAAATATCCGCCAGCTCCGCAACGTGATCGAGCGCGTGCTGATCCTGGCCGAGGAAAGCGGCCCGATCCAGCCCGGTGAACTGGAACCCCAGGGCGCCACGCCCGACAACAGCGATGCCCTGGCCCTTGGCCCCCAGATCACCGCCATGGCGCTGCGCGAGGCGCGCGAGATGTTCGAGCGCGAATACCTTGTCGCCCAGATCAACCGCTTCGGCGGCAATATCAGCCGCACCGCGCAATTCGTGGGGATGGAGCGCAGCGCCCTGCACCGCAAGCTGAAATCCCTGGGCGTCGTGGGCGGGATGCGGCCCGAGGATGAATTGCTGATGGGCAAGTAGGACGTTGCGCCACGCGTGACGGCGGCATAGGCAGAGGATGATGCAGGCGGCAGGGGGCGGCCATGAAGATCATCATCTGCGGCGCGGGCCAGGTCGGCTGGCAGATCGCCCGGCATCTGTCGGGCGAACGCAACGATGTCACCATCATCGACACCAATGCCGAACTGATCCGCCGCGCGACCGAAGCCCTGGATGTGCAGGGCGTGACCGGCTTTGCCAGCCATCCCGACGTGCTGGACCAGGCGGGCGCCCGCGACGCCGACCTTATCATCGCCGCCACCCATTCGGACGAGGTGAACATGGTCACCTGCCAGGTGGCCCATTCCGTCTTCCAGGTGCCGCGCAAGATCGCGCGCCTGCGCAGCAGCGCCTATCTGGATGCGATCTATTCCGACCTCTACATGACCGCGCACCTGCCCATCGACGTGGTCATCAGCCCTGAACGGGAGGTCGCGAACGCCGCTCTGCAACGGCTTTCCGCGCCATCCACCTTTGACGTGGAAACCTTCATGGGCGGCAAGGTGCAGCTTCTGGGCATCGTGCTGGAAGATGACTGCCCCGCGCTGAACACCCCCCTGCGGCAGTTGAGCGACCTGTTTTCCACCCTGCGCGCCATCGTCGTGGGCGTGCGCCGCCAGGGGCGGCTGTTCGCGCCGGAACCGGGCGACCAACTTTTCGCGCGCGACCAGATCTATGTCTTCAGCCAGCGCGAGGATGTCGGGCGCACGCTGGAGATTTTCGGAAAGCCGCCCTTGAAGCAGGAACGCATCGCCATCCTCGGCGCAGGCAATGTGGGCCTTGCCGTGGCGCAGGCGCTGGAGTCGCGCCCCGACCGCATCCGCGCCAAGCTGATCGAACGCGACCGCGCCCGTGCCGAATATGCCGCCGACCGGCTGGAACGGACCATTGTGCTGAACGGCGACGGGTTGTCCGCCGAACTGCTGGAGGAAGCGGCGGTGCCCACCGCCGATGCCGTGCTGGCCGTGACCGATGACGACAAGACCAATATCCTTGCATCCGTGCGGGCCAAGCAGGCAGGGGCCAAGCTTGCCATCGCGCTGATCAACGACCCGACCATGGTGCCCCTGATGGACGTGCTGGACATCGACGCCTATATCAACCCGCGCGCCACCACCGTATCCACCATCCTGCGCCACATCCGCCACGGCCGGGTGCGCGACATCTATTCCATCGGCGATGCCGAGGCCGAGGTGATCGAGGCGCAGGCGCTGTCCACATCGCCCATATCGGGCCGGGCGATCCGCGACATCGAATTTCCCGAAGGCGTGCTGATCGGCGCGGTGCAGAAGGGCGACCGCGTCGTCAAGCCCGTCCCCGATACGCGCATAGACGAGGGCGACGTGGTCCTGATCTTCGCCCTGTCCAAGGACGTGCCCGAGGTCGAGCGCCTGCTGCAGGTCTCGATCGACTTCTTCTGAGGCACCATGACGCTGCTGCTGCGCCTTCCCCTGTTCGTCCTGTTGGCCGCGCTGTGCGGGCTGGCGATGATGCTGCCCGCCGCCTATGCCTCGGTCAACGATCAGGACGGGCTGGCGCGCAACTTCTTCTATTGGGGATTGCTGGTGCTGGTGGGGGCGGGTCTGGTGGGGCTTGCCACATCCGCCAACCCGACCCCGCCGCGCCCGCGCGACACGCTGCTGGCGATGCTGGCGGTGTTCGGGGGGATGCCCTCGGTCATGGCGCTGCCCTTTGCCGAATCGATGCCCGATACCGGGCTGTTCAACGCCTGGTGGGAAATGACCTCGGCGCTGACGACCACCGGGGCCTCGCTGTACTCCGCCGACCTCCTGCCCCTGCCGTTGCATCTGTGGCGGGCGATGGCAGGCTGGATGGGCGGGTTCTTCATCCTTGTCGCCGCCACCGCGATCCTGGCCCCCCTGAATATCGGCGGGTTCGAGATCATGGCCCGCCCCTATGGCCGCGAGGAATACCGCGACAGCCTGCCGGGCCCCGCCGATCCGCTGGACAAAAGCCTGCACCTGTCGTCGCCCGTCTTCCAGACCCGGCTGGCCCATCCCCATCATCGCCTTGCGCGTTCGGCGGTGATGGTCTTTCCCGTCTATGCCGGGCTGACGCTGGCCTTGTGGCTGATCCTGCTGCTGCTGGGCGATCCGGCGCTGATCGCGCTATGCCGGTCGATGGGCACGCTGTCCACCAGCGGGATTTCTCCGGTCCTTGGCCCCCCCGGCGTCAATTCCGGCCTTGCCGGAGAGGTTGCGGTCTTCCTGTTCCTGATCCCCGCCTTGTCGCGCCGCTTCTGGCCTGGTGGCGGGCAGTTGCGCGCCACCGACAAGCTGCGGGACGATCCCGAACTGAAGATGGCAGGCGGCTTGGTCACCCTTGTCGCGCTGTCGCTGTTCGCGCGCCACTTCCTGGGCGCCATCGAGGCTGAGCAGGCTTCCAACGGGGCTCTGGAACTGCTGCACGACCTGCGCAGCGGCCTTGCCGCCTTCTGGGGCGGGCTGTTCAACGGCCTCAGCTATCTGACGACGACGGGCTGGACCTCGATCGACTGGCAGGGCGCGCGGGCCTGGTCGGGGCTGGCCTCTCCGGGCCTGATCCTTGCGGGGCTGGCGATGATGGGGGGCGGGGTCGCGACCACGGCGGGGGGCGTCAAGCTCTTGCGCGTCTATGCCCTGGCCCGCCACGGCCAGCGGGAAATGGAGCGGATCGTGCATCCGAACTCCATCGCCGGCGGCGGCCAGATCGCCCGGCGGCTGCGGCGCGAGGGGGCGTACCTGGCCTTCATCTTCTTCATGCTGTTCGCGACCTCCATCGCCGTGGTGGTGGCGCTTGTCTCGATCCAGCGGATCGAGATCGAGACGGCGACAATCCTGTCCGTCGCCGCGCTGACCAATACCGGCCCCCTGGCCGCCGCCATCCCCCTGACCCCGGCCTTCCAGGCAAGCGCCGGCATCGCATCGGCCCCGTGGGAGGGGTGGTCGGGCCTGCCGGTCTTCACCAAGACGATCCTGGCGGGCGCGATGATCGTCGGCCGGATCGAGACGCTGGCGGTGCTTGCGCTCTTTTCGCCGCAGTTCTGGCGCCGTTGACGGGGCGGAAACCTCGGGTGCTTGCAAGGGTTGCGGCAAGCGCATAAACGTGAAGTCCAACCGGGACAGTATCAAAACGGAAAAAATAATGGCTGGCGACAAGCAGAACCTGCAGGACGCGTTCCTCAATCACGTCCGCAAGGCAAAGGTGCCCGTCACCATCTTCCTGATAAACGGTGTCAAGCTGCAGGGCGTCATCACCTGGTTCGACAATTTCTGCGTGCTTCTGCGCCGCGACGGCCAGTCGCAGCTGGTCTACAAGCACGCGATCAGCACCATCATGCCGGGCCAGCCCATATCGCTCTATGAAGGCGAGGACTGATTGACGGAGCCCACCTCGACCGAGGCGAAACCGACGCGCGCCTATGTGATCCATCCCGACCTGGCCGGTCGGACGCAACGGCGCGAACCCGAACATGCCCTGGCCGAGGCGGTGGCGCTTGCCCATGCCCTGCCGGGGATCGAGATCGTGGGCGACGAGGTCGCGCGCCTGCGTAAGCCCGATCCGGGCCGCCTGTTCGGCAAGGGCAAGCAGGCCGAGATCGGTGAGCGGCTGAAGGAAGCCGAGGTCGATCTGGTGCTGATCGACGGTCCGGTGACGCCCGTCCAGCAGCGCAACCTGGAAAAGGACTGGGGCGTCAAGCTTCTGGACCGGACCGGGCTGATCCTGGAAATCTTTGCCGATCGAGCCCGCACCCGCGAGGGCGTGCTGCAGGTGGAACTGGCCGCGCTGTCCTATCAGCGCACGCGTCTGGTCCGCGCCTGGACCCACCTGGAACGGCAGCGCGGGGGCTTCGGCTTCGTCGGCGGCCCCGGCGAGACGCAGATCGAGGCCGACCGCCGCGCCATCGACGAACAGATGACCCGCCTGCGCCGCCAGCTGGAGCGCGTGGTCAAGACCCGCACCCTGCATCGTGCCGCACGCGCCAAGGTGCCTTATCCCATCGTCGCGCTTGTGGGCTATACCAACGCCGGAAAATCCACGCTGTTCAATCGCCTGACCGGGGCCGAGGTTCTGGCCAAGGACATGCTGTTCGCCACCCTTGACCCGACCATGCGCGCCATCCGCCTGCCGGGCGCCAAGGGTGTTGCGGGCGGCGGGCAGGGGCGCCGGATCATCCTGTCCGACACCGTGGGCTTCATCAGCGACCTGCCCACGGAACTGGTCGCCGCCTTCCGCGCCACCTTGGAGGAGGTGCTGGAGGCCGACCTGATCCTGCATGTCCGCGACATCAGCCACCCCGAGACCGAGGAACAGGCCGCCGACGTGGCCGAGATCCTGGAATCGCTTGGCGTGGATGAGGATGTCACCCTGATCGAGGTCTGGAACAAGATCGACGCCCTGTCGGCGGAAACGCGCGACGCCCTGCGCCGCACCGATGCGCGGACCGAAGGGGTGCAGGCCGTCAGCGCCCTGACCGGCGAGGGCTTGGACGACCTGATCGCCGCCATCGACGCGCATCTGACGCAGGCTCTGGATGAGCCGAGGGCAGAGGCGGTCGTGACCTTGCCGTTCTCGGACGGCCGCCGCAGGGCCTGGCTGCACGAGGCTGGCGTCGTCCGGCGCGAGGAGAGCGGCGAGGACGGTTTGACGCTGCATCTGCTATGGACCGAACGCCAGAAGGCGGGCTTCGAGGCGCTGTAGGGTGCGTGCAAGCACGCATCCTGCGAGGAAACCCTGCGGTGAACCCCACCTTACCTTGTCAATGACCCGCACCGTAGGGTGGGTTTTCAACCCACCATTTTCGGGCGTGAATAAACGGTGGAGGTGAAACCCCACCCTACATGGTCAAAACCGGAACCGTAGGATGGGGTTTCACCCGCCCTCACGCCGCCCAATCCACCGGCTCGCGCCCCTGTTCCTCCAGCCACGCATTGATCCGCGAAAACGGCCTGCTGCCGAAGAACCCCCTCCGCGCCGACAGGGGCGAGGGATGCGCCGTCGCGATCACCAGATCCTGCGGGCGGGGCAGGCCCGCCATCGCCTTCTGCGCGTGCGCCCCCCACAGCAGGAAGGCCAGCGGCCCGTGTTTCTGCGCCTCGGCCACCGCATCGCGGGCCAGCCGGTCCCATCCCCAGGACGCGTGCCGCCCCGCATCCCCCGGCGGCACCGACAGGGATGTGTTCAGCAGAAGCACCCCCTGGTGCGCCCAACCCGAAAGATCGCCCGTGGCGGGGGTCGCGCCGATGTCGTCGCGCAGTTCGGTAAAGATGTTCTTCAGCGACCGGGGCAGGGCCACCTCGGGCGCTACTGAAAAGGCCAGACCGTTGGCGTGGCCGGGCGTCGGATAGGGATCCTGGCCCAGGATGACGACGCGCACCTTTTCGGGCGGGGTCGCCTCCAGCGCGGCAAAGACCAGGGCGGGGCCGGGCAGCCAGTCGTCCAGACCTTCAAGCCGGTCGCGGATCGCGGGCCAGTCCTCGCGGAAGAAGGGCAGGTCGGCCCAGGCCTTGGGGGGCTTCATGCCTCGGGCGCCCCGGTGACCTGCGCCAGCCGGTCCAGCCGCGCCCTGGCCGCGCCGCTGTCGATGGCTTCGGCGGCCATCGCCGCGCCTTCCCGCAGGTCGCCAACCTTCCCGGCGATCAGCAGCGCGGCGGCGGCGTTCAGCAGAACCGCGTCGCGATAGGCGCTGCGTTCCCCGCCCAGAAGGGCACGGAAGGCTGCGGCGTTCTCATGCGGCTCGCCGCCGATGATCGCCTCGAACGGGTGGCGGGTCAGGCCGGCGTCCTCGGGAGTCACGGTGAATTCGCTGATCTCGCCGTCCTTCAGCGCGGCGACATGCGTTTCGCCGGCGATGCTGATCTCGTCCGTGCCGTCGGCGCCATGGACCAGCCATGCGGCCTCGCTGCCCAGGTCGCGCAGCACCTCGGCCATGGGACGGATCCATTGGGTGCTGAAGGCGCCGGTCAACTGGCACCGGACAGAGGCCGGATTCGTCAGCGGTCCCAAGAGGTTGAAAACGGTTCTTGTGCCCAGTTCCGCGCGCGGGGGACCGACATGGCGCATGGCGGGATGGTGCATCGTCGCCATCATGAAGCAGATGCCCGCGTCGTTGACCGCCTGCTGTGCGACGGCGGGACCGCCCATCACGTTGATGCCCATGGCCGTCAGCGCATCCGCCGCGCCCGATTTCGACGACAGGTTGCGGTTGCCGTGCTTGGCGACGGGCACGCCCGCGCCCGCCACCACGAAGGCCGTCGCGGTCGAGATGTTCAGCGTCCCCTTGCCGTCGCCCCCGGTGCCGACGATGTCGATGGCCCCCTGCGGCGCGGTGATGCGGTTCATCCGCTTGCGCATGGCGCGGGCGGCCGCGGCGATTTCCTCGACCGTTTCGCCGCGCACGCGCAGCGCCATCAGCAGGCCCCCGATCTGGGCGGGCGTGGCCGCGCCGTCGAACAGGGCGGAAAAGGCGGCCTCGGCCTCGGTCCCCGTCAGGGGGCGGGTGGCGGCGATGCCGATCAGCGGGCGGATGTCGGTCACGCTCATGCCGCGGCCCTTTGCGGCGTGCAGCGGGACAAGAAGGTGCGGATCATCTCGTGCCCGTGTTCCGAGGCGATGGATTCGGGGTGGAACTGCACGCCTTCGATGGGCAGCGCCTCGTGGATCAGGCCCATGATGGTGCCGTCGTCCGAGGTCGCGGTGACGCGCAGGCAGTTGGGCAGGCTTTCGGGTTCCACCGTCAGCGAATGATAGCGCGTGGCCGTCACGGGCGATTGCAGCCCGGCAAAGACGCCCGTGCCGTCATGGCTGATCGCGTCGGTCTTGCCATGCATGATGCGGGTGGCGCGCACCACCTTGCCGCCAAAGGCCTCGCCAATGGCCTGGTGGCCCAGGCAGACGCCCAGAAGCGGGATGGCCCGGTCGGCAGCGGCGCGGATCAAGTCGAGGCAGATGCCCGCCTGCGCCGGGTCGCAGGGGCCGGGCGAGATCACGATTCCGTCAGGCGCCATGGCCAGCGCCTCGTCCACGGTCAGGGCGTCGTTGCGGCGCACGACGACCTCGGCCCCCGCCTCGGCCATGTAATGCACGAGGTTCCAGGTGAAGCTGTCGTAGTTGTCGATCAGAAGGATCATGATGGTGCGCCCTGATATGGTGGCGGTTTCCCCGCCTGAACGGGTCCGCTATAGATGGGCCAAAGCGCGCCGGAGGGTCAAGACCGGCGCGGACAGAAGGGACATATGGCACGCGGTTTCTGGACAGGTCTTCTGCACGGCGGGGTGGTCAGTGTGCTTGCCGTGGCGGCATTGTCGCTGGCCGCGCCCCTGCCGCAGCCGGACCCCGCGCTGCCGCCTGCGCCCGCCGTCGTGCCTGTCGCACCGCAGCCCGCACCTGCACTTGCGCCCGTCCCGCAGCCCGGCGATGCCCCGCAGGCGGGGGCGGTCGATCTGCCGGTCGGGTCCGAGTTCGGGCGCGGCGGCGATGTCGCCCCGCGCCTGCCCGTGCCGCTGGCCACCGACCGCCCCGACCAGGCCGAGGCGCCTGCGGTCATGGCCCCGACCTCGGAACCCGCGCCGGTCGCGTTGACCGCCGCCGATCCGCGTCCGCAGCCTGCGGGCGACGGCGGTGGCCCGGTCCAGGGCGCCCCTTCAGCGGGCGAGGACGCGCCCCGGCTGGACCGTCCCGCCGCGCTACCGCAGCCGACCGCGCTTGCCGCCCCCGACAGGGCGGCAGCCGACGCGCCCGACGCCGCGCCCGCCGTTCCTGCGGAGGAGCCTGCGCCGATCCCACCTGCAACGGCCCAACCCGAGCAGCAGATCCCGACGCCGGGCCTTCCCGCGCCCGTGCTGGATCTGTCGTTGCCGCCCGACCTGTCCGATCTGCAAGGCCTGACCCGTGACTGATCCTTCGCCCCTGAACCCGGCCTTGGCCGCGACCTTTTCGCCCCCGGTGATGGAGGCGCGCCGTTGGCTGGCCGGCGTGACCCTGCCGCCCGACCTGCCGCTGATCAATGTCAGCCAGGCCGCGCCCGTGGATCCGCCGCCGATGGCGCTGCGCCAGGCCATGGCAGAGGCCGCGCTGCACCGGGCCGATGCGCATCTTTACGGTCCCGTCCTGGGCAATCCCGCCTTGCGCGGGGCCGTGGCGCAGGAGTTTTCCGCCAGCTACGGCGGCGCGGTCTCGCCCGCGCAGGTCGCGATCACGCAGGGCTGCAACCAGGCCTTCTGCGCGGCCATCGCCACCGTGGCGCAGGCTGGGGACGAGGTGATCCTGCCGACGCCTTGGTACTTCAACCACAAGATGTGGCTGGACATGCAGGGCATCCGTGCGGTGCCCTTGCCCTGCGGCGACGACCTGCTGCCCGACCCGGAACGCGCCGCCGCGCTGATCGGTCCGCGCTGCCGGGCGATCGTGCTGGTGACGCCCAACAACCCCTCGGGCGCGGAATATCCGGCGGAACTGGTGGGGCGCTTCTTCGATCTGGCGCAAAGCCGTGGCCTGACGCTGGTTCTGGACGAAACCTATCGCAACTTCGACAGCCGCGATGGCGCACCCCATGACCTGCTGGCACGGCCCGGATGGGACCGCACGGTGATCCAGCTTTACAGCTTTTCCAAGGCCTATCGCCTGACCGGCCACCGCGTCGGCGCCCTGGTCACGTCGGAAGCGCGGATGGCGCAGGTCGAGAAGTTCCTGGACACGGTGGCGATCTCGACATCGCAGTTAGGGCAGATCGGCGCCTTGTGGGGGATGGGGAACCTGCGCGACTGGCTGGCGGGGGAACGGGCCGCGATCCTGGCGCGGCGCGACGCCACGGTGGCGGCGCTGTCCGCGCTGCCGGGCTGGCGGGTCAAGAGCGCCGGGGCCTATTTTGCCTGGGTGGAACATCCTTTCGCGGCATCCTCGGCGGATCTCGCGCGGCGCATGGTGGCGGATATCGGCGTGCTGGCGCTGCCCGGCACCATGTTCGTGCCGCCGGACGACCCCACGGGTCCGCGTCACCTGCGCATCGCCTTCGCCAATATCGACGCGCCCCGCATCGCCGAACTTGCCGCGCGGCTGCGCGCGTTCGGGGGCTGACAGGCTTGTGGCGGGGCCGCGCCCGCCCTAAAGAAACCCGACAAGACCACAAGGGAAACCGGGCCATGAAGAACCTGCGCACACACGGGAAATCCACCATCGTCTGGGTGCTGATGGGCCTGATGATCCTGGGCCTGGGCGGCTTTGGCGTGACCAGCTTCTCGGGCGGGTCCACCGCCATCGGCTCGGTCGGCGGCACCAAGATCACCGCCGAGGATTACGCCCGCGCGCTTCGCAACCAGATGAACGCCTATGGCCAGCAGACCGGCCAGCCGCTGAGCATGGCGCAGGCCCAGGCCATCGGCCTGCCGCAGGCGGTCCAGTCGCAGCTGATCACCGCTGCTGCGCTGGAGGATCAGGCGAGCCGCATCGGCGTTTCCGTGGGGGACGAGAAGGTGCGCCAGACCATCCTGGAAGCCCCAGCCTTCCGGGGTCCGACCGGCAGCTTCGACCGCGCCGCCTATGCCGACGTGCTGCGCCGCGAGAACATGTCCGAAGCCGAGTTCGAGCGCGAGATCCGCACCGACGAGGCCCGCCTGCTGATCCAGCGTGCGGTCGCGGGCGGGATTAGTGCGCCGAAGCCTGCGGTGGACACCACGGCGAAGTGGATCCTGGAGCGCCGCGACATTTCCTGGCGCGAACTGACCGCCGACATGCTGCCCGCCCCCGTGGCCGAACCCGACGAGGCGGCGCTGAAGGCCTGGCACAGCGCCAATGCCGACCGCTTCACCGCGCCCGAATTGCGCAAGATCACCTATGTCTGGCTGACGCCAGAAATGCTGGCCCCCTCGGTGCAACTGGACGAAGCCGCCCTGCGCGCCGCCTATGACGCCAATATCGGCGAATATCAGCGCCCCGAGCGTCGCATGGTCAGCCGCCTGGTCTTCCCCTCGGCCGAGGAGGCGCAGGCCGCCAAGGCGCAGATCGACGCGGGCACCGCGCCGTTCGAGACCTTCGTGGTTCAGCGCGGTCTGCAGCCCGAGGATGCGGAACTGGGCGAGGTGTCGCAGGCCGACCTGGGCGCGGCGGGCGAGGCGGTCTTTGCCCTTGAACAGCCCGGTGTCGTCGGCCCCCTCCAGACCGACCTGGGCCCCGCGCTGTTCGCCGTCCACGCCATTCTTGAACCTGTGAACATCCCCTTCGAGCAGGCGCGCGAGGATCTGCGCGCCGAGGCCGCCCTGGACCGCGCCGCCCGCACCATCGAGGAACGGTCGGCCGAATACGAGGATCTGCTGGCGGGCGGCGCCACGCTGGAACAGGTGGCCGAGGAAACCGACCTGGAGCTTGGCACCCTCGACTGGTCGGCGGATGCCGCGCCCGCCGAGGGCAGCATCGCCGGATACCAGGCCTTCCGCGATCGGGCGGCGGAAACCTCGGAAGCCGATTTCCCGGAACTGGCGAGCCTGGACGATGGTGGCGTCTTTGCGCTGCGCCTGGACCAGGTCGTGCCGCCGACCCTGCGCCCCTTCGAGGAGGTCCGCGACGAGGTCGAGGCCGACTGGCGCCGGTCCGAGGCCCATCGCCAGCTTCTGGCCCTGGCCGAAGAGCAGCGGTTGTCCGACGCGGCGGAAGGACAGGCCGCGCCGGAATGGACCGCCGTCAAGGATGTCACCCGCGACGGCTGGGCCGAGGGTGCGCCCGCCGAAACCGTCCGCCGCGCCTTCGCCATGACCGAGGCCGGGGATGTCGAGATCGTGGATGCCGAGAACCGCGTGATCCTGCTGCGGCTTGACGCGATCCACGAGGCCGACATGACCGCCGAGGACGCGCTGCGCATCAACGACGCCGTGCGCGAGCGCCTGGGCCAGTCGCTGCAGTCCGACATCTTCGATTACTATGCCCGCGCCGTGCAGCGCGAGGCCGGGATCGCGCTGGACCAGCAGGCCATCAACGCCATCAACGCGCAGGTCCAGTGATGGAACTGACCCCCGACTTCGCTGCCTTTGAAGCCGCGTGGAACGCCGGCCAGAATCAGCTTGTCACCATGCGCCTGGCCGCCGACCTGGACACGCCGGTCAGCCTGATGCTGAAGCTGGCCGAGGGCGCGCCCATGTCCTTCATGCTGGAATCCGTGACCGGAGGAGAGGTTCGCGGCCGCTACTCCATCGTCGGCATGAAGCCGGACCTGATCTGGGATTGCCGGGACGGCCGCGCCCGCATCAACCGTCAGGCGCGCTTTTCGGACGATTTCCAGCCCGACGACCGCCCGGCGCTGGACAGCCTGCGGGCGCTGATCGCCGAAAGCCGGATCGAGGTGATGCCGGACGGCGTGCCGCCGGTCGCGGCGGGGCTGTTCGGATATCTGGGCTATGACATGATCCGGCTGGTGGAACACCTGCCGCATGTGAACCCCGACCCGCTGGATCTGCCCGACGCCATGCTGATGCGTCCGTCGGTCGTGGCGGTGCTTGACGGCGTGAAGGGAGAGGTGACGCTCTGCGCCCCTGCCTGGCACAATGGCGGCGACAATGCGCGCGCCGCCTATGCCCGCGCCGCCGAACGGGTGATGGACGCGCTGCGGTCGCTGGATCGTCAGCCTTCCGAACCCCGCGCGCTTGGCCATGATGCCCGGATCGGCGAGCCGGTGTCGAATTTCAGCAAGCCCGACTATCTGGCGGCGGTGGAGAGAGCCAAGGACTATATCCGCGCGGGCGACATCTTCCAGGTGGTGCCCAGCCAGCGCTGGCGGATGGATTTCCCGCTGCCGCCCTTTGCACTGTATCGCAGCCTGCGCCGCACCAACCCCTCGCCCTTCATGTTCTTCCTGAACATGGGTGGCTTCCAGATCGTCGGCGCGTCCCCCGAAATCCTAGTGCGTCTGCGCGACGGAGAGGTGACGATCCGCCCCATCGCGGGCACCCGCCCCCGTGGCGCGGACGAGGCCGAGGACCGCGCGCTTGAGGCCGATCTGCTGGGGGACCAGAAGGAACTGGCTGAACACCTGATGCTGCTGGATCTGGGCCGCAACGACGTGGGCCGCGTGGCGAAACCCGGCACCGTCCGCCCGACCGAGCAGTTCGTGATCGAACGCTACAGCCACGTCATGCATATCGTCTCGAACGTCGTGGGCGAGTTGCGGGATGGAGAGGACGCGCTGTCCGCGCTGCTGGCGGGCCTGCCCGCTGGCACCGTGTCGGGTGCCCCCAAGGTTCGCGCGATGGAGATCATTGACGAATTGGAGCCCGAAAAGCGCGGCGTCTATGGCGGCGCGGTGGGTTACTTCGCCGCCAATGGCGAGATGGACATGTGCATCGCACTGCGCACGGGCGTGCTGAAGGACGGTGCGTTGTATATCCAGGCGGGCGGCGGCGTCGTCTATGACAGTGACCCGGAATCCGAATTCACGGAAACGGTGAACAAGAGCCGTGCCCTGCAGCGCGCCGCCGAAGGCGCTGCGCGCTTCGTGCGCGGCAATCAGTAACGGAAAACGGCCCCCGAAGGGGCCGTTCCGATGATTCCCGAAGGATCAGTTCGACGGGATCAGTTGGACGGGGCGGGCGCGGTGCCGTCCGCCGCCGGGGCGGCTGCGTCCGAACCCATCGGCGGGGTCGCGGGCGTTTCCGCCGTATCGTTGGGGGTGGGGGCGCCCGTCGCCGCCGGTTCGGTCGAGGTGGTGGCCGCAGCGTCAGGCGTCGTCATGGGGGCTGCGTCGGTTCCGGTCGCAGGTGCCGTGGCCGTCGAGTCGGTCGGGGCGGTGCCTGCGGGGGCCGTGGTCGTCGAGTCGGTACCCGCGGGCGCCGGGGCCATGGACGGGCTGCCAGTCTCGCCAGCTTCCGCAGGGGCGGATTCCTGGTCGCGGAACACGTATTCCGGCGCGGCCTCGGCCTGCTCCTTGGTCAGTTCGCTGGTGATTTCCTGCGCGTCATAGTTGATCGTCAACTGGTCCCACGGCACGGCGATCTGCTTTTCGCCGATGCCCAGGAAGCCGCCCACGCCGATCACGGCGGCCTTCACGGTGCCCGCATCCCCATCCACGATCACGTCGTTGATGTCGCCGATGGCGGTGCCGTCCGGGGCGTTGACGGTCGCGTCGGTGATCCAGTCGATCCGCAACTCATTCTCGGCCTGCTGCTGCTCGACCTTGCCGCTGGCGGCAACCTCGGCTGCTGCTGCGGCGTCGTCAGCCTCGTCGGCGGCGGCTTCGGCCTCCATGGTGGTGCCATCGGCGGCCGGGGTCGCGTCGGCCCCCATCGGAGCCGCCGTGGTGTTGGTGGCGGGATCGGCGGGGGCAGGCGTGGCCGTGTCCTGGGCCAAGGCCGGAGCCATCATCAGCGGCAGGACCATCGCGGTGCCAAGCAACAGATTGCGCATGTCTTTCCTCCTGAGAAGTGGACGCGCATGGGGGATGCGCGATTCGGAAAGACAATGCCCTGCACGCCCAAGGGTTCCCTCGGGCAGACCCGAAAACTGGCCGGCGGGCCTCAGTCCTCGCCGCGGTAGGGCTGGACGTATTGCAGCGCCATGTCCCAGGGGAAGAAGATCCAGGTGTCCTGGCTGACCTCGGTCACATAGGTCTGGACCATCGGCTTGCCCTTGGGCTTGGCATAGACGGTGCCGAAATGCGCCTTGGGATACATCTCGCGGATCAGTTCCAGGGTGCGGCCCGAATCGACCAGGTCGTCGATCACCAGGATGCCTTCGCCATCGCCCATCAGCTCGGGGTCGGGATTGTTCAGAACCTCAAGCTGGCCCTGGCCCGCCTCGGCCCCCACACCCTTGTAGGACCGGATCGAGATCGAATCGATCGTGCGGATGTCCAGTTCGCGCGCCACGATCATCGCGGGCACCAGCCCGCCGCGCGTCACGGCCACGACGGCGCGCCAGTCGGTCCCGTCCAGCCGCCAGGCCAGGGCGCGCGCATCGCGGTGCAACTGGTCCCAGCTGACATGAAAACCCTTTTCGTGGGGAAGGCGGTCGATCATCGAAGTTCCTTTCAATGGCGCAGGATCAGGGACAGGCCCAGCAGGCCGATGGCCAACCCCGCCGCCCGGTCGATCCAGAATTTCGCGGCATAATACCTGCGCCGCAGCCAAGGCAAAGCCATCAGAGAGGCGAGCGCGCTATAAAATGCCAGTTCGACCGATGCTGCCGTAACGTAAATGGCCAGCTTGTCGCCCGCCGACAACAGCGCCGGGAAGATCGACAGCAGCACCGCCGAATAGAACAGCGCGGGCTTGGGGTTCGACAGGTTCAGCATCATGCCGCCGCGAAAGCCCATGCCCCGGCTGCCATCGGCCGGATCGGGCAGCGGATCGGGCGCGTGGCGCCACATCTTCCAAGCGATCCAGACCAGGTAAGCCCCGCCCAGAACCTTCAGGGCGACATAGGTCCAGGGCAGCGCCCGAAAGACCACGGTCAGGCCCAGCAACGCGAAAAGGCACCAGACCGAGGCCCCAAGTGCCAGTCCCAGGGCATAGGGCAGGGCGCGCCTGCGGCCCAGGGCGAAGGCGCCCTGGCTGACGGCGATCACGCCGGGGCCGGGCGACAGGATCGCCACAGACAGCGTGCCCACGAACAGCAGAAGCTGGTCGGCGGTGATCGCCATTGCCGCCGGTCAGTCCTTCTTGACGGTGGCGATGTCGGGCGCGTCCACCGCCTTCATGCCCACGACATGATAGCCCGCATCGACATGATGCGTTTCCCCCGTCACCCCCGCGCCCAGATGCGACAGCAGGTACAGGGCCGAATTTCCCACATCCTCGGTCGTGACGTTGCGGCGCAGGGGCGAGTTCAGCTCGTTCCACTTCATGATGTAACGGAAATCGCCGATGCCGCTGGCGGCCAAGGTCTTGATCGGCCCGGCGCTGATCGCGTTGACGCGGATGCCGTCCTTGCCCAAATCCTCGGCCAGGTAGCGGACCGATGCCTCCAGCGCGGCCTTGGCGACGCCCATCACGTTGTAATGCGGCATCACGCGTTCCGCCCCGTAATAGGTCAGCGTCAGCAGGCTGCCCCCATCGGGCATCATCGCCGCCGCATGGCGCGCCACGGCGGTGAAGGAATAGACCGAGATGTCCATGGTCATCAGGAAGTTGTCGCGGGTCGTGTCGGCATAACGGCCGCGCAGCTGGTCCTTGTCGGAAAAGCCGATGGCATGGACCACGAAGTCCAGCGAACCCCATTCCTGCCGCAAGGCCTGGAACAGCGCGTCGATCGAGGATTCGTCGCTGACATCGCAGGGCAGCACCAGCGACGATCCAAGCTGCTGGGCCAGCGGATCGACGCGCTTCTTCAGCGCCTCGCCCTGATAGGAAAACGCAAGCTCGGCCCCTTCGGCCGCGACCGCGCGGGCGATCCCCCAGGCAATCGACTTGTCATTTGCCAATCCCATGATCAGGCCGCGTTTTCCGGCCATCAGGCCCTGCTTCTGCTCGCTTGACATGTGCCGCCTTCCGCGCTTTCAACCCTTTGTGAAATGTGCTTAGGCCAAAGGGTTGCAAGCATCAAGCGCAAGGACAAGCGGCATGGCGGATCGAGACGGACTGTTTGCGGGCGACGACCCTTTCGACATCGCCCGCCGCTGGCTGGCCGAGGCCGAGGCGACCGAGCCGAGCGACCCCAACGCCATCGCACTTGCGACCGTGGATGGGGACGGGATGCCCGACGCGCGCATGGTCCTGCTGAAGGGGATCGAGGGGCAGGGCGCGGAGGGGGGCTTCGTTTTCTATACCAATTACGACAGCGCCAAGGGCCGCCAGATCGCCGAGACCGGGAAGGCGGCCTTTGTGATGCACTGGAAATCCCTGCGCCGCCAGATTCGCGTGCGCGGTCATGTCAGCCGTGTCGAAGGCGCGCAGGCCGATGCCTATTACGACAGCCGCGCGCTGCAAAGCCGGCTTGGCGCCTGGGCGTCGCGACAGTCGCAGCCCCTGGAAAGCCGCGGGGCCCTTGTCGCCGAGGTGGCTAAACTTAGTTTACGCTACGGAACCCGGCCGCCGCGTCCCGCGTTCTGGGGCGGGTTCAGGATCGCCCCTGTGCAGATGGAATTCTGGGCCGATGGCGCTTTCCGGTTGCATGACCGCTTTCGGTGGGACAAAAAGGCGAGCGGTGCGTGGTTTGTTCAGCGGCTTTCACCCTAGGACTTGACGGAAAGGCCCTGGTGGCTGAC
Organism: Paracoccus sp. SSK6; assembly: GCF_039770665.1. Classification (NCBI taxonomy): domain Bacteria; kingdom Pseudomonadati; phylum Pseudomonadota; class Alphaproteobacteria; order Rhodobacterales; family Paracoccaceae; genus Paracoccus; species Paracoccus sp. SSK6. The sequence continues at coordinate 24,703 of NZ_JBDPNJ010000005.1, read as the reverse complement.
CATAGGTATTAGGGACCGAGTTGTTTGCTCGCCGTTGTTTTCCGTGATCGACCACCGCAGAACAGGAACATTAACAAGTTTCGTGGTTGATACAGGACAGAACAAAGACGCGCATTGCGCATGTGGTGGGAAGATGACGGAAGAGAAGGGACTGAAGCTGGTATCGGGCCTGGTCAAGTGGTTTGACCCGGCCAAGGGCTATGGCTTCATCCTGAACGAGGAAGGCGGCGCGGATATCCTGCTGCACGCCAATGTCCTGCGGAACTTCGGACGCAGTTCCGTGGCCGACCAGTCGCGCGTGACGGTCTGGATGCAGCCGACCCAGCGTGGGTTGCAGGCGACCGAGGTCGTGTCGATCGAGCCTCCGGTATCGGAAGGCGCGCCGATCGCCGATCTGGACAACGGCGTGATCGAGCATCTGGAGACGCTGCCGCTGCGCCCGGCCCGCGTCAAGTGGTTCGACAAGGCCAAGGGATTCGGATTTGCCAATATCTTTGGCCATCCCGACGACGTGTTCCTGCATGTCGAGGTGCTGCGCCATTCGGGCTTTGCCGACCTGACCATCGGCGAAGCCATCGGCGTGCGCGTCGTCGAAGGACCGCGCGGGCTGATGGCGGCGCAGGTCACAAGCTGGGACCGCGGGACCGAGCAGGGGGCGCCATCGCTGGGCGCCCCCGGCCTTGGCGACCAGGCGCAAGAGGTCAAGGACTTCATGACGCATGTCGCCGAATAGGGCGGCTCTGGCGGCCCTGCTGTTGTGGTCGGGCGTGCTGGAGGCCGCGGCCTCTGACGTGGCCTGTTCACCAGGCAGTGTGGTCTTCCAGACCGGCCGCGACCCCGTGACCGTCCGGGTCGAGATCGCCGATGACGAGGCCGAGCGTGCGCAGGGGCTGATGTTCCGGCGCAAGCTGGACCGGGGAACCGGGATGCTGTTCATCTATGACAGCCCGCGCGCAGTCGGCTTCTGGATGCGCAACACCTATGTCCCGCTGGATCTGGTCTTTCTGGACCGGACCGGCGTGATCCGCCATATCCACCGCAACGCCGTGCCCCTGGACGAAACGCCCCTTCCGGGCGCCGCGCCGGGTGACCCCCGGCCCGAACGCCTGATGGTCCTGGAAATCGGCGGGGGAGAGGCGGACCGCCTGGGCCTGGCCGTGGGCCAGCCCATGGCCCATCCCCGCCTGCAACAGGATTTGGCCGCGCTGCCCTGCGGCTAGGTCTTTTCCCCGGCGACGGGATAGGCTAAGCGTAACCCGTCGGGGCGTAGCGCAGCCTGGTAGCGCGACGGTTTTGGGTACCGTAGGCCGGAAGTTCGAATCTTCTCGCCCCGACCACCGCCTTCATTCCGCCGCCTTGACCGCCATCGGGTTGTTCGGATGCGTGGTCCAGTTGGCATAGGTGCCGCGGCGAATCCCGGTGCGCAGGTCCATCTCTCCGACCGCCAGTTCGCGCATGTCGATGCAGTTTTCGACCGGGCAGACATCCAGGCACAGGTTGCAGGCGACGCATTCGTCCTCCTTCACCTCGAAGACGCGGCCGGGAAGCATGGCGATGGCTTGATGCGACGTGTCCTCGCAGGCGGCATAGCAGCGGCCGCACTTGATGCACAGATCCTGGTCGATGCGGGCCTTGGTGACATAGTTGAGGTTCAACTGGTTCCAGTCGGTGACGTTCGGCACCGCGCGCCCGATCAGGTCCGACATCGCCATGTCGTGGCTGTCCAGATAATCCCGCAGGCCCGAGATCATCTCTTGCACGACCTTGAAGCCATAGGTCATGGCCGCCGTGCAGACCTGCACCGTGCCCGCGCCAAGCGCCATGAATTCCGCCGCATCGCGCCATGTCGTCACACCGCCGATGCCGCTGATCGGCAGCCCGTAGGTCGCCGGGTTGCGTGCGATTTCCGCCACCATGTTCAGCGCGATCGGCTTGACGGCGGGACCGCAGTATCCGCCATGCGCGCCCTTGCCGTCGATGGTGGGCTGGGGCGCGAACAGGTCCAGATCGACCGAGGTGATCGAGTTGATCGTGTTGATGAGGCTGACGGCATCGGCACCGCCGCGCATCGCGGCCTCGGCAGGCTTGCGCACATCGGTGATATTGGGCGTCAGCTTCACGATGCAGGGCATCCGTGAATACTGCTTCACCCACCGCGTCACCATCTCGATATATTCGGGCACCTGGCCCACGGCGCTGCCCATGCCGCGTTCGGACATGCCGTGCGGGCAGCCGAAGTTCAGTTCCACCCCGTCGGCGCCGGTATCCTCGATCCGGGCCAGGATGTCGCGCCAGGACTGTTCGTCGCAGGGGACCATGAGCGAAATGACCAGGGCGCGGTCGGGATAGTCGCGCTTGACCTGCTTGATCTCGCGCAGGTTCACCTCAAGCGGGCGGTCGGTGATCAGTTCGATGTTGTTGATCCCCAGCACCCGGCGGTCGGGACCGTGGATCACGCCGTATCGCGGGCCGTTCACGTTGACGACGGGCGGGCCTTCGGACCCCAGCGTCTTCCACACCACGCCGCCCCAACCGGCCTGGAAGGCGCGGCGGACGTTGTATTCCTTGTCGGTGGGCGGGGCGGAGGCAAGCCAGAACGGGTTGGGGGACTTGATCCCGATGAAATTGGAACGCAGGTCGGCCATGATGGAAACTCCTCAACCGGGAAGCTCGACCGGGCGGCCGGTCAGATGGGCGTCGATGTCTTCGGCGGCGTCGCGGCCCTGGGCCACGGCGGTGACGGTCAGGTCGTCGCCCCCCGCCGCGCAGTCGCCGCCCGCCCAGACGCCGGGGATGCTGGTGCGGCCGGGACCAACCACGCCGATCTTGCCGCCGTTCAGCGCCAGGTCATCGGGCACGCCGTCCAGCCGCTGGCCGATGGCGCGGAACAGCTGGTCGGCCTTCAGTCGGAAGCGGTCGTCCGACAGGTGCAGCCCGCCATCGGGATCGACGGCGGTATAGGCGAACTCGACCTCGACCACCGCGCCATTGCCATGCACCTTGACGGGCGCGGCGTTGCAGATGATGCGGACGCCGCTGCTGGTCGCGTGTTCCTGTTCGTGGCGGCTGGCGCCCATCTGCGACTGGTCGCGGCGATAAACGATGGTGACGTTTTCCGCCCCCAGCAGCCGCGCCTGCACGGCGGCGTCAACGGCGGTCATGCCGCCGCCGATCACCACCACGTCGCGGCCCACGGGCAGGGCGGTCAGGTCGCTGGCCTGGCGCAGGTCGCGGATGAAGCTGACCGCGTCCAGGACATTGCGCCGATCCTCGCCCTCGGCCCGCAACGCGTTGACGCCGGCCAGGCCCATGCCCAGGAATACCGCGTCATAGTCCGCCCGCAGCGCCTCCAGCGTGATGTCGCGGCCCAGGCGGTGGCCGTGGCGCAAAGTGATGCCGCCGATGCTCAGCAGCCAATCGACCTCGGCCTGGGCGAAACCGTCCACGGCCTTGTAGCTGGCGATGCCGTATTCGTTCAGTCCACCGGGCTTGGGCCTGGCATCATAGACCGTGACATCGTGGCCCTTGGCGGCCAGGCGGTGCGCGCAGGACAAGCCCGCCGGTCCCGCGCCCACGACTGCGATGCGCTTGCCGGTGGGGGCGGCGCGGCGGAACGGATGTCCCGCCTGCGCCATCAGCCCGTCCGTGGCGTATCGCTGCAGGGCGCCGATCTCGACCGGGTCGCCCTCGGCCTCCATGCGGACGCAGGCGCCTTCGCACAGGGTTTCCGTGGGGCAGACGCGACCGCACATGCCCCCGAAGATATTGGCGTGAAAAATGGTCATGGCCGCCGCGTCCGGGGTGCCGGTCGCGATCTGGCGGATGAACAGCGGGATGTCGATGCTGGTCGGGCAGGCCGTGATGCAGGGCGCGTCGTGGCAGAAGTAGCAGCGGTCGGCTGCGACGCGGGCTTCGTGGTCGGTCAGGGGCGGGGCGACATCGACGAAATTCGCCGCCAGCTCATGGGGCGTAAGGCGGCCGGGGACGACTCCCGGCGCCAGTCTTGCTTGGGACATTTACGTCTCCTGGCTCACCTGTTGGCAGGAATCAGGCTGGCACAGGTCCGATTTTTTATCAAATGGTAAAACTTCTGCGGAGCGTTCGTTGCAAAGATTTCAGGCAGGCAGCACCAGGATCGCCGCCAGTCCGCCAAGCCCCGACCGTTCCAGCCGAAGGCTGCCGCCATGCAGCGCTGCCAGATCGGCCACGATGGCCAGCCCCAGCCCCGACCCCGAGGCGCCGTGTTCGTCCAGCCGCCCGCCCCGGATCAGCGCGCGGGGGGCGTCGGTTTCCGCCATGCCGGGGCCGTCATCCTCGATGCGGATGGTCAGGTCGGGGCCATGGGTGACGGTGATCGCCAACTGGCTGCGGCCCCACTTGACGGCATTGTCGGTCAGGTTGCCGATCATCTCCTCCAGATCCTGACGCTCGCCCGCGAAGGCGGCAGGGGCGGGGCAGTCGATGCGCGCGGCGATGCCCTTGTCCTGCATGGGCCATCGCAACACCATCAGGATGTCGTCGATCACCGGACGCACCGGGGTCCGCTGGCCCAACATGCGCGGCCCGGCGGACCGGGCGCGGCGCAGGTGCCAGCCGATCAGCCGGTCCATGCGGGCGATCAGCGCCTGCCCCTTGTGGTCAGCGGGCAGTTCGTTCGCCAAGGCCGACAGCGGTGTCTTCAGCGAATGGGCAAGGTTGCCCAGATGCTGGCGTGACCGGGCCAGCAACTCGGCGTTCTGGTCAAGCGCTGCGTTGATCTCGGCCGCCAGGGGGCGCAACTCGCTGACCGGGGGCAAGGTCAGGCGGTCCTTTTCCCCCGCGCGGACCCGCGACAGGTCGCGGCGCACCTGGTTCAGGCTGTCCAGCCCCGCTGTCACCTGCACGACGCTGGCAAGGGCGGTGGCGACGCCTAGAACGGCAAGCGCGATCCCCAGGGGACGGCTGATCTGGCGCAGGCTGTCGTCGATCTGCGCGCGCGGGGCGGTGACGATCACCGCCACCGGCACATCGCTGTCGGGCAGGCTGACCGCCCGCCGCAACACGCGCAGGGCCGCGCCATCCGCGCCGATCCCCCGGCCCCCCGCGAAATCGCCCGAAGGCCCCTGCAAGCGCCCGTCCAGCAGCGACCCCGACCGGGCGATCACCGTGTCATCCGCCTGGACCTGCCAATACCAGCCGGTCAGGGGCAGGTCGAAGCGCGGATCGGCGGGGGGATCGTCCAGTTCAATCCGGCCTTCATCATCCGTTTCCAGCGATGCAGTCAGTGCGTCGGCAAGGGCCCCGGCCTCGGCATCGAAGCGGTCGGTGACGAAATCCTCCAGCAGCGAGGAGATGAACAGGAAACCCGCCAGCAGCGCCGCGCCCAGCCAGACGGCGGCCAGCAGCAGCAGCCGCCCCCGGATCGACCGCATCATGCGGGCGCCAGCAGCAGATAGCCCTCGCCCCGGCGAGTCTCGATCACGCCGTCGCCGACCTTGCGGCGCAATCGGCCGATCACGACCTCGATGGACTTGAAGTCGCGGTCGGCTTCCGCGTCATACAGGTGGTCGGACAGTTCCGTGCGGCTGACGATGCGGTTCTGGTGGTGGATCAGATAGGCCAGGATGCGCTGTTCGAAACCCGTCAGCTTCAGCGCCACGCCATCGCGGGTGATGACGCCCAACTGGCTGTCCAGCGCCAGCGCGCCTGCACGGATCACCGGGCGCGCATGGCCCGCCGCGCGGCGGATCAGGGTCTGGCAGCGCAGCACGACCTCGTCCAGGCGGAAGGGCTTGACGGCGTAATCGTCGGCCCCGGCGCGGAAGCCCGCCACCTTGTCCGTCCAGTCGCCGCGCGCGGTCAGGATCAGGACTGGCAGGGTCAGGCCTGCTTCGCGCCAGCGGGTCAGAACCTCGATCCCCGGCATTCCGGGCAGGCCCAGATCCAGGATCGCCACGTCATAGGATTCGGTCGCGCCCAGGTATTCGCCCTGGGTTCCATCCGCCGCGCAGTCGGTGACAAAGCCCGCGTCCCGCATGGCGGTGGCAAGCTGGCCGGACAGGATGGGATCATCCTCGACGATCAGGGCGCGCATGGGTTTTCCTTATTCCTTCGCCACCGGCGGCCTGCGCGCGGCAAGCTGGCCCCGGCCCGTGACCGACAGGAAGCGTCCGTCGCGCGCATCGACGCGGATGTCCAGAAGGTTGCGTTGCGGCGTCAGAAGCCGGAACTGGTAAACCAGATCCGCCCCAAGGTCGCGTTCATCCGGCAAGGGGGGGCGGATATTGGCGGCCAGCAGCCGCCCCTCGTATCGTTCCGACACGGCGGCGGCGAGTTCGTGGAAGGGCAGGGGGCGGAACTGGCTGATCGCGGGCGCGACCTCCTGCGCCTGCGCCTGCGCGGGGGCGCAGGACAGCAGAAGCAGGGCAAGGGCGCGGATCATGGTCATGCCCCCAGTCTAGCGGCTGAAATGGAAATGAAAACCAAACGGACCATTGGCGATTGGTTCGGCAACGGGGGGATAAAACATGATTCGTCAGGGCGCCTTGCCGCCCGGGAAATCGAAAGGACAAGATCATGGTCATGCGCAAATTCACCACCTCGGCCGCGATGCTGGCATTGATCGCAGGCATCGGCACGGGCGCCATGGCGCAGACGGCCCCCGCCGCGACCGACCTGCCCGCGCCGCTGGCGGGCCTGAACCTGAAAAACCTGGACATCGAGACCAAGCGCGACGGCATGCGCGAGATCGAAGGCCGCACCGCCGACGGCGTCGATATCGAGGCCAAGGTGGACATGGCCGGCAACCTGGTCGAGGTCGAGGCCGATGGCGGCGCCTTGCCGCAACCGCTGCTGGATGCGATGGTCCCGGCAGATCTGCGCGGCCAGCAGGTCATGTCGCTGTTCGGGTCGATCACCGAGGTCAAGCAGCGCCCCGAGCATGTCGAGATCAGCGGCCGCCAACCGACGGGGGCCGAGATCGAGGCGCGGTTCGACCGGCAGAACGCCCTGATCGGGGTCGAGGTGGATGACGCCTCCCTTCCCGCCGATCTGGTCGGCGCGCTGCTGCCCCAGGCCGTCCGCGACAACGAGGTGATTGGCCAGTTCGACCGTATCGAGGAGATCATGAACCGCAACGGCCGCATCATGGTCGAGGGCGAGGACGCGAATGGCGAGGACATGCGCGCCATGTTCGACACCGACGGCCGCGTGCTGCGCTTTGGCCGCGAGGATGACGACGGCCCGAAGGGTGATCGCGACCGTGGCAGGCATGGCGACCACGGCCCCCGCATGGGCGATCGCGGTCCCGGCGACCACGGGCCGCATGGCGAACATGGCGCGCGTGGCGCAGGCCCGGCGGGTGACGGCCCGCGCGGCCCCGCGCCGATCCCTGCCGATTTCGACGCCGTGGCGGTCAATCAGAAGCTGACGCAGGCGGGCTACAAGGACTTTGGCTTTCTGCGCGCCGAAGGGCCGCGCCTGATGCTGGAAGCCACTAACCCGCAGGGCGAAGCCGTGACGCTGGAACTGGACCCGCGGGGAGAGGTCGTCCGCGAAACCGCCCGCTGAAGGCAGCGCGGGGGCGGGCGACCGCTCCCTTCGCCATCAGGCGATATAGCGGTCCTTGCGGTGGTTCACCGCGATGGTCAGGTTCAGGATGAGGGCGCCAAGAAAGCTCCACCCCACCGTGACCGGGTCGCGCAGGAACAAGGCAACCGCGAACAGGATGGCGTCGAAGGCAAGCTGCACCCATCCGGCCCGAAAGCCGGTGGCGTCCTGGATATACAGACCCACGATCCCGATGCCGCCCAGCGATGATCCATGCCGGAACAGGGCCAGCAGTCCCGCGCCCGTCAGGCAGCCGATCAGTATCGCGCCCACGGCGGGATGGACGAAGCCGAACTGCAGATAGGGCGGCAGGACCAGCGTCAGGGCGGACAGGATCGCCACCGCCATGAAGCTTTTGGCGACGAAGGTCGGGCCGAAGCGCTTCCAGCCCAGCCAGTAGAAGGGCAGGTTGACGACAAAGAACACCGGACCGAAGGCCCAGCCGGTCGCATAGGAGATCAGGATCGCCAGCCCCGCCGTCTGTCCGGTGACGAAGCCCAGATGGGTCAGCAGAACCACGCTGACGGCGGCCACGAAGCTGCCGAAGGCAATACCTTGGGCGTCGTCGGTGAAGCTGTGTCTGGGGGGCGGCAGGCTCATGGCGGGTGCTATGCCGCGCAGGCGGGGGCGCTGCAAGGGGCGATGAAGAAGGGGGGCTGTCTGCCCCCCCATCCCCTGCATCGGCCTGCCGCATGGCGGCAGGCGTTCGTCGCGGGAAAAGGTCCACTGGACCTTTTCCCGGGCGCGCCTCACCCCCGAAGATATTTGCGCACAGAAGATGGTCAGTCGAAGGCGCGGTCGGTGATGATGTGGTTGAAGGCCCCTTCCGGCGCTTTCGAGATCACCGGATCGGATCCGCCCGCCATCAGCGTGTCCACGGTGCGCTGATAATCCGCCTCGTCCAACACGCCGTTGCTGCCTGCGGTCAGCTTGCCGATCTCCTTGACCATGCGGACCTGGTGGTCCAGCGTCTGCGCGCCGGTCTCGTCGTTGTCCAGGACGATCTGGGCGGCTTCCTCGGGATGTTCCTCGGCGTATTTCCAGCCCTTCATGCTGGCGCGGACGAACTTGACCAGATCCGTGACCTTGGCCTTGTCCTCAAGCGTGCTTTCCAGAACGTAAAGGCCGTCCTCCAGCGTGGCGACGCCCTGGTCCTCGTATTTGAAGGTCACCAGATCCTCGGGCGCGATGCCGGCGTCCAGAACCTGGCCGTATTCGTTATAGGTCATGGTGCTGATGCAGGCAGCCTGCTTCTGCAGCAGCGGATCGACGTTGAAGCCCTGCTTCAACACGGTCACGCCGTCCGGGCCGCCTTCGGTGGACAGGCCAAGCTGGCTCATCCAGGACAGGAACGGGTATTCGTTGCCCGAAAACCAGACGCCCAGCGTCTTGCCCTTGAAGTCGGTCTTGGGATCGTTGATGCCGCTTTCCTTGAGGCAGGTCAGCATCATGCCCGAGGACTTGAAGGGCTGCGCGATATTGACCAGCGGCAGGCCCTTTTCGCGCGCGGCCAAGGCGGCGGGCATCCATTCGACGATCACATCCGCCCCGCCCCCCGCCAGCACCTGCGTCGGCGCGATGTCCGGGCCGCCGGGCAGGATGGTCACGTCGATGCCTTCCTCTTCGTAGAAGCCCTTGTCCTTGGCGACGTAATAGCCCGCGAACTGCGCCTGCGTGACCCATTTCAACTGCAGGGTCAGGTCTTGGGCCCCGGCGGTGCCAGCGGCCAGGGCGATGGCGGTTCCCAGCATCAATGTCTTCATATTCCCTCTCCTGTGTGTGGGGACTTACCCCCGTTGACGGCGCTGCGACGGGTGCCAGAACGTCACCTTCTTCTCGATCAGCGCCACGATGCCATAGAACAGCGATCCCGCGATCGCCGCCACAAGGATTTCCGCCCAGACCAGCGGCAGATCCAGCCGCCCCACGGCGGTAGAGATGCGAAAGCCCATGCCCTTGGTCGGACTGCCGAAGAACTCGGCCACGATGGCGCCGATCAGGGCCAGCGTGGTGGTGATCTTCAGCCCGTTGAACAGGAAGGGCATGGCGGCGGGCAGGCGCAGCTTCCACAGGCTGGCCCCATAGGGTGCGGCCCAGGTGGCCATCAGGTCGCGCTGCATCGGTTCTGTCGCGGCAAGCCCCGCCACCATGTTCACCAGGATCGGGAAGAACACCATGACCACGACCACGGCGGCCTTGGACTGCCAGTCGAAGCCGAACCACATCACCAGGATCGGCGCGATGCCGACGATGGGCAGGGCGGCCACGAAATTGCCGATGGGCAGCAGCCCGCGCTGCAGGAAGGGGCTGCGGTCGATGGCAATGGCCGTGGCAATGGCGGCGGCGGCGCCGATCAGCCAGCCGGTCAACGCGCCTTTCAGGATCGTCTGCACGAAATCGGTCCACAGGATCGCGGTGTTCTGCGCGAAGCTGGCGCCGATCTGGCTGGGCGCAGGCAGGATCACCGGCGGGACGGCATAGATGCGGACGATCATCTCCCACAGGATCAGTGCCGTGGCGCCGAAGATCAGCGCCACCGCCAGCCGGGTCGCGCGGGTGTCGAAGCGGGACAGCCAGGTGTTCAGCCCCATGGCGCCCAGCCAGACGGCGATGATGGGCAGCGCGTTCATCGCGCCAGCCCCATGCGGCGGAGGGTCAGCCGCTCGATCCCGCCGATCAGCATGACCAGGGCAGCGGCCAGGATGGCGGCGGCGAACAGCGCCGACCAGATCTGCACCGTCTGCCCGTAATAGCTGCCCGACAGCAGCCGCGCGCCAAGCCCCGCCGTGGCACCGGCAGGCAATTCGCCCACGATGGTGCCGACCAATGCGGCGGCGATGGCGACCTTGAGGCTGGCGAACAGATAGGGCAGAGAACTGGGCAGCCGCAGCCGCCAGAACACCTGCGCCGGGCTGGCGTTCCAGCTGTGCATCAGGTCCAGCTGCATCGCGTCGGGCGTGCGCAGGCCCTTCACCATGCCCACCAGCACCGGAAAGAAGGACAGCCAGGCCGCGATGATCGCCTTGGGCAGCAGGCCGGTGACGCCCGCGCTGGCAAAGACCACGATCACCATGGGCGCGATGGCCAGGATCGGCACCGTCTGGCTGGCCACCGCCCAGGGCATCACCGACTGGCCCATGGCGCGGTTGTGCACGATCCCCACGGCAAGCGCGATCCCCGCCGCCGTGCCGATCGCAAAGCCCGCCAGCGTCGCCGACAGCGTGACCCAGCCATGCCAGACCAGGCTGCGCTTCGAGGTGATCTTCTGGCCCGCGATCCCGTCCCACAAGCCTGCCGCCACCTGATGCGGGGCAGGCAGGACCGGGCGTTCCAGCGTCAGGGTCTGGCGGATCAGGTCGCCGGTGGACAGTGTGGCCTCGGCGCGCGCGGCTTGGTCGCGCACCCAAGGCGCGTTCATCCAGATCGCCGCCAGATACCAGATCGCGACAATCGCCAGCAGCACGGTCAGGATCGGTAGAACGCTCCGCAGGGCGGGGTCCACTCCACCGTCCCCCCGTGCCGCCGCCGCGTCAGTCATAGCTGTGCCCTTCGCGCAGCCCGTCGCGCACCTGCTGGGCCAAGGCGATGAATTCCGGCGTGTCGCGGATCTCCAGCGGGCGGTCGCGAGGCAGGGGGCTGTCGATGACCCGCGTGATCCGGCCCGGACGCGGCGACATGACGATGATCTTCGTGGACAGATACACCGCCTCGGGGATGGAATGCGTGACGAAGCCGATGGTCTTGCCGGTTTTCTTCCACAGATCCAGCAAAGCCTCGTTCAGCCGGTCGCGCACGATCTCGTCCAGGGCGCCGAAGGGTTCGTCCATCAGCAGGATGTCGGCATCGAAGGCAAGGGCGCGCGCGATGGAGGCGCGCTGCTGCATCCCGCCCGATAGCTGCCAGGGATACTTGCCGCCAAAGCCGCCCAGATCCACCAGATCCAGCACCCGCGCGATCCGCTGCGCCCGGTCTGGCTTGGAAAAGCCCATGATCTCCAGCGGCAGGCTGATGTTCCCGGCAATCGTCCGCCATGGATAAAGCCCCGGCGCCTGGAAGACATAGCCGTAAGCCCGCCTGCGCCGCGCCTGGTCGGGCGTCATGCCCGCGACCGCCAGCGTTCCGGCCGTGGGGGTTTCCAGCGCCGCGATGACCCGCAGGAAGGTGGTCTTGCCGCAGCCCGAAGGCCCGATGAAGCTGACGAAATCCCCCCGGTCGATGGTCAGGCTCACATCCTTCAGCGCGTGGACTGGGCCGTCGGCGGTCTGAAAGGTGAGGGAAACGTCGCGGGCCTCGATGGCGGTCAAGTCACACCCCGCTTGCCGGAATGCCCGACCGTTCCACAGGACGCGGCGCGGTCAGTTCCTTCCAGGCCGAGAGCGCCCGGTTCACGGTGCCGCGTGGCTCTCGGGCGACGAATTCGCCATGACCTTCGCGGCTGGTCAGGGTGCCGCCGTCCACCGCCACATGTCCGCGCGTCAGGACATGGCGCGGCAGACCCTTGACGCGCTGGCCCTCGAAGACGTTGTAGTCGATGGCAGATTGCTGGCTGTCCGCGGTGATGGTCTTCTTGGCTTCAGGATCCCAGACGACCAGATCGGCGTCGCTGCCCACCAGCACCGCGCCCTTCCGGGGATACATTCCCAGGATCTTGGCGATATTGGTCGAGGTCACGGCCACGAATTCATTGGGTGTCAGCCGCCCGGTCGCCACGCCATGCGTCCACAGCATCGGCATCCGGTCCTCCAGCCCTCCGGTGCCATTGGGGATCTTGGTGAAATCGCCGATACCGGTGCGCTTCTGCTCCGTCGTGAAGGCGCAGTGATCCGTCGCCACGACCGACAGCGACCCCGATTGCAGCCCTGCCCAGAGGCTGTCCTGATGCAGCTTGTTGCGGAAGGGCGGCGACATGACGCGGCGAGCGGCATGGTCCCAGTCGGCGTTGAAATATTCGCTTTCGTCCAGCGTCAGATGCTGGATCAGCGGTTCCCCCCAGACGCGCTTGCCCTGTGCCCGCGCGCGGCGGATCGCCTCGTGGCTGTCCTCGCAACTGACATGCACGACATAGAGCGGCACCCCCGCCATGTCGGCCACCATGATGGCGCGATTGGTGGCCTCGCCCTCGACCTGCGGAGGGCGGGAATAGGCATGGGCCTCGGGGCCGGTATTGCCCTCGGCCAGAAGGCGGGCGGAGAGTTCGGCCACCACGTCGCCATTCTCGGCATGGACCATCGCCACGCCGCCCAGGTCGCCGACCCGGCGGAAGCTGGCGAACAACTCGTCGTCGTTCACCATCAGCGCGCCCTTGTAGGCCATGAAATGCTTGAAGCTGGTGATGCCGCGATCCACCACCGCCTGCATCTCGTCGAAGACCTGCTCGCCCCACCAGGTCACGGCCATGTGGAAGCTATAGTCGCAATGCGCCCGGCCCGACTTGTTGTCCCACATCTGCAGCGCATCCAGCAGCCCCTGACCGGGCGAGGGTAGGGCGAAATCCACCACCATCGTCGTCCCGCCCGCCAGCGCCGCGCGCGTGCCGCTGTCGAAGTCGTCGGCGGAATAGGTGCCCATGAAGGGCATTTCCAGATGCGTATGCGGGTCGATCCCGCCGGGCATGACATAGCAGCCGGTGGCGTCCAGCACCTTGTCGCCCGTCAGGCCCTGACCGATGGCCGCGATGCGCCCGCCTTCGACCAGCACATCCGCCTTGTAGGTCAGATCCGCCGTGACGATGGTCCCACCCCGAATAACCGTGCTCATGCGTGCCCTCATCTTCTGTGTTCAAATATCCCGCGGGGGTCCGGGGGCGCGAAGCCCCCGGCCTTCAGGTCAGCGCACGACCTCCGCCGCATCCAGCACCGCATGCAGCAGCACATCGGCCCCGGCCTCCGCCCATTCCGGGCTGATCTCCTCGGCCTCGTTGTGGGACAACCCGTCCACGCAGGGGCACATGATCATCACCGTCGGCGCCACGCGGTTGATCCAGCAGGCATCGTGCCCCGCGCCCGAGACGATGTTCATGTGGCTGTATCCCAGCCGTTCCGCCGCATTTCGGACCTTTTCGACCAGGCCGGGATCGAACGCCACCGGGTCGAAATGACCGACCGGCTCGATCTCGATCCCCAAGCCCAGGTCGGCGGCGATCCGGGGCGCTTCCTCCTCCAGCCGGGCGCGCATGGCGTTCAGCTTGGACAGATCCGGGGATCGGAAATCGACGGTGAAGACCGCGCGGCCGGGGATCACGTTGCGGCTGTTCGGCCAGACATTGGCCTGGCCCACGGCGCCCACGGCATCCGGCTGGTGGTCCATGGCGATGCGATGCACCAGTTCAATAATCCGCGCCATGCCCAGGCCAGCGTTCACCCGCATGGACATGGGCGTGGACCCGGTATGCGCCTCTTTCCCCGTCAGCGTCACCTGCAGCCACCACAGGCCCTGGCCATGGGTGACGACGCCGATCTGCTTGCCCTCGGCCTCAAGGATCGGACCCTGCTCGATATGGTATTCGAACATCGCGTGGATCTTGCGGTCGCCCGGCGCCTCTTCGCCGCGCCAGCCGATGCGGTCCAGCTCGTCGCCGAAGCGCTTGCCCTCGGCATCTTCGCGGCTGTTGGCGTAATCCTCGGTCAGCACGCCCGCGAAGACGCCCGATGCCAGCATGGCGGGGGCAAAGCGCGTGCCCTCCTCGTTCGTCCAATTGGCCACGACAATCGGGCGGCGCGTGGTAATCCCCATGTCGCGGATCGACCGGATCACCTCCAGCCCCGACAGCACGCCCAGGACGCCGTCGAACTTGCCGCCCGTGGGCTGCGTGTCCAGGTGGCTGCCGATATAGACGGGGTCCAGGTCCGGCTCGGCCCCCTCGTGGCGCATGAACATGTTGCCCATGCGGTCTAGGCCCATGGTCATGCCCGCATCCTCGGCCCACTGGCGGAACAGGGCGCGCCCTTCGGCATCGGCGTCGGTCAGGGTCTGGCGGTTGTTGCCGCCCGCCACGCCGGGGCCGATCCTGGCCATCTGCATCAGGCTGTCCCACAGCCTTTCGCCGTCAACCTTCATGTTGGCAGCCGGAACCAGCCCGCTGGCGTCGGTCATCTGTCGTCCTTCCTGTCTGGCTGCCCCGTTCTGGCGCAGGGTCGGCTGGATCGGGGCAGGGCGCGAATGCGTCCCCGCTGCCCTTCCTTTATTGACCAATTGGTCAGGATCACGCTAGCACGGGGCAGGAACCAGTCAAGCGTCCCGAAGGGCGCCGCGATGCCTGCTGCCCAAAAATGCACCATGCGGAAAGGCGAAGGAATGGCCGATCAGCCCGACGCACCCCTGACCCGCATCCAGCAGAAGAATCGCGACCTGATCCTGGAGGGCGCGCTGACAGCCTTTTCCATCAACGGCTTCCGCGGCGCGACCGTTGACCAGATCGCCGAGGCGGCGGGCCTGTCCAAGCCCAATGTGCTGTATTACTTCGCCTCCAAGGACGACATCCACAAGACGCTGCTGACCACGCTGCTGGACATGTGGCTGGCGCCGATGATCCGCATCGACGCGGATGGAGAGCCCTTGGCCGAGGTCATGGGCTATGTCCGCGCCAAGCTGGAGATGTCGCGCCGCTTTCCCCGCGAAAGCCGCCTGTTCGCCTATGAGATCCTGCAGGGCGCCCCGCATCTGACCGAGATCCTGGGCGGCAGCCTGCGCGGGATCGTCGATACCGCCGCCGCGATCCTGGGGGGCTGGATGGACCAGGGCCGGCTGGCGCGGGTCGATCCGCATCACCTGATCTTCTCGATCTGGGCGCTGACCCAGCATTACGCCGATTTCGACGTGCAGGTGCGGGCGGTGCTTGGCCCCGGCCACGATCCCTTTGTCGAGGCCGAGCCCTTCATCGAAAACCTTTATCGCAAGATGCTGGCCGTCTAGCAGGGACGCTGGCCCAGCAATTCGGCGGCGGGCTGGATCAGCAGCAGGTTTTCACGCGCGGCGGCGATGAAGTCATCCACCTCTCCGCTGGCCCAGGCCTTGGTGGCGGCGTTCGTCGCGGCGACGATGGCGGCGGCCAGGATCTCGATCTGCGCGGGGCGGGTGGCCGGGCAGCGGCGGCGCAGCAGGTCGCGCATCTGGGCGCGGCGCGACAGGATGGTGGAATTGCGCAGGGCGTCCAGCTTGGGGTCGGTGTCGGACAGCGCCAGGATATGGACCAGCAGCTCGCGTTCGTCCAGGAAGCGCGACAGATGGACGGTGATCAGGCGGTCCAGATCCTCGATCAGCGTGCCGGTGCCCTTCACGAACTGCTCGGATGCCTCGGCGGGATAGTCCGGTGGCGGCCCCATCATCGCCGCTTCCTTGTAGGGGTAATAGTTGAAGAAGGTGCGGGTGCTGATGCCCGCTTCCCGCGCGATCGCCTCGGTCGTGACATTGGCCAGCCCGTCGCGCACTGCCAGTTGGATTGCCGTCGCCTGGATCTTCTTGGCGGTTCGGTAACGGCGCGTCCTATGCGGCATCATGCGGCCTTCTGTATCGTGCTGGTTGCCAATGGTTTCCGCAACGGCCCGGCTTCGTCAAGATGCATCCCGCAACCGGGCCGACCGGAAGGACGGCATGGAAAAAGCGCCGCGCGCATGGGGGCGAGCGGCGCAGAGTCAAGCGATACGGATCCGGGGCTTTTCAGGCGCCCCAGTTGCGAACCGGACCGCAATCCATGTGGACGAAGTTCGAACGCGAATACTTGCCCACGCCGCCCGCGCGGCAGGACATCGCGGCATTGTACATCTGCCCGACCGAGCGCGACTTCAGCCGCAGGTCGGCGGCCTTGCCCACCATGTGCAGCGAATTGCGTGCAACCCCGCTCGAGGAACGGCGCAACATCGCGTTCGTGCGGGGCGAGCGATAGCCCGACAGCATCATGTAGGGTTCGTTGGTCTGCAGCAGCCGGTGAGAGGCGGCGGCGACATCGATGGTGCGCGGGTCGATCCCGATCACCTCGCCCGTGCGCCAGTCGCGCATGAAGACGTTGATCTCGTTCAGGGCTTCGCGGATGTACTTGCCATCGACCCAGTAAACGGTGTCGAGGCTTTCGCCGGTCCTGCCCGAATACATGCGGACGCGGCGCATGTCGCCCGCACCGCGAAGGAAACCGAAGGCGTTGGCCATCACCGGCGCTGCCGTCACGGTTGTGGCCGCGAACACACCCAGGATGCCGCGACGCGAAAGAAGGTCGAATGCCATGTCAGATCGCCTGTCCCACTTCGTCTTTTTTCCGCCACATCCTTGCGGCGCGACCAGGGTTATCCCCGGCTGCTTAACAATATGTCAAAAGAACGTGCGCTCAGAAACAGATTCCTCTCCTTGGAAGATGTGTATCCACAACTTTAGGCGAAATCCTGCCGACATTGTCCTTGTGTTGCCAAAGAGTTCAGGCGCTGTGGCGCGTCTGCAACCCTTCCTTTCCCGTTCGGTCGGACAGCCTGCATTTGCTGGTGCAGGCGATATGCTGGTGGCAGATTTGGAACGGAAACAGGGCAGGGTGGTCATGGGTGGCTTGAGGCTGGTTGCAGCTATTCTTCTGATTTTGGGCGCACAATCTGCGGTTGCTCAGCCGCAGGGCGGGCTGGCGCCGTCGGTCGGTGTTGCCGCCGCACCACGCCTGCATTTCACGCCTGCGGAAATGGCCCTGGCGCAGGCCGCATCGGCAAACCCGGATCTTGCCGCCTATTACGGCACCCATGGCCTTCAGCCGGTTTTCATGGGGCCGCAGGCCACGCTTCGGCGCGAGGCGCTGCTTCGGGCGGTCGCCACAGCCCCGGCGCATGGCATCCCCGCGGGCCGCTATGCCAGCGCGGCGCTGTCGGGTAACGCCCGCGACATCCCAACGGAGATCGGGCAGGCGCGAATCCTGGCGCGATATCTGCGCGACATGACCGGCGGCCTGGTCCGCCCCGGCAAGGTCGATTCGCTGATCAAGCGAGAGGTCAGGCGCCCGCCCATCGACGGGCTGATCCACGACTTTACCCAGGCCCCCGATCCGTCCCGCTTCCTGCTGGACCTGCAGCCCCGCCATCCCGCCTATCTTGCCCTGCAGCGCGCGCTGTCGGGCGGCGAGACCCTGGCCGTTCCCCCCAATCTTCCCCGCGTGCCCGAGGCGATGTGGCGCCTGGGCGCGCGGGGCGAGGGCGTTCTGGCCCTGCGCGTCCGTCTGGACAGCATCGGATTTGCCGCGCCCGCCGCCGATCCGCAGGCCTATGACGCAGCCCTTGCCGATGCGGTCGGGCGCTATCAGGCGGCGGCGGGTCTGCCTTCGGACGGTGTGGCCGGGCCCAAGACCATCCGCCACCTGAACGGAGACGTGCCCGACGACGCCCGCAGCCGCGCCATCGTCGTCGCGCTGGAACGGATGCGCTGGATGGCGGGTGAGGATCTGGATGCCCGCCACGTCTGGGTGAACATCCCAGAATACACCGCCCGCATCATGGAAGGCGGGGCCGAAGTGTTCCGCACCCGCGTCGTCGTGGGCAGCACCGACCATGACCGGCAGACGCCCGAGTTCTCGGACGAGATCGAATATGTCGTGGTGAACCCGCGCTGGAACGTGCCGCGGTCGATCACGGTCAAGGAATACCTGCCCCGGCTGCAGGCCAACCGCCATGCCGTGTCGCATCTGGACGTGGTGGACGGGAACGGCAACGTGATCCCGCGTGACCGGATCGACTTCGGGCGCTATACGGCGGCGAACTTTCCCTATCGGATGCGCCAGAAGGCCAGCGACGACAATGCGCTGGGGCTGGTGAAGTTCATCTTCCCCAATCCGTGGAACATCTATCTGCACGACACGCCGACCAAGCACCTGTTCAGGAACGGGGCGCGCGCCTATTCCCACGGCTGCATCCGCATCGGCGATCCCTTTGATCTGGCTTACAATCTGCTGTCGGTGCAGGCCGTGGATCCGAAGGCCATGTTCCACCGCGCCCTGGATCGCGGCAAGGAGGCCTGGCTGAAGCTGACGCCGCCGGTCCCGGTCCACCTGGTCTATTTCACGGCCTTCCCCGATGCGGACGGCACCATCCGCCGGTTCGACGATGTCTATGGCCGCGACGCGGCGCTGTATGACGCGATCCAGAAGGCCGGGCTGGATTCATAACCACGGAAGGTCTAAGTCGCCTCCAACAAGGGGGCGACCATGGCAATCACCATCCGCGAACTGGCGCAGGCACTGGACGCGCAGGGCTGGGGCGACCTGGACCTGCCCGTCACGGGCGCGGCCGAACCGCAGGCCACCGGCCCGGTCGGACCGGGAGGCGGCGTGATCGCCCTGGCCATGTCGCCAAAATATGCCGAGGCCTTGCAGCCCGGCAGCATCGCCATCCTGGCCGAAGGGATGGACCCCCAGGCGCTTGGCCTGAAGGCCGCAATCTTCGCGCCGCGCCCGCGCCTGCTGATGGCGGGGCTGACGCGGGCCTTCGATCCCGGTCCCGACCTTGCCCCCGGCATCCATCCGACGGCGGTCATCGACCCTTCGGCGCAGATCGGGGATGGCGCGGCAATCGGGCCCTTCGTGGTGATCGGGGCGGGGGTGCGGATCGGATCCGGCGCGCGGATCGGGCCGCATGTCTCGATCGGGCGCGGCTCGACGCTGAGGGACGACGTGCTGATCCATGCCGGTGCACGCATCGCCCCTGGCGTGACGGCGGGCCATCGGCTGATCGTGCAGTCGGGCGCCGTGATCGGCGGCGACGGCTTTTCCTTCGTCACGCCCGAGGAATCGGGGATCGAGGAAATCCGCCGCACCCTGGGCGCGCGAGACGAGATCAAGCAGCAGCACTGGATGCGCATCCATTCGCTGGGCGGGGTGGAAATCGGCGACGACGTGGAAATCGGCGCCAATGCCACCATCGACCGGGGCACGATCCGCGCGACCCGCGTGGGCCACGGCACCAAGATCGACAACCTGGTGATGCTGGGCCACAACGTGGTGGTGGGCGACGACTGCCTGCTGTGTTCGCAGGTGGGCATCGCCGGGTCGTCCAGGGTCGGCAACCGCGTCGTGCTGGCAGGCAAGGTCGGCGTCAGCGACAATATCGAGATCGGCGACGACGTGATCGCGGGCGGCGCCAGCAAGATCTTCACCCGCGTTCCCGCCGGACGGGTGATCCTGGGCAATCCGGCGGTGAAGATGGAAACGCAGATGGAGATCCAGAAGGCCATGCGCCGCCTGCCAAGATTCGCGCAGCAACTGGCGAAACTTCAGGAAACTGTTACACGACTGTTGGAAAAGGGCTGAGCAGGAGGCTCCATGACCGACCAGATCAGAGACCGCATCACGGCCATCATCGCCGAACAGGCCATGCTTGAACCCGACCAGATCAGCGACGAATCGACCCCGCAGGATCTGGGCATCGACAGCCTGGGCCTGGTCGAATCGATCTTCGCGCTGGAGGAGGAGTTCGACATCTCGATCCCCTTCAACGCCAACGAACCGGACAAGTCGGACTTCGACATCTCGACCATGGGCACCATCATCGCGGCCGTCGAACGGCTGGTGGCGCAGAAGGCCGCATGAGTCCGAAGAAAACCGCGAAAAAGGCCGGGGCGCCCGAGCCCCAGGCAAACGGGCTGCGGCGGGTCGTGATCACCGGCGCGGGCACGATCAACGCGCTGGGCCACGATGTGCCGACGACGCTGGCCGCGTTCCGCGAAGGGCGCTGCGGCATCAGCCAGCTGGATTTCCGCGACGTGGACCGGCTGTCGATCCAGATCGGCGCGCAGGTCCATCCCTGGCGGGCCGAGGATTACTTCAACCGCCAGCAGATCCTGCTCTATGACAAGTTCACGCAATTCGCGCTGCTGGCCGCCAAGCAGGCGGTCGCGCAGGCGGGGCTGGATTTCCAGGGTGCGCTTGGGCTGCGGTCGGGCGTGGTGCTGGGCACGGCGGGCGGCGGGCTGAACACCTGGGATGAAAATTACCGCACGGTCTATGAGGAAGGGAAGAACCGCGTTCATCCCTTCGTCGTCCCGAAGCTGATGAACAACGCCGCAGCCAGCCATGTCAGCATGGAATTCGGATTGCGCGGCCCGGCCTTCACGGTGGCGACCGCCTGCGCCAGTTCCAATCACGCCATGGGCCTTGCGTTCCAGATGATTCGGTCGGGCGCGGCGCAGGTCATGCTGACAGGCGGGTCCGAGGCGATGCTGTGCTTTGGCGGCGTCAAGGCCTGGGAAGGGCTGCGCGTCATGTCCAAGGACGCGTGCCGCCCGTTTTCCGCCAACCGCAACGGCATGGTCCAGGGCGAAGGCGCGGGCGTCTTCGTCTTCGAGGATTACGAAAACGCCCGCGCCCGCGGCGCCGACATCCTGGCCGAGGTGGTGGGATTCGCCATGTCCTCGGACGCGCAGGACATCGTGATGCCGTCCGCACAGGGGGCCGAACGGGCGATCACCGGCGCCTTGCAGGACGCGGGCCTGAACCCCGAGGATGTGGGCTATATCAACGCCCATGGCACCGGCACGGCGGCGAATGACAAGACCGAATGCGCGGCGGTGGCCCATGCCTTCGGCCATCACGCGGACCGTCTGATGATGTCTTCCACCAAGGCGATGCACGGACATGTCATCGGCGGCACGGGCGCGGTGGAACTGCTGGCCTGCATCATGGCGCTGCGCGACGGCGTGATCGCGCCTACCATCGGCTATCAGGAACCCGATCCCGAATGCGCCCTGGACGTGGTCCCGAACGAGGCGCGGGATGCCCGCGTCGATGCGGTCCTGTCCAACGCCTTCGCCTTTGGCGGGTTGAACGCCGTGATCGCCCTGCGGCGGGTCTGAGGATCAGGCATGGAAAAGCCGCGCCCGAAGGGGCGCGGCTTCTGTCTTCTTGGCCGGATCAGTTGGCCGGTGCTTCCGCAGCCGGTGCTTCCGCAGCCGGTGCTTCCGCAGCCGGGGCGGGTTCGTCGGCATAGGCCGACAGCGCGTCGAAGGCCTTGGTGAAGCCAGCCAGGGACAGCGTCAGGCGAACGGGTTTCTCGCGGTCGCCGCCGAAGGGCAGCAGGGTCAGGGTCGCGTCCTTCCCGCGCTTCAGCCCGTCAAGCTCGGCCTGGGTGAAGCCCATGCGGGACACGCAGCCCACCGGGGCGCAGAAGCTGAAGGGATAGCCGCGCGCCTCGCCCGTGCCGACGGCAAGGCCCAAGCCCTGGATCAGGTCGGTTTCCAGCGGTGCGACCAGCGTCGCGCCCGCTGCCACGTCCTTGCTGTTCTTCAGGGGGATCAGGGTCATCTCGGCGACCGAGTTCCCTTCGCCATCCTTCAGCAGCTGATACAGCTCGCAGGGATCCTTGCCCTGTTCGGCCTTGAGGCAGCGGGTGGTCCAGGCCTGTTCCGTGGCCTTGACGTAATACTGCCCGACCTTCGGCGCGGCATCGGCATCGGCATTCACAGCCGGAGCATCCGCAGCGGGGGCGGCGGCAGCGGGCGCGGGCGCGGCGGGCGTGTCAGCGGCAGGGGCTTCCGCAGCGGGGGCCTCGGGCGTGGCCGGGGCGGTGCTGTCCTGCGCGAAAGCCGGTGCCGCGACCAGGGCAAGCGCAGCCAGAAGGGCCTGCGAGGGTTTGATTGGCATCGTTGTTTCGTCCCTTTGCTCAATGCGTTGAGCGGGCGTAGCATGTCCGTTTTCATTTGTCAGGCGGCAACAGGACAGCCGTGTTCACCAAGCGTTGACCCGGACGGGATTGGCGATGTTCTGCCTGTCACCGGATCGACACGGGCCGCATGGCATGGGTGGGCCGGCGGAATCAAAAGGGTCGTGGCCTGAACCACGACCCTGGCGCCATGGGCGCGATCTTCCCCCCTGCCGGACTGGCCGGTCATCATTGATCTGCACGCTAGTCGCGCCGCCGTGATCCGTCAACTGTCCAGATGTTCAGGGTCCATCACAAAAAAGCCGCGCCCGAAGGCGCGGCAGTCCAACAGGGAGGAAGGTTCGTCATCGACGATCCTGATGCCGAACGATTGGGATACTGGCACGGTTTCATTAACATTGTATTGTCAGGCCGAACGCTGCATGGGCGCGCGGCGCAACAGGGACAAGGGGGCGGGCATGACAGGCGTGGTGGACAGCCGGGCAAACACCGTTTTCGTGGGCGGCGGCGGGGCAGGGCACGCCGTGCCGCAGAACCTGCTGCTGAAATACGCCAACCGCCATGGCCTGATCGCGGGCGCCACCGGCACGGGCAAGACCGTCACCCTGCAGACGCTGGCCGAAAGCCTGTCGCTGGCAGGCGTTCCGGTCTTTCTGGCCGATGTGAAGGGCGATCTGGCCGGCATGGCGCGGGCAGGCAGCACGGATGCCAAGGCGCATCAGTCCTTTGCCGACCGGGCTGCGCAGATCGGCGTGCCGCTGGATTATCAGGCTTTCCCCGTCACCTTCTGGGATGTCTGGGGCGAAAGGGGCCATCCCGTCCGCACCACCCCGGCCGAGATGGGGCCGCTGTTGCAGTCACGCCTGTTGGACCTGACCGAGGCGCAGGAAGGGGTGATGAACATCGCCTTCCGCGTGGCCGACGAACAAGGCCTGGCGCTGCTGGATCTGAAGGATCTGCAGGCGATGCTGGTCTGGGTCGGGCAGAACGCCGCTGATCTGTCGCTGCGATACGGCAATGTCAGCACGGCCAGCGTGGGCGCGATCCAGCGGGCGCTGCTGGTGCTGGAAAACCAGGGCGGCAACCGGCTGTTCGGCGAACCCGCGCTGGAGTTGTCGGACATCATCCGGCAGGACGCCTCGGGCAAGGGGATGGTCAACATCCTGGCTGCCGACCGGCTGATGCACTCGCCCCGGCTTTACGCGACCTTCCTGCTGTGGCTCTTGTCCGAACTGTTCGAGCAACTGCCCGAGGTGGGCGATCCCGACCGCCCGCGCATCGCCTTCTTCTTCGACGAGGCGCATCTGCTGTTCGACGGTGCGCCCAAGGCTTTGATCGAAAAGGTCGAACAGGTCGCGCGGCTGATCCGGTCCAAGGGCGTCAGCCTGTGGTTCGTCAGCCAGAACCCGGCCGACATTCCCGAAGCGGTGCTGGGCCAGCTTGGCAACCGCATCCAGCACGCGCTGCGCGCCTTCACCGCCAAGGACCAGAAGGCGTTGCGGATGGCTGCGGAAAACTACCGCGCCAATCCCGATTTCGACACCGCCGAGGCGATCCAGCATGTCGGCACCGGCGAGGCCGTGACATCGCTGCTGGAGGAAAAGGGCGTGCCGGGCATGGTCCAGCGCACGCTGATCCGCCCGCCTTTCAGCCGCATGGGCCCGATCAGCGATGCCGAGCGGGCCGAGGTGATGGGCGCGTCGCCCATGGGGCTGAAGTATGCCAGGACCATCGACCGCGAATCCGCCCAGGAACTGCTGGCGCGGCGGACCGAGGACGCGGCCCGCGCCCAGGAAAAGGCCGACACCGACGCGCTGTTCGACATGAACCGCAGCGAATACCGCAACGCGCGCCGGTACGAGCCGCGGGACGGCGGGCATGACGGGGCGCGGCCCACCCGCGCCCGGTCGTCCCGCAGCGATTCGATCATGGAAACCTTCGGCAAAAGCCTTGCGCGGCAGCTTGGCACGAAATCCGGCCAGGCCATCGTCAGGGGCGTGCTGGGATCGCTGTTCCGGGGACGTTGAGCGCCGCGCTCATCTGCGCCAGCATTGCCGCACCGATCCGCGTCCCCGCCGTGACCGGTGCCGGAGCATCGGCCACGGCCGCGCGCATTTCCGCAAGGATGGCGATCATCACCAGGACATGGCGGTGCATGTCGTAATCCGCCGCGCGTTGCAGCCGGGCTTCGTTCAGGGCTGCTTCCTCGGCC
The DNA here is from genome assembly GCF_039770665.1 of Paracoccus sp. SSK6. Taxonomy (NCBI): domain Bacteria; kingdom Pseudomonadati; phylum Pseudomonadota; class Alphaproteobacteria; order Rhodobacterales; family Paracoccaceae; genus Paracoccus; species Paracoccus sp. SSK6. The sequence goes on along the minus strand of NZ_JBDPNJ010000005.1, from coordinate 292 downwards.
CGCAGGCGGGGCAGGGCGGCGCCGGGGGTGGGGCAATGGTCGGTCCGCAGCAGGCGCCTGAGGTCGCGGTCGCGGCGCCAGCCAGCTTGCCCCTCGCGGGCGGCGCGGATCAGGAGGCGCGGACGGCGCAGCGGCTGGGCCGCGGGGCGGGGACGGAAGGCGATGACGTTCGGCATGTAGCTCATTTTTGAACTGTCCCATGTGTTGGTGGGACCAGCTTCACACAACTTTAACGGGTGTTGCCTGCCGGTTTATCGCAGCGTTCGGTCGGGAAAGATATCTTTAGGGTTTG
>NZ_JBDPNJ010000004.1:0-191041 GCF_039770665.1 Paracoccus sp. SSK6 | reverse complement strand
GTCTTGGTCATCGGCCCGGCCTGGTCCAGCGATGAGGCATAGGCGATCACCCCCCAGCGGCTGACACGGCCATAGGTCGGCTTCAGCCCCACGATGCCGGTGAAAGCCGCAGGCTGGCGGATCGAGCCGCCCGTGTCCGTCCCCGTCGCCGCAAGGCACAGGTCCGCCGCCACCGCCGCAGCCGAACCGCCGGACGACCCGCCCGGCGTCAACGGACGGTCGTCCACCTTCCACGGGTTCACCGCCGGGCCATAGCAACTGGATTCGTTGGCCGAGCCCATGGCGAATTCGTCCTGGTTCAGCTTGCCCAGCATCACCGCGCCCGCGTTCCACAGGTTCTGGGTCACGGTCGATTCGTATTCCGGGCGGAAGCCTTCCAGGATGCGGCTGGCGGCCTGCGAGGGCACGCCACGCACGCAGAACACGTCCTTGACGCCCAGCGGGATGCCGGTCATGGCCGTGGCATCGCCCGCCTTGATCCGGGCATCGGCGGCCTGGGCCATCTGCCGCGCCATGTCGGGGGTGTGGTGGACAAAGGCGTTCAGCGCGCCCGCGCCTTCGATGGCGGTCAGGCAGGCCTCGGTCAGTTCGACGGCAGTCGTGTCGCCCTTCTTCAGCGCATCGCGCGCATCAGAGATGGTCAGGGTGTTCAGGTCGCTCATTCCACCACCTTCGGGACGGCAAAGAAGCCCTCGCGCGCGTCGGGGGCGTTGGACAGGATCCTGTCGGCCATCCCGCCGGTGGTCACGACATCCTCGCGCCGCTTCAGCCGCATGGGGGTGACGCCGGTCATCGGCTCGACGCCGGTCACGTCCACCTCGGACAGCTGTTCCATGAAATGCAGGATGCCGTTCAGTTCGCGGGCAAGCGCGGGCAGAGCGGCGTCATCGACCGCGATGCGCGCCAGATGCGCGACCTTGCGGGCCTGATCCTCGGTGATCGACATGACGTTTCCTTTCGTTGGCGCGGGTTTACAGCCCCCCGCGCGCCCCTGCAAGAACCGCGCGGGGGGCTGGAGCGGCCGCCTCCGGGGGGCGCTTGAAAATTTTGTCGAACAGGCGGATTTTTCCCCTTGCGCCCCCCCGCAGCTTTGCCTAAACACCGCTCCACGCCGCCGGGAAACACTGGCAGCGCTGAAAAGTGGCCCGTTCGTCTATCGGTTAGGACGTCAGGTTTTCAACCTGAAAAGAGGGGTTCGACTCCCCTACGGGCTGCCACTTCTTCCTGAAATCGTTGATCCAGTAGCGGCGTTTGCTATATCTGGATGACGCAAAGGAAGCACCATGATCTCCGTCGAACATCAGCCGATCAATGTGACCATCGGGTGGGACCAGGACGCAGGGGTCTGGGTTGCCACGACCGCCGATGTGCCGGGTTTGGCCGTGGAGGCCGACAGCCTGGACAAGCTGCATCAGAAGGTCATGGCGGCGCTGTATGATCTGGCCGAATTGAACGGCTTTGCACGGGAGGGTGACCAGATCCCTGTGCATATGGTAACCAAGGAATTCCTGAAGCCTGTCCGATACGCCTGATTCATGGTCAAAGGCTACTATCGGGAACTGGTCGAGGCCTGGCGCGCTGCGGGCTGTCATTTTGTGCGAGCAGGCAAAGGCGATCACGAGATCTGGTTCAGCCCGGTTTCTGAATCCACTTCACGGTCGATCACGGCTGCAAGTCGCGGCACACGGCAAATGCAACGCTCAAGCAGGCAGGTCTTCCCAAGAGGTTCTGAAGTAAGGGTCGAATGATAGCCGCCGCCCTTGCGCAGGGCGGCGGGTTTGATCAGTCTTTCCAGCCTCAACTACACCCGCTCGTCCCGCCGCAGGTGTTGCACTTCATGCACGTCCCGTTCCGCACCAGCGTATAGTTCCCGCATTCGCCGCAGGGATCGCCCTCATAGCCCTGCATCCGGGCCTTGGCGCGGGCGTCCATGGCGGCAGGTTCCGCAGACATGATCGCGGTGGCCGACACGCCCGTCTGCAGCACCATCAGATCCTGGGGCAGGCGCTTGCGCAGGTAACCGGCGCTGCTGATCTGCTTCAGCATGGTCAGGGACTTCAGTTCCGACTGCTCGCTGACAGGGGCCACGTTCAGGCCCTCGCGCTCTCCGCCACCCATGTCGTCGAAGCGGGCGCCTTCGGGCTTCACATGCGCCAGATCCGTGCGGTCCAGATAGGACACCGCCAGTTCGCGGAACACGTAATCCAGGATCGAGGTCGCGTTCTTGATGCTGTCGTTGCCCTGCACCATGCCCGCGGGCTCGAAGCGGGTGAAGGTGAAGGCGTCCACGAATTCCTCCAGCGGCACGCCGTATTGCAGACCAACCGACACCGCGATGGCAAAGTTGTTCATCATCGCCCGGAAGCCCGCGCCTTCCTTGTGCATGTCGATGAAGATCTCGCCCAGGGTGCCGTCGTCGTATTCGCCGGTGCGCAGATAGACCTTGTGACCGCCGATCAGCGCCTTCTGGGTATAGCCCTTGCGCCGCTGCGGCAGCTTTTCGCGGTGGCTGCGCACCGTTTCCTTGACGATGATCCGCTCGACGATCTTTTCGGCGATCACGGCGGCCTTTTCCTGCGCGCTGCCGGTGGCAAGGATCTCCTCGGCTTCCTCGTCATCCTCGACCAGGGCCGCTGCCAAGGGTTGCGACAGCTTGGAGCCGTCGCGGTAAAGCGCATTGGCCTTGATGCCCAGCGACCAGGACAGTTCGTATGCCGCAAGCGCCTCGGCGATGGTCGCGCTGTTCGGCATGTTGATCGTCTTGGAGATCGCGCCCGAGATGAAGGACTGCGCCGCGGCCATCATGCGGATATGGCTTTCGACCGACAGATACCGCTTGCCGGTCTTGCCGCAGGCATTGGCGCAGTCGAAGACGGGCAGGTGTTCGGCCCGCAGATGCGGCGCGCCTTCCAGCGTCATGGTGCCGCAAACATGGTCGTTGGCGGCGTCGATCTGCGCGCGGGTAAAGCCCAGGTGGCGCAGCAGGTCGAAGGTGGGGTCGGCCAGCTTGTCGGCAGGAATGCCCAGGGTGCCCTTGCAGAAATCCTCGCCCAGGGTCCACTGGTTGAAGACGAAGCGGATGTCGAAGGCCGTGGCCAGCGCGGCCTCGATCTTCTCGATCTCGGCCAGGCCGAAGCCGTGGCCCGCCAGCGCGGTGTGGTTGATGCCAGGGCAGTTGCCCAGGGTGGCGTGGCCCACGGCATAGGCCACGATCTCCTCGATCTGCGCGGGGGCATAGCCCAGCGCGGTCAAGGCGGCCGGGACCGACTGGTTGATGATCTTGAAATAGCCGCCGCCCGCCAGCTTCTTGAACTTGACCAGGGCGAAATCGGGCTCGATCCCGGTGGTGTCGCAATCCATGACCAGGCCGATGGTGCCGGTGGGCGCGATCACCGTGACCTGCGCGTTGCGGAAGCCGTGATCCTCGCCCAGGGCCAGCGCCTCCTCCCAGGCCTGCCGGGCGATGGCGACAAGGCGGGCGTCGGGGCAGTTGTCGGCGTCGAGTTCGACCGGGGCTACGTTCACCGCCTGATAGGCGCCTGTGCCATGGGCCGCCGCGCGGTGGTTGCGGATCACCCGCAGCATGTGCTTGGCGTTGCGCGCGTATCCGGGGAAAGCCCCCAGTTCCGCCGCCATCTGCGCGCTTGTCGCATAGGCCACGCCGGTCATGATCGCCGTCAGCGCGCCGCAGAGCGCCCGGCCTTCGTCGCTGTCATAGCCCAGGCCCATGTTCATCAAGAGCCCGCCGATATTGGCATAGCCCAGGCCCAGCGTGCGGAAATCATAGGAACGCTGCGCGATTTCCCTGGACGGGAACTGCGCCATCAGCACGCTGATCTCCAGCGTCACGGTCCACAGCCGGGTGGCGTGGACATAGGCATCGGCGTCGAACCGGCCATCGTGATAGAAGGTCAGCAGGTTCATCGACGCCAGGTTGCAGGCCGTGTCGTCCAGGAACATGTATTCGCTGCACGGGTTGGACCCCCGGATCGGCCCGTCCTCGGGGCAGGTGTGCCAGGCGTTCACCGTGTCGTGGAACTGGATGCCGGGATCGGCGCAGGCCCAGGCGGCGTGTCCGACCTGATCCCACAGCTCGCGGGCGGAAACCGTCTTGGCGACCGTGCCATCGGTGCGGCGCAGCAATTCCCACGGCGCGTCCTCGCGCACGGCTTGCAGGAAGGCATCCGTCACCCGGACCGAGTTGTTCGAGTTCTGGCCCGAGACGCTGACATAGGCCTCGCTGTCCCAGTCGGTGTCATAGGTCGGGAATTCGATGCTGTCGAAGCCCTGGCGCGCGTATTGCAGGACGCGGTTGACATAGGTTTCCGGGATCATCGCGCGCTTGGCGGCGCGGATTGCGGATTTCAGGGCGTCATTCTTGGCGGGATCGGTTTCCCCGTCACCGGCACGGATCGCGGCGAAGATGTCGTTCAGCCGGGCCTCATGCGCCTTCGATCCGGCGACAAGGCTTGCGACCTTCTGCTCCTCGATGACCTTCCAGTTGATGAAGGATTCGATGTCGGGGTGATCCATGTCGCAGATCACCATCTTGGCCGCGCGGCGCGTGGTGCCGCCCGACTTGATCGCGCCCGCTGCCCGATCGCCGATCTTCAGGAAGCCCATCAGGCCCGAGGACTTGCCGCCGCCCGACAGCCGTTCCCCTTCGCCGCGCAGGCTGCTGAAATTGGTGCCCGTGCCCGAACCGTATTTGAACAGCCGCGCCTCGCGGACCCACAGGTCCATGATGCCGCCTTCGTTCACCAGGTCGTCGCTGACCGACTGGATGAAGCAGGCATGCGGCTGGGGATGTTCATAGGCGCTGTCGGACTTGACCAGCTTGCCGGTCTTGTAATCGACATAGAAATGCCCCTGCGACGGGCCGTCGATCCCGTAAGCCCAGTGCAGCCCGGTGTTGAACCATTGCGGACTGTTCGGCGCGGCCATCTGGCGGGCCAGCATGAAACGCATCTCGTCGTGATAGGCGCGGGCGTCTTCTTCTTTGGAAAAATACCCGCCTTTCCAACCCCAGTAGGCCCAGGCCCCGGCCAGCCGGTCGAAGACCTGCCGGGCGCTCGTCTCGCCGCCGTAACGCTGGTCTTCGGGCAACTGCGCCAAGGCTTCGTCATCGGCCACGCTGCGCCACAGGAACTCGGGGACGCCCTTTTCCCTGACGCGCTTCAGCGCGGCAGGGACGCCCGCCTTGCGGAAATACTTCTGGGCGATCACGTCGCTGGCGACCTGGCTCCAGCCTTCGGGGATTTCGACCTGGTCGTTGCGGAAGACGATCTTGCCGTCGGGGTTGCGGATCTCGCTGGTGGTCGTCGTGAAGGCGATGTCGCCGTATGCGCCCCCGTCAGGGGTGGTAAAACGCCGTTCGATCTTCATGCCCATTGCCCTTTCCTATCGTCGTCCCCCATCCGCGACTTGCGCCACGCAGCCAGCAGCCGCCCCATGGCCGCAGCCATGGGTCCGGGCGGAAGCACCGCCCGGCATGTCGAAAATCACGAAGCGACGGGCCTTGGTGATTATGGCTCACCTGCCACCACATCTGGTATGACCAACGCCGCAGGCCACAAGATTGATCCCGTCCGACCCGCGATGCAACGACTCTTATCTGTGGATAAGATCCAGAATCCCGTTGACTCGGGGTTTTGGAGGCGGCGCGAAGATTCGCGCACAGCGGGCGGGCCGGAGAAAATTCCAACAAAGATCGAATGGAGATTTTCGCGGCAAAAGCAGGGTGTTGGAAGAACCCTTCCCGGCCTTATCCACAGCCCTGTCCCAAGGTCATCCGCCGGTTTTGCACAACCGATGCAAACTTGTCACAGCGGACGGGCAATCAGGAATGCGGTCGGATCAGGCCCCTGTCGGTGACGATCAGATCCAGCGGCTGATCGAAGGGATCGGCCGGAATATCAGGCAGTTCCTGGACGGCGAAGGCCAGCCCGATCGCCGTTGCGCGGCCCGTTTCGCGCAGCATTTGCAGGGTCCGGTCGTAATAGCCGCCGCCATAGCCGATGCGGTTCCCGCGCCGGTCGAAGCCCGCCAGCGGCACGATCAACACCGTGGGCACCAGCAGCGGTTGCGAATCGGACGGATGAGAGGTGCCGAAGGGGCCGGGCACAAGCGGCTCGCCCTTCCATTGGCGAAAGACCAGCGGCACGGCCTTTCCCGGCACCACCGGCAGGCAGACCGGCCCGTCATGCGCTGCCATCGCGGGGCGGGGATCGGCCTCGCCCCGCATCGGCCAATAGCCGGACAGAACCTCGCCCGCATGGGGGGCAAGGGCCGCGATCAGGTGGCGGGCCAGGGCGTCCTGATCGCCGCCCTGGTCACGGGCGGCCAGGGCAAGGGCGCGGAGGGCGGGTTTGTCCATGGAGGTCACAGCAGCATCATCGTCGCAAGCCCCAGAAAGGCGAAGAAGCCCATCACGTCGGTCATGGTCGTGACAAAGGTGCCGGATGCCAGGGCGGGGTCCATGCCCAGCTTGCTCAGCGTCAGGGGCACCAGCACCCCGCCCAGGGCCGCGACGATCTGGTTCACCATCATCGCCGCCGCCAGCACCACGCCCAGCCGGATGTCGCCAAAGATCAACGTACCCGCAAGGCCCAAGATCAGGGCCAGCCCGACGCCGTTCAGCATCCCGGCCAGCAATTCGCGGATCACGACGCGCCGGGCATTCGAACGGTTCAGGTCGCGCGTGGCAAGCCCCCTCACGGCGACGGCCAGCGACTGCGTTCCCGCGATGCCGCCGGTCGAGGCGACGATGGGCATCAGCGCCGCAAGCGCCACAAGGGCGGCGATGGTATCCTCGAACATCGAGATCACGATGGCCGACAGCGACGCCGTGCAAAGGTTCGCCACCAGCCAGGGCAACCGCTGCCGGGCGGTGGCCAGCGGGCCGTCGGTGACGTGGCTTTCGTCGCCCACGCCGGCCAGGCGCAGGATGTCCTCCTCGTGCTCCTCGTCCAGGACCGCCATGGCGTCGTCGATGGTGATGATGCCCACCAGCCGGTCGTCGCGGTCCACCACGGGGGCCGAGATCAGGTGATACTGGTTGAAGACATAGGCCACGTCGCCTTCGTCGGCAAAGGCGCTGATGGTGCGGAAGCTGTCCTCGGTGATGTCGCGCAGGGGGGTCGCGTGGGCGGAGGCCAGCAGGCGGCCCAGCGTGACATAGCCCAGCGGATGGCGGCGCGGATCGACCAGGACGATGTGATAGAACTGCTCGGGCAGCCAGTCCTCGGATTGCAGGAAGGCCACGGCCTCGCCCACGGTCCAGTGTTCGGGGGCGGTCACGACCTCGGACTGCATCAGGCGCCCGGCGGAATATTCGGGATAGGCCAGCGACTGCTGGACAGCGGCACGGTCGGTCGCGTCAAGGGCGGCCAGGATCTCGGCCCGCTCGGGCTCGTCCATGTCCTCGACCAGGTCCACCACGTCGTCGCTGTCCATCTCGCGGACGGCTTCGGCGACGACCTCGGGCGGAAGCTGGTCGATCACCTCGTCGCGGATCGCCTCGTCGATCTCGGACAGGATCTCGCCGTCGATCTCGCCGGAATACAGGCGCAGGAAGGCGCGGCGCGGGGCGGGGTCCAGCCGTTCGATGATGTCGGCGATGTCGGCGCCGTGCATCGGCTCCAGCAGCGTGTTCAGGGCCGCCGTGTCGCCCGCCTCGATGGCCGCGTCGATCTGGTCCAGCAGTTCGCGGCGGGGCAGGAACTCGTCGCCGTCGCGGTCGAGCGGCTGGTCGTCAGGGGCAGGGGTCTGGTCGGTCATGCGGCACCCCCCGCGTTCAGCAGGTCAAGCGCGGCGCGGTGCAGGGCGGGCGATGCGGCGGCGATCACCTGCCCGCCGCCATGGGCCGGACCGCCCTGCCAGTCGGTAACGATGCCGCCCGCCGCCTGGACCACGGCCAGGGGCCCCGCGATGTCATAGCTTTGCAACCCGGCCTCGATCACCAGATCGATCTGGCCCAGGGCCAGCAGGCCATAGGCATAGCAGTCCAGCCCGTATCGCGTCAGCCGCACCTGGCGGGCCACGCGGCGGAAGGCGGCTTCCTCGGCCTCGCTGCCGACCTCGGGATAGGTGGTCAGCAGGGTGGCCTGCGCCAGGTCCACGCCGCTTCGCACCGCCAGGGGGCGGCTGCCCGCGTCCGTGACCAGGCGCGCCTGGCCCAACCCGCCTTCGAAGCGTTCGCGCGTGTAAGGCTGGTCGATCAGCCCGTAAGCGATGCCTTGGCCGTCGGACAGCCCGATCAGCACCCCCCAGCTTGGGGCGCCGCACAGGAATGCGCGGGTGCCGTCGATGGGATCCAGGATCCAGGTCAACCCGCTGGAGCCTTCGGTCGTGCCATATTCCTCGCCCAGGATCGCGTCGTGGGGGCGCAGCCGGGCCAGAACCTCGCGCATGGCGCGTTCGGCGGCGCGGTCAGCCTCGGTCACCGGGTCGAAGCCGGTCTGCCACTTGTTGTCGGCGGCAAGGCCGGTGCGGAAGAAGGGCAGGATGGCCGCGCGGGCGGCATCGGCCATCCGGTGCGCTGCATTGATGATGTCCTGCGCGTCCTGCATGGCTGCCCCCTTGGTCCGTTCCATCGGCAGGACTAACCCGAACGGTATCGTCCTGCCAGTGGCAGCGGCAAGGATTTGACAGCCGGGGCCGTCTCAGGCGCGTGACAGGAACACGTCCCGCGCCCGGAACGGATCAGGCGGCGTCGGACAGGACGCGCGCCAGTTCGAAGATCTGGCGGCGCTGCGCGACCGGCATGGTGTAATAGGCGCGCACCAGTTGCAGCGCCTCCTTGTCGGCCAGGATGTCGCCCGCGACCTCCTCGGGCATGTCGCTTTCGTGCAGCCCTTCGAAGAAGAAGCTGACGGGAACATCCACCGCGCGCGCGATGTCCCACAGCCTGGACGCCGAGACGCGGTTCATCCCTGTTTCGTATTTCTGGATTTGCTGGAACTTGATACCAACCTTGTCGGCCAGTTGCTGTTGGGTCATTCCGATCATCCAGCGGCGATGCCGGATACGCTTGCCAACATGAACATCAACACCGTGTTTCATCGTTACCACCTTGTGCAATCTAAGGAAGCACTAACCCAACCTTCCTCAATTTTCGAGTGTTAACCTGGTTAACGGGGGCGGTTCTGACCAAAAAGACAGGTTCGTGACGGGCAAACAGGAGGTGGCAGATAAGGGGATGACAGTTTTGACGAAAACTTCCACGGCGGGCTGTTCCGCGTCCATGCGAATCGCTTTGGTTGAACAACTTGGGGGCGACCCCGTCCTGCGCACGCTGTCCGCGCCGCAGCCGGGGCCGGGGATGGTCCTGGTGCGGATGCGGGCGGCGGCGCTGAACTTCGCCGATCTGCTGAAGGCCAGGGGCGAATACCAGGAACGCCAGGATCCGCCCTTCGCCCCCGGCCTTGAAGGCGCGGGCGAGGTGGTCAGCGCGCCGGTCGGTAGCGGCCTGCGGCCGGGCGACCGCGTGGCCGTTCTGGCCGCCGGAACCATGGCCGAACTGGTCGCCGTTCCCCCTGCCGCCTGCACGCCCCTGCCTGCGGGGATGGGCTTCGAGCAGGCGGCGGGCTTCCAGATCGCCTATGGCACCAGCCACCTGGCCCTGGCGGGCCGCGCCGCCCTTCGCGCGGGCGAAACCCTGGCCGTCCTGGGCGCCGCCGGCGGCGTCGGCCTGACCGCGGTCGAGATCGGGCACGCCATGGGTGCCCGCGTCATCGGCGTGGCGCGCGGGCCGGACCGGCTGGAGGTGGTGCGCAAGGCGGGCGCCGATCACGTCATCGACAGTGCCGATGGCGCGGACCTGAAGACGGGCTTGCGGGAACTGGGCGGCGTCGATGTCGTCTATGACGCCGTGGGCGACAGCGCGGGCGAGGCCGCCTTTCGCGCCCTGAACCCCGGCGGGCGCTTCCTGGTGATCGGCTTTGCCGGGGGCAGGCCGCCCGTGCTGCCGCTGAACCATGCCCTGGTCAAGAACATCGCCATCCACGGCTTCTACTGGGGCGGCCATGCGAAGCTGGATCCCCGCGCGCTGTCGGACAGCATGGCGGCCCTGTTCCGCATGTTCGGGGATGGCCGGCTGGCCCCGGTGGTGGGCCAGACGCTGCCGCTGGAGCGGATCGCCGAGGCCTTCGAGCTGCTGCGCACCCGCAGGTCAGTCGGCAAGATCGTCATCACCCTGTAACAACCTTGTAAAACTGTGCGGAATTGCCGCAGTCCGGGCATTGATTCATACCCGCATCATGCCAATATGGATCGCATATGCCGGTCACCGTCCGGCAAGCCTGACAGGGGAGACATTGATGGCAGATTACAACACTTACCGCACCACGCAGCGCGTCGGCACCCGCCAGGCGGTGATCGACGAAGGGCTGCGGGCCTACATGAACAAGGTTTATGGGCTGATGGCGGTCGGCATGGGTGTAACCGCCGTCGCCGCCTATGGCGTCAGCACGCTTGCGGTCAACAACCCGGCGGTGGCCCAGGCGCTGTACAACTCGCCCCTGAAATGGGTGATCATGTTCGCGCCGCTGCTGGTCGTCTTCGCCTTCGGCGCCGCGCTGAACCGCCTGTCGGTTTCGGCGGCGACCATGCTGTTCTACGGCTTTGCCGCGCTGATGGGGCTGTCGATCAGTTCGATCTTCCTGGTCTTCACCGGCACCTCGATCGTGCAGACCTTCCTGGTGACGGCCATCGCCTTCGCGGGCCTGTCGCTGTGGGGCTATACCACGAAGAAGGACATCTCGGGCTGGGGCAGCTTCCTGATCATGGGCGTGATCGGCCTGATCGTGGCGTCCATCGTGAACATCTTCTTGCAGTCGTCGGGGATGCAGTTCGCGATTTCCATCCTGGGCGTGCTGATCTTCGCGGGCCTGACCGCCTATGACACGCAGAACATCAAGAACACCTATCTGCAACTGGCTGGTTCGGACCGGGACTTCCTGGGCAAGACCGCCATCATGGGCGCCCTGCAGCTGTACCTGGACTTCCTGAACCTGTTCATGTTCCTGCTGCAATTCATGGGCAACCGCGACTGATGTCCGCGACAGCCTGACCGCTTTGACCCCCGCCTGACCGGCGGGGGTTTTTCATTGGCCGAACCGCCATTCCCCTTCCCCCAGGGCGGGGGCGGCGCGGTCATGAGCCATGGCGCTGCGGCCGAAGCGGATGGGCGTGCGCAGCCCCACGATGCCTTCGGGCGCGATCCGCAACCCGCGCGCGGCGACCTGGGGTTCGGACAGCGCCTCGGCCACGTCGTTGACCGGACCGGCGGGCACGCCTGCGGCCTCCATCGCGGCGATCAGGTCGGCGCGGCTCCGGCGCGCGGTGGCCGCCGCCAGCATCGGCACCAGCCGGTCGCGATGCGCCACGCGGGCGGGGTTGGTGGCGTAATCCGGGTTGCCCGGCAGGTCGGGAAGGTCCAGCACCCGGCACAGCGCCGCGAACTGCCGGTCATTGCCGCAGGCGACGATCAGGTGGCCGTTGGATGCCGGGAACAGCTGATAGGGCACGATGTTGGGATGCGCATTGCCCAGCCGGTGCGGCACCGTGCCCCCCAGCAGGTAGTTCGTGGCCTGGTTGGCCAGCACCGCCACCCCGCAATCCAGAAGGGACAGGTCCAGATGCTGGCCGCGCCCCGACCGCGCCCGTTCCGCCAGCGCCGCCTGCACGGCGATCACCCCGTAAAGCCCGGTGAAGATGTCGATCCAGGCCACGCCGACCTTCTGCGGCTCGCCATCGGGCGCCCCGGTCAGGTCCATGATCCCGCTCATGCCCTGGATCAGGAAGTCGTAGCCCGGCTGGCTCGCACGCGGCCCGTCCTGCCCGAAGCCGGTGATCGAAGCATAGACCAGCCCCGGATTGCGCGCCGACAGCGTGGCGTAGTCCAGCCCGAAGCGGGCCAGCCCGCCCAACTTGAAGTTTTCCACCACGACATCGGCGTTGTCGATCAGCCCGCGCAGCCGCTCCAGGTCGGCCGCGTTGTTGAAGTCGCAGACCACGGATGTTTTGCCCCGGTTCGCCGCGTGGAAATAGGCGGCGACCTTCTCGGTCGTACCGTCCGCGCGGGGCCGGTCGATGAAGGGCGGACCCCAGCGGCGGGTGTCGTCGCCTTCCGGGGCCTCGACCTTGATCACCTCGGCGCCCAGATCCGCCAGCGTCTGCCCGATCCATGGCCCGGCGAGGATGCGGGCCAGTTCGACGACGCGCAACCCCTTCAGCGGCGGCTCAGCCAAAGGCCTGGATCCCCGTCTGCGCGCGGCCCAGGATCAGCGCGTGGACATCATGGGTGCCTTCATAGGTGTTCACGGTTTCCAGGTTCTGCGCGTGGCGGATCACGTGGTATTCGCTGGAAATCCCGTTGCCGCCATGCATGTCGCGGGCCATGCGCGCGATCTCCAGTGCCTTGCCGCAGTTGTTGCGCTTGACGATGGAGATCATTTCCGGCGCAAAGCGGCCTTCGTCGAACAGCCGGCCCACCCGCAGGGACGCCTGCAGGCCAAGAGCGATCTCGGTCTGCATGTCGGCCAGTTTCTTCTGGAACAGCTGCGTCGCGGCCAGGGGGCGGTTGAACTGGTGGCGGTCAAGCCCGTATTGCCGCGCCCGGAACCAGCAATCCTCGGCAGCGCCCATCGCGCCCCAGCTGATGCCATAGCGCGCGCGGTTGAGGCAGCCGAAAGGACCGCCCATCCCTTCGACGCCGGGCAGCAGGGCATCCTCGCCGACCTCGACCTCCTCCATCACGATCTCACCCGTGATCGAGGCGCGAAGCGACAGTTTCCCCTCGATCTTCGGCGCCGAGAGGCCCTTGGTGCCCTTTTCCAGCACGAAGCCGCGGACCTTGCCGCCATGGGCGTCGGATTTGGCCCAGACCACGAAGACATCGGCAATCGGGCTGTTCGAGATCCACATCTTCGACCCGTTCAGCACATAGCCGCCATCGGTCTTCCTGGCGCGGGTCTTCATGCCCGCCGGGTCCGACCCCGCATCCGGTTCGGTCAGGCCGAAGCAGCCGATATACTCTCCGGTTGCCAGCTTGGGCAGATAGCGCCGCTTCTGCTCCTCGGACCCATAGGCCTCGATCGGGAACATCACCAGCGAGCTTTGCACCGAGGCCATGGACCGATAGCCGCTGTCGATCCGCTCGATCTCGCGTGCCACCAGGCCATACGCCACATAGGACGCGCCGACCCCGCCGTATTCGTCGTCCACCGTCACGCCCAGCAGGCCCGCCGCGCCCATTTCGCGGAAGATCTCGGGGTCGGTCGTCTCGGTCAGGTAGGCGTCCTTGACGCGCGGCGCCAACTTGTCGGCCGCAAAGGCCGCCGCGCTGTCGCGGATCATCCGCTCTTCCTCGCTCAACTGGTCGTCCAAAAGAAAGGGATCGGCCCAGTCGAACGCCGCGCCCTTGTGGGATTTCGTGGACATCTGCTCCTCCGTCAGGTCGCGGCGACATTAGCGACATGGAAGGGCGGGCTGGAAGCCCAAATCGCGAGCCGTTGGTCTGTCCGCGCGGATCGGCTAAGCCTGCCGCCAGAATCACGATACGAGAGAGACGATGGGCTATTTCCCCCTTTGGCGCCCGGCCACCGGCGCCACGGTGCTTCCCGACGAAAAGCTGCCATGGGCCGCAGCCGTCCCGATGAGCTTCCAGCACCTGCTGGCCATGTCGGGATCGACGATCCTGGCGCCGCTGATCATGGGCTTCGACCCCAATGTCGCGGTGTTCTTTTCCGGCATCGGCACGCTGCTGTTCTTTGCCATCACCGGCGGGCGGGTGCCCAGCTATCTGGGGTCGTCCTTCGCCTTCATCGCGGTGGTGATGGCCGCGACGGGATTCGCGGGCGGCGGGGCCAACCCGAATATCGGCGTGGCCCTGGGCGGGATCATCGCGGCGGGGCTGGTCTATGCGCTGATCGGGCTGGTGGTGATGGCCATCGGTGCGGGCTGGGTGGAACGGCTGATGCCGCCCGCCGTGACCGGGGCCATCGGCGTGTCCATCGGGTTGAACCTGGCGCCCGTGGCCGTGGGGCAGTTGAAGGGCAGCATGGCGCATCTGGCGATCGCACTGGCGACGGTGCTGTGCATGGCGATGGTGTCGGCCTATGGCACCCGCAGCACGCGGCGGATCGCGGTGCTGATCGCCCTGGCCTTCGGCTATGTCCTGGTGCTGGTCTTCGGCAACGGCGCGGGCCTGGTGCCGGGCATCGACTTCGACCGGGTGGCGCAGGCGCCCTGGTTCGGCGTCCCGAACTTCACCGCGCCGCAGTTCGACTGGACGGCGATCAGCATGATCGCCCCCGTCGCCGTCGTGCTGGTGGCCGAGAACCTGGGCCATATCAAGGCGCTTGGCGCGATCACCGGGCAGAACATGGACCGTTACATCGGTCGCGGCTTCCTGGGCGACGGGCTTGCCACCATGATCGCCGGGGCAGGGGGCGGGACCGGGGTCACGACCTATGCCGAGAATATCGGCGTCATGGCGATGACCAAGGTCTATTCGACGCTGATCTTCCCCGTTGCCGCGGTGATCGCGATCCTGCTGGGCCTGTCGCCCAAGTTCGGCGCGATCCTGCAGACGATCCCCGCGCCGGTGCTGGCGGGATTGGCCGTGTCGGTCTTCGGCCTGATCGCATCGGCCATGGCGCGGATCTGGGTGGACAACCGGGTGGACTTCGCCGACCCGCGCAACCTGTTCACCGTGGGGGTCGCGCTGATCCTGGGGGCAGGCGATTTCACCGTCACCATCGGCGGCTTCGCCCTGGGCGGGATCGGCACATCGACGCTGGCCGCCCTGGTGATCTATCAGCTGCTGGGCATCGGCCGCGACCGGCGCGCGGCCTGACCCTTTAGGCCTCGGCAAGCTGCGACACCAGCAGCTTGTCGATCCGCCGCCCGTCGAGGTCCACGACCTCGATCCGCCAGTTCGCCAGCGTGATCTGCGCCCCCACGTCGGGCAGCACGCCCGCCCGGTCCAGAACAAGGCCCGCGACGGATTCATAGCCGCGATCCTCGGGCAGGGTGATGCCGATCAGGTCGGCGAACTCGTCGGCGGGCATCCAGCCCGCGACCAGCCAGCTTCCGTCCTCGCGCTGCACCGCCTTGGGCTCGTCGTCGCCCGGTTCGGGGAAATCGCCCGCGATGGCCTCCAGCAGGTCCATGGCGGTGATGACGCCCTCGAAATGGCCGTATTCGTCAAAGACCAGCAGCATATGGGCGGGGCTGGCCTTCAGCTCCTCGATCACGTTCAGCGCGGGCAGGCCCTCGCGGATCACCGGCACCTCCTGCACCAGGGGGCGCAGGTCGGTCACGTCCTCGGACAACAGGTCGCGCAGGGTGATGACGCCGATGATGTCGTCGTCGGAACCGTCGCGGACCAGCAGGCGCGACCGGCGGCTGTCGCGGAACTTCTGCAGGATGTCGGCCGCCGGGTCGCTGACATCGACGGCCTCGACCTCGTGGCGGGGGGTCATCAGCCCGCGGGCGGAGCGGTCGGCGATGCGCATGACGCCCGCGATCATCTCGGTCTCAGCGGGCTCGATCACGCCTGCGCTGCGGGCCTCGGACAGCATCACGCGGATCTCCTCGTCCGAGATGCCGCGTTCGGATTCGCCCGACTGGCCCAGCAGCCGCAGGACAAGGTTGCCCGACTTGTCGAGGATCCAGACGATCGGCGCCGCGATGCGCGAGATGAACAGGATCAGGGGCGAAATGCGGGCCGCGACCCCTTCGGGGGACCGCAGGGCGATCTGCTTTGGCACCAGTTCGCCGATGATCAGCGACAGATAGGTGATCAGCACGACCACGCCGCCGACGCCCAGGGCCTGGGACAGGGCAGGCGACATTCCGCCTTCCATCAGCGCCGCCGCCAGTCGCGCGCCCAGCGTGGCGCCTGAAAATGCGCCCGACAGCACGCCCACAAGGGTGATGCCGATCTGCACGCTTGACAGGAAGCGGCCGGGTTCGGCCCCAAGTTCCAGCGCGGTCTGCGCGCCGCCGCTGCCTTCCGCCGCCATGACCTTCAGCCGCGCGGGCCGGGCCGAGACGATGGCCAGTTCCGACATGGCCAGCACGCCGTTGAACATCGTCAAAAGCAGGACGACGATTATTTCCAGAAGCATCGGTTCACTTTGTCAAACAGGTCAGGCTGTTTTGCAATCTGCACGAAGCGCGCGCCGGTGCAAAGGCATGAAGACCGCCTGCCGGACAGAATCGGGGGCAAGGCGCCGATGGGGCGCCTTGCGGGGGGCCTTATTCGCCGGGGCTATGCGAGGCGATGCGGCCCGTCTTGTCGCCGTTCGTCTTCCACAGCGAGAAGACGACGCCCGCGCCCAGGATCGCGAAGGTGATGCCCAGCGACCAGGTCGGCGGGAACTTCTCCCATCCCATCAGGTCGGCGATGAAGATCTTGGACCCGATGAAGACCAAGAGCAGCGACAGCGCGTATTTCAGATAGGCAAAGCGGTGCAGGATCGCGGCAAGGGCGAAATACAGCGCGCGCAGCCCCAGGATCGCGAAGATGTTGGAGGTATAGACCAGGAACGGATCCGTCGTGATCGTGAAGACCGCCGGGACCGAATCGACGGCAAAGACCAGATCCGCGATCTCGATCATCACCAGGGCCAGCAGCAGGGGCGTCGCATGGCGTACCAGCCTGCCGGTCTTGGCGTCCGGCAGCTTTGCGATGAATTTCTGGCCGTGCAACTCGTCGGTCACGCGGAAGCGCCTGCGCATGAACCGCACCAGCCGGTTGTCGGACAGGTCGTGCGATTCTTCCTTGGCGAACAGCATTTTGATGCCGGTGAACACCAGGAACAGCGCGAACAGATACAGCACCCAATGATAGTTCTCGACGATGGTGGCGCCTAGGCCGATCATGATGCCGCGCAACACGATCACGCCCAGGATGCCCCAGAACAGCACGCGGTGCTGGTATTCGCGCGGGATGGCGAAAAAGCCGAAGATCAGCGCGATGACGAAGATGTTGTCCATCGCCAGGGTCTTTTCGACCACAAAGGCCGTCAGGTACTGGGCGGTGGCCTCGGTGCCCATCTGCCAGTAGATGAAGCCGGAAAAGCCCAGGCCCAGGACGATGTACATGGCCGACATGCGCAGGCTTTCCGCGACGCCGATCTCGTGGTTGTCGGTGTGGAGGACGCCCAGGTCAAAGACCAGAAGCGCGATCACCAGGGTGATGAACAGCAGCCACATCCACAGCGGCGTGCCAAGAAAGGTCAGAAGAAGGAGTTCCATTTGCCCTCATCGTTGCTGTTGTGCATCGATGCCAAGGGGCTGTCGGAAACAGGGCCATTTGCATCGAGGCACGCTCGATGCGGTTCCGACATCACGGCGTCATGCCGTCAGAGGGGCCCGGTCCCGCTGGGTTCCGACATGGCGGAGGACAGGCCGCGATGCAAGGGGGGTGGCCGCAAAAAGATTGCAAGCGGGCCGCCGCCCCGGCAATTTCCCCGTGAATCGATTGAGGTGGTCATGGAACGGGCAGAATTGGGCACAACGGACGCAGGCCGCTGGCTGGACGATCCGGCGCATCGCCGGTTCCTGATCCGCGACGCCGCCCTTGCGCTGCAATTCTTTGACGCAAGCGCCGGGGGCAGGGACGGTTTCCAGATGCTGGACCGGGCAGGCCAGCCGCTGCCCGCGCCATTGGAACTGCATGTCACGACGCGGCTGGTCCATTCCTATGCGCTGGGGCAACTGGCCGGGCGGGCAGATGCGGCGGGGATCATCGACCGGGGCATGGATCTGCTGTGGCGCGGGCATCGCGACGCGCGGCATGGCGGCTATGTCTGGGCCTTGCGGGATGGCGCGGTCGCGGACGGGACGAAGCTGGCTTACGGCCATGTCTTCGTGATGCTGGCGGCATCGACCGCGAAGCTGGCGGGCCATCCCGACGCGGACCGGCTGCTGGGCGACATCGCCCAGGTGCTTGAGGATCGCTTCTGGGACGAAGCCGCCGGGTTGTTTCGCGACGAATTCACCCGCGACTGGCAGGTCTTTTCCACCTATCGCGGCATGAACGCCAACATGCACGGGGTCGAGGCGCTGCTGGCCGCGCATGAGGCAACCGGAGAGCGCCTGCATCTGGACCGCGCAGGCCGGATCCTGGCGTTCTTCATCGCGGGGCAGGCGGCGGCGCATGGCTGGCGCATCCCGGAACATTACGATGCCGGTTGGCGGCCCGATCCGGGTTACGAAGGCAACCCGATGTTCCGCCCGGCAGGCACCACGCCCGGTCATTCCTTCGAAATGGCGCGGCTGCTGCTGCAGTGGTGGGATCTGGCGGGCAGGCGAGGGGGCGACGCGCCCCGCCACGCGCGCCTGCTGGTGGAAACCGCGCTGCGCGACGCCTGGCTGCCCCAGGGCGGGCTGGCCTATACGCTGGATTTCGACGGGCGCGTGGCGCGGTCTGGTCGCTATTGGTGGCCCGTGACCGAGGCCATCGGCGCCCTTGCCGCGCTGATCAAGGCCGACCCCCGGCCGGGGGACGAGGACTGGTATCGCCGGTTGTGGCGCTTTGCGGATGCGCAGCTGATCGACCGCCATCGTGGCGGCTGGTTCCCCGAACCGGGCATGGAGGGCTCCAGGTCGGGCCAGTTCAGCGGCAAGCCCGACATCTATCACGCCCTGCAGGCCGACCTGTTCCCGCTGGTGCCGGGGCTGTCGCATCACGGGACGGCGCTTGCCGGGGCGCAGCCGCTGAAATCCTGATTCGGAGGTGCAATCCGCGCGAAAGCGCATATCTGGCATCCTGACAACGAACGGGGATTTCATTTCGGCATGGCTGCAAAAGATGGTTTCGCGGGTCCGATCCTGCATTTTCGGGGCTGCGATGCCGAGGGCCTGCGCCTTGCCGCTATCACGGTCCGGCCCGACGGGACGGTGCCCGGCCCGGTGGAGACGCAGGGGGGATCCATCGCTCCGGTCCTGCTGGACCGCGTGGCGGGTCTGTCGGTCTGGCGCCATGATTTCACCCTTGCCGCGGGCGAGCCCGGCTATCGCCTCGACGGCCGCGCCCATCCCGTTGTCACGCGCCTTGATGGCGACATCCGCTTCGCCTTCGTGTCCTGCAACGGCGAGGAGAACGGCGACCTTGACCGCGACGAGGCCGAGCGAAACGGGATGTGGGCGCGATTGCAGGCCGACCACGCCCGCGCGCCCCTTGCCCTGCTGCTGCAAGGCGGCGACCAGATCTATGCCGACGAGGCGACGCATGGCCATCCCCTGACCGAAGACTGGCCAAAGCATGTCCCCGACGACCCCTCGGCCAGCGATCTGGAGGATCTGGCCCGGCACCTGGAGGCCGGGTTCGCCGAACGCTACATGATGGTGCTGGCGGCGGAAGGCTGCGCGGAGCTGTTCGCCACCGTGCCCTCGCTGTCGGTCTGGGACGATCACGACATCTGCGACGGCTGGGGTTCCCTGCCGGAAAACCGTACGAACTCGGCGGTGGGGCAGGCGCTGTTCGCGGTCGCGCGGCGGATGTACCTGCTGTTCCAGCACGGCGCGACCGAGGCGGACGTGCCCGCCCTGTTCATGGACCCTGCGGGCCGCAACCTCGGCTGGCGGCGCGACCTGCCGGGCGTCACGCTGTTCGCGCCCGACCTGCGGTCCGAGCGCCACCGCGACCGGGTCATGGGGCCGGGCGGATGGGATGCCGTCGAGGCGCTACAGCCCAGCGGCAATCACGTCTTCATGGTCTCCAGCGTGCCGCTGCTGGGTCCGCGCCTGTCGCTGCTGGAAACGCTGCTGATGGCGATTCCCCGGATGCAGCATTACGAGGACGACCTGCGCGACCAGTGGCAAAGCCACGCCCATCGCGACGAATGGCGGCGGATGCTGGGGCAGGTGCTGAGGATGCGCCGGACCGCGCCGGTCACGGTGCTGTCGGGCGAAATCCACCTGGCGACCCGCGCCGAGATGGGGCCGGACGCGACGCTGCTCCATCAGCTCGTCGCCTCGGGCATCTCGCACCGCGCGCCGCCCCAGGCCTATGCCCGCGCCCTTGGCTTGTTCGCGGGCTTGGGCGAGACGCCGCTGCCCGGCCATCCGATCCGCATCAAGCCGCTGCCCGGCCAGCGGCACCGCTATGCGGCGGAGCGGAATTATCTCACGCTGGACCGGAAGAGCGGGCGGTGGCAGGCCGTCTGGCATCTGGAGGAAAGCGGGCCGACCCCGCCGCTGGCCCTGGACTAGCGTTCCAGAACCAGCAGGTCGCCTTCGAAGCTCACCCTTGCGAAGGTGCGCAGATAGGACATGCCCAGCAGGGATCCGTCCAGATCCGCGCCGATCACCCAGGCGCGGACATTGCGGTCCACGATGTCGCCGATGGCGATCTCGTCGATGGTCACGGGGGCGGTTTCCACGCGGCCATTCGCGGTCATGGCGGTGCCGACATAGGCGAGGCCCGCGGGATCCAGCCCCACGCGCCGCGCATCCGCCGGCCCAAGCGCGATCGAGGACGCGCCGGTATCGACCATGAAGCGCACCTCCTCTCCGTTGACGCGGGCGGTCAGGTGGAAATGGCCGTCGCGGCCCACCGGGATCTCGATCCGGCCGCCGTCAAGAACCTGCTGGCGCGGGGCATTGCCTTCGATCCACCAGTCCGCGGCAAGCGCGGCGCCCGCGAAGATCACCACCCACAGCACGATCTGGCGCAGCACCTGCCCGCCGCGCCCCGCCAGTTCGAAGACCATCGCCCCGCCGATCACCAGCAGCAGCACGCCGTAATAGACCAGCTGCATCGTGTCGCGGTCGGTCATGGGAAAAGCCCCGATCCCTTCAGCCCGTCGATCACGAACTGCACCGACAGCGCGGCCAGCAGCATCCCCAGCAGGCGGGTGACGACCATCACCCCCGTGCGGCCAAGCGCATTGGCCAGCGGCGTCGCCACGACGAACAGCGCCATGGCGATGACCAGCACGGACAGCATCATCAGGTTCACCATGACCATGTGCCCGATCCCCGGCGCCTGACCCATCAGCAGGATCATGGTGGCAAGCGCCCCCGGCCCCGCCAGCAGCGGCATGGCCAGCGGAAAGACCGACGGGTCGTGGTGCAGCGGATCGCCGTCGCCCTGGTGCTCGCGCCGCTGGGTGCGGCGTTCGAACAGCATGTCCAGCGCGGTCAGGAACAGCAGAAGGCCCCCCGCGATGCGGAAGGCGGAAATCGAAATCCCGATGCCCGACAGGATCGATTCGCCCGCAAGGCCGAAGATCATCAGCAGCACGGCGGCGATCACCAGGGCGCGGAATCCGATGCGGCGGCGCTGCGCCGCCCCCATGCCGGGGGTCAGCGCAATGAACACGGGCGCCAGGCCGACCGGGTCGATCACCACGAACAGCGTGACAAAGGCGGTGACATACAGCGACAGGTCCATCCCGCCTTATGGCCCGCACGCCCGGCCCTGCCAAGCCGGGCGGCCGGGGGCAGGGCTTTCAAAATAACGTCAGTTTGTCGCAGATTAATGACGGCGGGCGCGAATCGTGGCAGGTGGGGTTTCGCTGCGGGTGGCAAGGCTCTATATTCCGCAGATTGGTTGAACCCAGGTCACAGGCCTGGCTCTGGTACTGGAGAACTGAAATGCACATGCCGTCCCCCATGGCACTGCTTGTTATCGCCATCGTGGTCCTGGTCCTGTTCGGCCGCGGCAAGGTTTCGTCGCTGATGGGCGAATTCGGCAAGGGCATCACCGCCTTCAAGAAGGGCCTGAACGACGGCACCTCGGAAGCCAATGCCGAACGCACCGCCGTGGTGGAAAAGCCCGCGCAGCCGGTCCAGCCGGTGCCGGGCACCGAGGCCCGCGACGTGACCCCGCAGAACGAACCCCGCCTCTGATCCCGACGAACCGGGAAAGGGGATCCTGAATGCTGGATGTCGGATGGAGCGAGCTGCTGCTGATCGGCGTTGTCGCGCTGATCGTCATCGGCCCCGAGGATTTGCCGAAGCTGTTTCACACCCTGGGCCGGATCACGGCGCGGGCGCGGTCCATGGCGCGCGAATTCACAAGCGCGATGGAGGATGCGGCCAAGGGTGCCGGCATCGGCGACGTGACGAAGGATCTCAGGGACTTGCAGCACCTGACCTCGAAGAAGTCGCTGGGCCTGGATGCGCTTGACCGCGCCGCCACGCGGTTCGAGCAATGGGATCCCAAGGCCAGCCTGGACAAATCCAGCCGTGCCAAGCCGGATCCGGCGGCCCCCGCCGCCCCGGCCGACAGCCGCCCCGCCGATGCGCCAGCCGTGCCCGAGCCTGCGCCCGCAATGCCTGCCGCACCTGCGGCTATGCAGGCGGCGAACGATCCCGTCGCGGCTGCGGCCGACAGCCCGCGCCGCATCGCCGGGGTCCGCCGTTCGGACATGAAGGACCGCTAAGTGGCAACCCAAGACGTTGACGAACTGGACGACAGCTCGGCCCCGCTGATCGAGCACCTGAAGGAGTTGCGCACCCGGATCATCTGGTCCGTGCTGGCCTTCGTGGTGGCGATGATCCTGTGCTATGTCGTCTGGAACCCGATCTACAATTTCCTGACGCGTCCGATCTGCGCCGCGCTGGAGAACCGGGGCCAGGAATGCGGCCTGATCCTGCTGAAGCTGCAGGAAGGCTTCACTGTCGCCATCCGCATTTCCTTCTTCGGCGGTTTCATCCTGGCCTTCCCGGTGATCGGCTATCAGTTGTGGCGCTTCGTGGCGCCCGGCCTTTACCGCAGCGAAAAGCGCGCCTTCCTGCCCTTCCTGGTCGCCTCGCCCGCGATGTTCGCGCTTGGCGCGGCCTTTGCCTATTACGTCATCCTGCCGATGGTGTTTTCCTTCTTCCTGGGCTTCCAGCAGGGGCCGCTGGCGCTGCCGGACGATCCGAACACCGCACAGGGATCGTCGCATCTGGCGGGGATCGTGTTCCAGGGATCGGTCAGCGAATACCTGAACCTGACGACGCGCTTCATCCTGGCCTTCGGACTGTCCTTCCAGTTGCCGGTCGCGCTGGCGCTGATGGGTCGGGCGGGGCTGGTCTCGGCCGAGACGCTGGCCGGGACGCGGCGCTATGCGATCATCATCATCCTGACGCTGGCCGCCTGCCTGACGCCCCCCGACGTGGGCAGCCAGTTGGTGCTGTTCTCGGTCATCTACGGGCTGTACGAGATCTCGATCCAGATCGTGCGGCGGATCGAGAAGAAGCGTGATGCCGAACTGCGCGCCGAAGGGCTTCTGGACGATGACGAATGATGCGTGACCTGTCCGACACCGACGCGCTGGCCCGCATCGCCGCCGCGCTGGAGCGGCTGGCCCCGCCGCCCGTTCCCGCGCCGACCTTCACCGAGGCCGCGGCCTATGTCTGGCATCCCGATCCCGACCGGCTGGAGCCGGTTGAGACGGTCGCCCGCGTCGATCTGGTGCAACTGATCGGCATCGACCGCGCCAAGCAGATCCTGCTGGACAACACCCTGCAATTCGCGCGCGGCTTCGGCGCCAACAACGCGCTGCTGTGGGGCGCGCGGGGGATGGGCAAGTCGTCCCTGGTCAAGGCCGTCCATGCCGAGGCCGTGGCGCAGGGCCTGCCGCTGGTTCTGGTGGAAATCGCGCGCGACGACCTGGGATCGGTCGCGCGGCTGCTGGCGATCCTGGGAAAGGCGCGGGACAAGCGCTTCCTGCTGTTTTCGGACGATTTGTCCTTCAGCCATGACGACACGCAATACAAGTCGCTGAAGGCGGTGCTGGATGGCGGCATCAGCGGGCGTCCCGGCAACGTGATCCTGTATGCCACCTCGAACCGCCGCCACCTGATGCCGCGCGACATGATCGACAACGAACGCGCCACCGCCATCCATCCCGGCGAGGCGGTCGAGGAAAAGGTGTCGCTGTCGGACCGCTTCGGGCTGTGGCTGGGCTTCCACCCCTGTTCGCAGGACGAATACCTGGCGATGATCGACGGCTACTGCGCGGCTTATGGCCTGACCATCGACCCCGCCACGCTGCGCGCCGAGGCCGTCGAATGGCAGGCCACGCGCGGCGGTCGGTCGGGCCGGGTGGCTTGGCAGTTCTTCACCGACCTGGCCGGGCGGCATGGGATCGCGGTCTAGGCGGATCGGGGTTCATGAACGGGCGGACAAGGAAACGCATGCGTTTCCCCGCCCGCGTGGAACGGTGCCATCAGAAACGTCGCCGTCCCGCGACCACGGAAGGCCGGCGCCCGGCCCAAGGGGGGCGTGAAGCGCCCGCCTGGGGGCGGGGCGGGCGCTGGCCGGGCCTTTGGGGCCCGGCGGTATGGGGTAGCACCGGCAACGCGTGGCGAAGGCGATGGCCTTCGCCAGATTCAGGGCTGTGCAGGTATGAACGCCGATCCGGCCTAGCCCGGCTGTTTCGCCAGGGCGGCGTCCCGCATCTGGGACAGCGTCTGGCGCGGCGTCAGCGCCTCGGGCGAGATGTCGAGATCCAGCACGGCGCCGGTTTTCGATTGCAGGGCGCGCCTGAACGCCGCCGGGAAATCGGCGGTCGCGGCCACGCGTTCGGCGTGAAGCCCGTAAGCCTGCGCCAGCATCGCGAAATCGGGGTTCTGCATGGTCGTGCCTGACACGCGGCCCGGATAGGTGCGTTCCTGATGCGCGCGGATCGTGCCATAGATGCCGTTGTTCAGGACCAGCACAATGGGCTGCGCGCCCGCCTGCATGGCGGTCGCCAGTTCCGCGCCCGTCATCTGGAAATCGCCGTCCCCCGCGAAGCAGACCACGGTGCGCGACGGATCGGCCACCTTCGCGGCAATCGCGGCGGGCAGGCCATAGCCCATGGCGCCCGATTGCGGGGCCAGCAGCCGCGCCTGGGGGCCATAGGACAGGAACTTGTCGGGCCAGACCGCGAAATTGCCCGCGCCATGGGTGATGACCACGTCTTCGGGCAGCACCTCGCGCAGGTGGTCCATCACCGCCACCATGTCCACCGGGGATGGCTGCGCGGGCGCCTGCATCGAGGCAAGGTATCCCGCCCGCGCGCCCCTGCGCCAGTCGGCCCAGGGGCCGGTCACGGGCCGCAGCCTTTCGGCAAAGGCATTCGGGCCCGCCGTGATGCCAAGGCGCGGCTGGTAGATCTTCCCGATCTCGGCGGTCGAGGCATGGACATGGATCAGCGCCTGTTCCGGCTGGGGCACCGACAGCAGGCTGTAGGCGTCGGTCGTCATCTCTCCGAAGCGGACATTGACGGCCAGCAGCAGGTCGCATTCCGCGATCAGGCGACGGACATGGGGCGGCATCCCCACGCCCGCCTCGCCCGCGTAGACGGGGGAATGGTTGTCGAAGCTGTCCTGGAAGCGGAAGGCGGCCAGGACGGGGATGTCGGAGGCCTCGGCAAAGGTCTGCAGCGCGGCCTTGCCGGACGGGGTCCAGCTGTTGCCGCCGGTCAGGATCAGCGGGCGTTGCGCATCGGCCAGCATCCCCAGCGCCCTGTCCATGGCGGCGGGAAGGGGCGCGGGTTCGGCGATCCAGGCCGGGCCGGCCAGGGGCGGGGTGTCGGTCAGGCCCGTCAGCACGTCCTCGGGCAGGGCGATGACCACGGGGCCGGGGCGTCCGGTCGTGGCGGTCTTCCAGGCGCGGGCGACGATCTCGGGGATGCGCTCCACCCGGTCGATCTGGACCGCCCATTTCGCCAGGCCGCCGAAGACCGCCGGATAATCAAGCTCCTGGAAGGCCTCGCGCCCGGTGATGTCGGTCCCGACCTGGCCCACGAAGACCAGCATCGGCGCGCTGTCCTGCATGGCGGTGTGGATGCCGATGGCCGCATTGGTCGCGCCCGGTCCCCGTGTCACCATGCAGATGCCGGGCTGACCCGTCAGCTTGCCCCAGGCGGCGGCCATGAAGGACGCGCCGCCTTCGTGCCGGCACAGCACGAAGTCCAGCCGTCCCGCCGTGTCGTGCAGCGCATCCAGCACCGCCAGATAGCTTTCGCCGGGAACGCCAAAGGCCTTGGTCGCGCCAAGCGCCATCAGGCAATCCACCAGCAAGACCCCGCCATTCCGTTCCATGCCGCCCCCCGTTGCGTTTCGGAAACCCTAGCCTTCATCCGCAAGGCACGCCAGTCTAGCGCCCTTTTTCCAAAGGCAATTTATGTGCGAACACCACGTCGCCGCTTGCGGGCGGCCTTGTCCGTGCCTAGGTTCCGGCGACCCTTCTGACCGGCACGGTGTGACATGACGACTCAGCAGCTTCCCCGTCCATGGCCCGTCGGCGGCGGTCTTTGCGGCGAACTGGTGCGTCGGTTCGACTGGTCGAAAACCTCGCTGGGGCCGATCGACCAGTGGCCCCGGCATCTGCGGATCAAGGTCAATTCGCTGGTCAACTCGCCGATCCCGCAGGTGCTGATGTGGGGGCCGGACCATGTGATGATCTATAATGACGGCTATCGCGAAATCGCCGGAAACTATCATCCGACCGCCCTGGGCGGCACCGTGCCCGACATCTGGCCCGAGGTCTGGGACTGGAACCGCCAGATCCTCGAACGCGGCTTCCGGGGCGAGGTGCAGTCCTTCCGCGAACAGCCGCTGGTCCTGAACCGCAACGGCACGCCGGAAAACGTGGTCTTCGACCTGTTCTATACCCCGATCCATGACGAGACAGGCAGCCGCGTCGATGGCGTGCTGTGCACCGTGCTGGAAATCACCGATATCGTCCGCGCGCGAGAGGCCCTGGCGGAAAGCCAGGCGGAACTCTACCACCTGTCCGATGCCCTGCCGATCCTGGTCGGCTTCCTGGATCGGTCGCTGTTCTTCCGCTTTGCCAACCAGTGCTACCTTGAGGTGTTCGGCGTCACCCATGACCAGGTGATCGGCAAGCGCATCACCGACATCCTCGGACCCGAGCAGGGCGCCCTGACCGAGGAGATGCTGGCCCGCGCCCTTGCGGGCGAGACGGTGAATGTCGATGCGACCGTCCGCCTGCCCGGCAAGGGCCCCCGCGCCTTCGAGATGCGCTGCCTTCCCCGCAAGTCGGGCGAGGGGCGGATCGACGGCGTCTACATGATCCTGATCGACATCGAGGATCGCAAGCGGACCGAAATCCAGTTGCGCGACAGCAACGACCGCTTCCGCGCTGCCGTGGAGGCGATCCACAGCGTCTTGTGGACCAACACCGCCGATGGCCGGATGATCGGCGAACAGCGCGGCTGGGCGGCGCTGACGGGCCAGGGCTTTAACGAATACCAGGAATACGGCTGGGCCGACACCGTTCATCCCGACGACCGGGCCGGCACGATCGAAGCCTGGCGCCGGGCGCTTGCGGCCCGTTCGACCTATGAATGGGAACATCGGGTGCGTTGCGCCGATGGCGAATACCGCATCTTCGCGATCCGCGCGGTGCCCACGCTGAGCGCCGAAGGGGCGATCACCGAATGGGTGGGCGTCCATACCGACATCACCGAACAGCGCATGACCGAGGCGCAGCTTCAGGCCCAGGCCGAGGATCTGCAGCGCCAGATCGCTCACCGGCAGCGGGCCGAGGATCAGTTGCGCCAGTTGAACGAAACGCTGGAAGCCCGCGTCAGCGACGAGATCGAACAGCATCGCAAGACCGAACAGGCGCTGCACCGTTCCCAGAAGATGGAATCGATGGGTCAGCTGACCGGCGGGGTGGCGCATGACTTCAACAATCTTCTTCAGGTGATCGCGGGCAATCTTCAGATGCTGTCCAAGGATGTCGAGGGCAACGACAAGGCGGGTCAGCGGGTCGAAAACGCGCTGTCCGCCGTCGCGCGCGGCGCCAAGCTTGCCAGCCAGCTTCTGGCCTTCGGCCGCCGCCAGCCGCTGGAGCCCAGGGTGATCCAGCCCTGCCGCCTGGTGACCGAGATGGACGACCTGCTGCGCCGGTCCCTGGGCGAGGCGATCGAGGTACAGGTGATCGTGCCCTCGAACCTGTGGAACATCTGCGTGGACCGGGCGCAGCTGGAAAGCGCGCTGCTGAACCTGGCGATCAATGCCCGCGACGCGATGGACGGCCCCGGCCGCCTGACCATCGAGATGACGAATGCCCAACTGGATGACGCCTATGCGAAGGCTGCGGGCGATGTCGCGGCGGGGGACTATGTCATGCTGGCCGTAACCGATACCGGCTGCGGCATGACGCCCGCCGTGCTGGAGCGGATCTTCGATCCCTTCTATTCCACCAAGCCCGAGGGGCGCGGCACGGGCCTGGGCATGTCGATGGTCTATGGCTTCGTCAAGCAGTCGGGCGGCCATGTGTCGGTCTATAGCGAGCTGGGGGAGGGGACGACCGTGCGCATCTATTTGCCGCGATCCGACAGCGACGAGGAAACCGATGCGCCGCTGTTCGACGGCCCCATCACCGGCGGGACCGAGACCATCCTGGTGGTCGAGGATGACGAGGCCGTGCGCACCACCGTTGTCGATCTTCTGACCTCGCTTGGCTACAAGGTGCTGACCGCGCGGGACGCGCAGGCGGGGCTGGCGGTCGTGGAAAGCGGGCTGCATATCGACGTGCTGTTCACCGACGTGGTGATGCCCGGCGGCCTGACCAGCCGCGACATGGCCCGGCGCGCGCAGGAGATCCTGCCGGGGCTGGGGGTGCTGTTCACCTCGGGCTATACGGAAAATTCCATCGTCCATGGCGGCAGGCTGGATCCGGGGGTCGAGCTTCTGTCGAAGCCCTATCCGCGCGAAGCGCTGGCCCGCCGCTTGCGCCATGTCATCGCCAATGCCCGGCAGGCCCATCAGGCGGCCGAGGCCCTGCGCGCGGCGCAGCCCGCGCCGCAGCCGGTGCCCGCCAAGGACCGCCCGGTCCGAATCCTGCTGGTCGAGGACAATGCCCTGATCCGCGCCGACACCGCCATCATGCTGGAGGAGATGGGCCATGCCGTCACCCAGGCGGGCAAGGCGGCGCCCGCGCTGGCCAGCCTGGAGAGCCAGGCCTTCGACCTGCTGCTGACCGATCTGGGCCTGCCCGACATGAACGGCAACGACCTTGCGCAGCGTGCGGTCGAGATCCAGCCGGGGCTGGCGGTGGTCTATGCCACGGGCGACAGCAGCCTGCCCGCTGGATGCCCCGCGCAGACGGTGCTGCTGTGCAAGCCCTACGGCGAGGATCAGTTGCGCGGCGCGGTCGAGGGCGCGTTGGCCCGGATCGGCTAGGCCCCCTTGGCGAAGGGGGAATCGCGTGCTATCTAAAGGTCGTTCTCAGGGCGGGGTGCAATTCCCCACCGGCGGTCACAGCCCGCGAGCGCCCTTCGGCAACGAAGGGGTCAGCAGATCCGGTGAAACTCCGGGGCCGACAGTATAGTCTGGATGAAAGAGAACCGTGGCCGCGCCGCCCCAAGGCACGGTCATGGCTCATGTCCTGGGACCATACGCAAGCTAACGTAAGGTTCCTGAAAGATGACCCACAAGACCCCCCGTATCGCCTTCATCAAGGCCCGCTGGCATTCCGATGTCGTGGACCGCGCCCATGAAGGTTTCCTGGCCGAACAGCAGCGCCTGATGCCCGGCGCCCAGGTCGTGGCCTATGACGTGCCCGGCGCCTTCGAGATGCCCTTGCTGGCGAAGAAACTGGCCCAGACCGGCAAATACGACGCCGTGGTCGCAGCCGCCCTGGTCGTGGACGGCGGCATCTATCGCCACGATTTCGTGGCCACCGCCGTTGTCACCGGGCTGATGAATGCCGGGCTGGAAACCGGCGTGCCCTGCTTCTCGGTCTCGCTGACGCCGCATAATTACCAGGAAACGGATCTGCTGACGGGCTTTTACCGCGACCACTTCGTCAAGAAGGGTGCCGAGGCCGCGCAGGCCGTCCACCAGATCCTGGAACTGGACGCGCGCATCGCCGCCGAAGGACGCGCGGACGTGGCATAAGGAAAAGGCGCACGGGGCTCCCGCGCGCCTTCCATCCTGTGGCTGGCGAAGGTCATCGCCTTCGCCACGCGCTGGCTGTGCCACAAATCCTGCCGGGCTTCAAAAGCCCGGCCAGCGCCCGCCCCGCCTACGGCGGGCGCTTTACGCCCACCGAGGCGGACGCCGGCCTATCGGGGGGCTTGGGCGGGACCGTTTCTGATGGCACCCGGTCACGCGGGCGAGGGAAACGCTGCCGCGTTTCCTTGTTCCGCCCGTTCAGGCGAGGATCCCTTACTCCACCGTCACCGATTTCGCCAGGTTGCGGGGCTGGTCCACGTCGGTGCCCTTGGCGACCGCCGTGTGATAGGCCAGATACTGCATCGGGATCGCATACAGGATCGGCTGGAACAGCCCCCCGCCCGAGGGCATCCGCAGCGTGGCCTGCACCCCGTGGCTTGCGGCGGACAGCCCGGCTTCGTCCGACACCAGCAGGATCGGGCCGTGGCGGGCCATCACCTCCTGCATGTTCGACACGGTCTTTTCGAACAGAGTGTCATGGGGCGCCAGCACCACCACCGGCACGTCGCGGTCGATCAGCGCGATCGGCCCGTGCTTGAGTTCCCCCGAGGCATAGCCCTCGGCGTGGATGTAGCTGAGTTCCTTCAGCTTCAGCGCGCCTTCCAGCGCCACCGGATAAAGCGCCCCCCGCCCCAGGAACAGCACGTCGCGGGCCTGCGACAGCCATTCGGACAGGTTGCGGCAATCGTCCGACAGGGCCAGCGCCTGTCCCATCAGGCCGGGAATGCTGCGCAGGTCGGCCAGATGGGCAGCAAGCGCCGCATCGTCGATGCGCCCGCGGTCGCGCGCGGCCTTCAGCGCCAGAATCGCCAGCACCGTCAACTGGCAGGTGAAGGCCTTGCTTGAGGCCACGCTGACCTCGATCCCCGCGCGGGTGGGCAGGGCGATGTCGGAATCGCGCGCGATGGCCGAGGTGCCGACGTTCACCAGCCCCACGGTCCGGGCCACATGGTTCCTGGCGTAGTGCAGTGCGGCCAGCGTGTCGGCGGTCTCGCCCGACTGGCTGACGGCGATGAACCAGCTTCGGGGCGACAAGGGCGGCTCGCGATAGCGGAACTCGGACGCCACGTCGATGTCGCAGGGCAGGCCCGCCAGCTGCTCGAACCAGTATTTCGCCACATTGCCCGCCAGATAGGCGGTGCCGCAGCCGATCAGGCTGATGCGGTCCACGTCCCGGAAGTCCATGCCATCGGGCAGGACGATCCGGTCGTCCTTGACGTAATGGCTCAGCACGTCGCCGATCACCACCGGCTGTTCGGCGATTTCCTTGGCCATGAAATGGCGATAGCCGCCCTTGTCGATGGCGGTGGCGCCGGTGTCGATGCGCGCCTCGGTCCGGTGGGTCTGGTTGCCTTCGGCGTCAAAGATCTGGACCCCTGCGCGGGTCAGGACGGCGTGGTCGCCGTCTTCCAGATAGGTGATCCGGTCGGTGAAGGGCGCCAGCGCCACGGCGTCCGATCCCAGGAACATCTCGCCATCGCCATGGCCGATGGCAAGCGGGCTGCCCTTTCGGGCGGCGATCATCAGATCCTGTTCGCCGTCGAACAGGAAGGCCAGGGCAAAGGCGCCCCGCAGCCGGGCCAGCGTCTTGCGGGCGGCCTGGACCGGGGAGGCGCCCCCCTCCATGTAATGCGCGGTCCACAGCGCCACCGTTTCGGTGTCGGTCTGCGACTGCGGCTGGATGCCAAGGCTTGCCAGTTCCTCGCGCAATTCGCGGAAGTTCTCGATGATGCCGTTGTGGACGACGGCCACCGGACCTGACTGGTGGGGATGGGCGTTCACCTCGGTCGCAGGGCCATGGGTGGCCCAGCGAGTGTGGCCGATGCCGGCATGGCCGGGCAGGGGATCATGGACCAGCTTGTCCGACAGGTTGACCAGCTTGCCCACCGCGCGGCGGCGGTCCAACCGACCCGAGGCATCGACGGTCGCCACCCCCGCGCTGTCATAGCCGCGATATTCCAGCCGCCGCAGGGCATCGACCAGTTGAGGGGAAACCTCATGCGATCCCAGGATTCCGATAATGCCGCACATCAGCGGGCCTCCTTCTTCGCGCGCAGGGACGCCATCAGGCGGGTGGCAAGGCCGGGTTTCGTGGTCTGGCGGGCGCGGCCAAGCGCCAGGGCGCCGTCGGGCACGTCCTCGGTGATGACCGAACCCGATCCGGTCATGGCATCGTCGCCCACGCGCACGGGCGCGACCAGCATCGTATCGCTGCCGATAAAGGCGCGGGCGCCGATCTCGGTCCGGTGCTTGCCGACGCCGTCATAGTTGCAGGTCACGGTGCCCGCGCCGATATTGGCATGCTCGCCCACATGGGCGTCGCCCAGATAGGTCAGGTGGCCGACCTTGACGCCCTCGTCCAGGACGCTGTTCTTGATTTCCACGAAGTTGCCGACATGCACGTCGCCGCCCAGTTCCGCGCCGGGGCGCAGGCGGGCAAAGGGGCCGACCGTCGCGCCCGAAGACACATGGCAGCCTTCCAGGTGGCAGAAGGGCAGGATCTCGGCCCCCGATTCGACGGTCACGCCGGGGCCGAAGACCACGTTCTGGCCGATCACCGCATCGCGCCCGATCACCGTGTCCAGCGCGAACCAGACAGTCGAGGGATCGCAAAGCGTCACGCCATCCTCAAGCGCGCGTTGGCGGGCGCGGTCCTGGAAGGCGATCTCGGCCCCGGCCAGCTCGGCGCGGGTGTTGATGCCCAGGGTCTCGGATTCGTCGCAGGTGACGACATCGGTGCTGCGGCCTTCCGCGCGGGCCAGCGCCACAAGATCGGTCAGGTAGTATTCGCCCGATGCGTTGTCATTCGTCAGCCGCACGATCAACTGCCGCAGCAGGGACGCGTCAAGCGCCATCACCCCGGAATTGCACAGCGCAATCTCGCGGGTCGCCGCATCGGCGTCCTTGTATTCGACGATCCGTTCCAGGCCGCGATTGGTCACGATCAGGCGGCCATAGCGGCCCGGATCCTCGGCCTCGAAGCCCAGCACCACGAGGTCGGCGGGATGCGCGGCAAGGGCGGCCAGCGTGTCCTCTCCGATAAAGGGGGTGTCGCCGTAAAGGACGATCACCTTGCCCTCGAAGCCCTCCAGTTCGGGCAGGGCCTGGCGGACGGCGTGGCCGGTGCCAAGCTGTTCGGATTGCAGGACGATCCGCGCATCTGGGTCGATCCTGCCCACGGCCTTGGTCACCAGATCCGCGCCATGGCCCGCGACCACGATCACCTGTTCGGGTTCCAACGTGCGCGCCACGGCCAGGGCGTGGCCGACCAGCGGCGCGCCTGCCAGGCGATGCAGCACCTTGGGCAGGTCGGACTGCATCCGGCTGCCCTGGCCTGCCGCCAGGATCACGATTGCTGTTGAGTTGCCCGCCATGCCTGTCCCATTCATGTGTTCAAATTCTTTGCGCGGCGTTCTAATCGGGACTGCGCGTGCAGGGAAGCCCTGCGCGTTCACCTTTGGTGTCGGATCGTTGCGGAAAGGACAGGCGCATGGCGGGAACGGTGGTCTTTGATCTGGACGGCACGCTGGCCGATACCTCGGCCGACCTGATCGCGGCGGCGAATGCCTGCTTTGCGGCGCGGGGCATGGACGTAGCCCTGGATCCCGTGGCCGACGCCCTGACGGCCTTTCATGGCGGGCGGGCCATGCTGCGCGCGGGCTATGGCAGGATGGCGGGCGACCTGCTGTTGCCGCCGGGGGCCGAGGATGAGGATTATCCCCGGCTGCTGAGCCATTACGGCGAAAACATCGCCGTCCACACGACGCTGTATCCGGGGGTCGAGGACACGCTGGACCGGCTGCAGGCCGACGGCCATATCCTGGCCGTCTGCACCAACAAGCCGGGCGCCCTGGCCGAAACCCTGCTGCACGCGCTTGGGGTGCGGGACCGTTTCGCGTCCATGATCGCCGCCGATACGCTGCCCGTCAGGAAGCCCGATCCGCGCCCCTATCAGGCGGCGGTGGAACGGGCAGGGGGCAGCGTGCCCGCGTCCTTCCTGGTGGGCGATACGGAGACCGACCGCAAGACGGCGGCGGCGGCGGGGGTCAGGGTGGCGCTTGTGTCCTTCGGCCCCGAAGGCGAGGCGATCTCGCGCCTCGCCCCTGACGCGCTGATCGGGCATTTCGAGGAACTGCCCGACCTTGCGCGCCGCTGGCTGGGATAGGCAGGGCTGATCGACATTGGTGGAAGGGATGTAGGGTGGGGTTCCACCCCACCATGCCCCAGAACAGGTGGGGTGGAACCCCACCCTACGGATGGAACGGCAACCTTTCTGCAGGCACCGCCCACCCGTCAGTGATCCGCCTTTATTCCGCCTTGTCCGCGGGCTTGGCGTTCAACTGGCCATAGTTCTGGGCGCCGATCGTCTCGTAAAGCTGGATCTGCGTTTCCAGGAAATCGATATGGCCTTCCTCGTCCGCGATCAGGTCGTCGAACAGCGACTTGGACACCTGGTCATTGACGCTGGCGCAATATTCGCGCGCCTCAAGATACAGGGTGCGGGCGTCGTGTTCGGCGGCCAGATCCGATTCCAGCGTTTCCTTCAGGGTCTGGCCGATGCGCAGCGGATCCAGTTTCTGCAGGTTCGGATGACCTTCCAGGAAGATGATTCGCGCGATCAGCCGGTCGGCGTGGTGCATCTCCTCGATCGACTCGGCGCGCGACTTGTCGGCGATATGGCCGAAGCCCCAGTCCTCCTGCAGGCGGTAGTGCAGCCAGTACTGGCTGACGGCGGTCAGTTCAGACCGCAGCGCCGCGTTGAGATAGTCGATGACCTTTGCGTCGCCCTTCATGGTGGGTGTCCTTTGCAACATCTGATTTCGCCCGCAAAATCGGCGGGGCCACGCCCAGATTATCGCAGTGACGCATGGTGTCCAGAAAGAGCGGCATGCATCCGCCGCAATCGGCGCGCTTGCCCAGGGCGTGATAGATCTTGCCCGGCGTGATGATGGTCTGGGGATCGGCGGCCCGCATCCAGTCGATCGCGGCCTTGATTTCATGGTCCGAGATTTGCGTGCAGTGGCAGACAATCATCGCGCGACTCCTGTGGTGCGGGAAACGTAGCGATTTAGTCGGAATTGTAAAGGTGACTTTTTTACTTTGTGACCGTCCGGCTTGACCAGGAAGCGGGGCGGGCGCAGAA
Organism: Paracoccus sp. SSK6; assembly: GCF_039770665.1. NCBI lineage: Bacteria > Pseudomonadati > Pseudomonadota > Alphaproteobacteria > Rhodobacterales > Paracoccaceae > Paracoccus > Paracoccus sp. SSK6. The sequence continues at coordinate 155,970 of NZ_JBDPNJ010000004.1, read as the reverse complement.
GCGCGGCCATGAAACTGTCCGATTTCGATTTCGACCTGCCCCCTTCGCTGATCGCCACGCGACCGGCCCGGCCGCGCACGTCGGCCCGGTTGCTGCTGGCCGAGGGCAGCGCGATCGCCGACCGGCGCGTCAGCGACCTGCCGGATATCCTGCGGGCGGGCGACGTGCTGGTGCTGAACGACACGAAGGTCATTCCGGCGCGGCTGACCGGCACGCGGACGCGCCCGACGCCGCAGGGCGAGGCCACGGCCCGGATCGAGGTCACGCTGCTGGAACCCGCCGCCGATGGCTGGCGCGCCCTGGCGAAACCCCTGCGCAAGCTGCGGGCGGGCGAGGTGATCCGCTTTGGCGAGGCCCTGTCCGCCGAGGTGGCCGAGATCGCCGAAGGCGAGTTGCTGCTGCGCTTCGACGCGCAGGGCGATGCCTTCGACGCGGCGTTGCAGCAGGTGGGGGCGATGCCGCTGCCGCCCTATATCGCGGCGTTGCGGGCGCCGGACGCGCAGGACGCTCAGGATTACCAGACCGTCTGGGCCGCGCGCCAGGGCGCCGTCGCCGCCCCGACCGCCAGCCTGCATTTCGACACTGCGCTGCTGGAGGAACTGGCCGCGAAAGGCGTCCAGTTCGTCCATGTCACGCTGCATGTCGGCGCGGGCACCTTCCTGCCCGTCAAGGTCGAGGATGTGACCACCCACCGGATGCACGCCGAATGGGGCGAGGTCAGCGCCGATGCGGCAGAGGCGATCAACCGCGCCAGGGCGGAAGGCCGCCGCGTGATCCCGGTCGGCACGACCGCGCTGCGGCTGATCGAATCGGCGGCGCAGGAGGATGGCACCCTTCGGCCCTTCGAGGGGACGACCGACATCTTCATCTATCCGGGTTATCAATTCCGGGTGACGGACGGGCTGATGACCAATTTCCACCTGCCGAAATCGACGCTGCTTATGCTGGTCTCGGCGCTGATGGGACAGGACCGGATCCGCGACATCTATGCCCATGCGGTCCAGGCGGGATACCGCTTCTTCAGCTATGGCGATGCGTCGCTGCTGATCCCGCAGGGTCGCTTTCCGGCTGGCCCCTTTTCGCAGGATGGGCCACAGATGAAGGCGGACCGCCCGACCCCGTGAGAGGCTGAAAATGCTTTCCGTGCTGCGAACGACATGGCCGCTGTTCCTGGGAATCCTGCTGCTGATGGTCGGCAACGGGATGCAGGGCACGCTGCTGGGCATCCGCGGCGGGCTGGAGGGGATCCCGACCTTGCAGATGTCGGTGGTCATGTCGGGCTATTTCGCGGGCTTCCTGCTGGGCAGCCTGACGGTGCCCGGCCTCATTAAGAACGTAGGCCATGTGCGGGTCTTCGCGGCGCTCGGGTCGATGATCTCCTCGGTCCTGGTGCTTTATTCGGTCGAGCCGAACTGGATCTGGTGGACGGCTCTGCGCTGCGTGATCGGGTTCTGCTTCTGCGGGGTCTATATCACGTCGGAAAGCTGGCTGAACGCGCGGTCCACCAATGAAAACCGCGGCCAGACGTTGTCGGCCTACATGATCGTGCAACTGCTGGGGATCGTGGCGGCGCAGGCGCTGCTGAACACCTCCGATCCGGGCGGATACACGCTGTTCATCATCGCATCCGTGCTGGTGTCTTTCGCCTTCATGCCGATCCTGCTGTCGGCGCGGCCCGCGCCGCAGTTCCAGACCATCAAGCGCATGTCCTTCGCCCAGCTTTACCGCGCCTCGCCGCTGGGCTGCGTGGGCATCTTCCTGATGGGCGGGGTTTTTGCCGTCCTGTCGGGCATGTCGTCCGTCTGGGGGGCCACCATCGGGCTGTCGGTCGCGCAGATCTCGCTGTTCGTGGCGGCCAGCTATGCGGGCGGGCTGGTGCTGCAATACCCCATCGGCTGGATTTCCGACCGCTATGACCGGCGCAAGCTGGTGCTGATGCTGGCGGCGGCGGGCGCGGTGACGGGGGCGGTCGTGATCGCCATGCAGCCCGGCACCCTGGGCCTGGTGATCGCGGGGGCGCTGATGGGGGGCATCGCCAACCCGATCTACGCGCTGCTTCTGGCCTATACCAACGACTACCTGGATCAGGCCGACATGGCGGCGGCCTCGGCCGGGCTTCTGTTCATCTATGGCATCGGGTCCATGGGCGGGCCGATCATCACCGGCTGGCTGATGGAGGTCATCGGGCCTGACGGCTTCTGGGTCTATATGGCCGTCCTGCTGGCGATGCTGACCGCCTATGCCGGCTGGCGCGCGACCCGCCGCCGCGCGCTGACGCCCGAGGAGCAGGGCAATTTCGCCGTCATCACCCCCAATGCCACGACCATCGCGGTCGAGGCGGCCCTGGACGAGAAGCAGTCCGATCCTGCGCAGCGGCGGCCTTCTGACGCTGCGTAACTGGCCTTCTTGTCCCTTCCGCGCGATTGGTTTAACGCTGAACTATCGTGACCTGACAGGGGAAACCTATGGCCCAGAATTTTGATATGGTGGTGATTGGTGCCGGGCCGGGCGGCTATGTCGCCGCGATCCGGGGCGCTCAGCTGGGCCTGAAGGTGGCCTGTATCGAGCGCGAGCACCTGGGCGGCATCTGCCTCAACTGGGGCTGCATCCCCACCAAGGCGCTGCTGCGCTCGGCCGAGGTGTTCCACCTGATGCACCGTGCCAAGGACTTCGGGCTGTCTGCCGAGGGCATCGGCTTCGACCTGGAAAAGGTCGTGCAGCGGTCGCGCGGCGTCGCCAAGCAGTTGACCGGCGGCATCGGCCACCTGTTCAAGAAGAACAAGGTCACGACCATCATGGGAGAGGCGCGGCTGGTTGCCCCTGGCAAGATCAGCGTGAAAACCGACAAGGGCACCGAGGAAGTCACCGCCAAGAACATCGTCCTGGCGACCGGGGCGCGGGCGCGCGAACTGCCGGGGCTGGAACCGGATGGCAAGCTGGTCTGGAACTACAAGCACGCGCTGATGCCGCCGCATATGCCGAAAAAGCTGCTGGTGATCGGGTCCGGCGCCATCGGCATCGAATTCGCCAGCTTCTTCAATACGCTGGGCGCGGATACCACGGTGGTCGAGGTGATGGACCGCGTGCTGCCGGTCGAGGATGCCGAGATCAGCGCCTTCGCGAAAAAGCAGTTCGTCAAGCAGGGTATGAAGATCCTGGAAAAGGCCACGGTCAAGAAGCTGGACCGCAAGGGCAGCACCGTGACCGCTCATATTGAAACGGGCGGCAAGACCGAGACGCAGGATTTCGACACGGTGATCTCCGCCGTGGGCATCGTCGGCAACGTGGAGAACCTGGGGCTTGAAGACCTGGGCGTGAAGATCGACCGCACCCATGTGGTGACCGACGAATACTGCCGCACCGGCGTCGAGGGGCTTTACGCCATCGGCGACGTGGCGGGCGCGCCTTGGCTTGCGCACAAGGCCAGCCATGAAGGCGTGATGGTGGCCGAACTGATCGCGGGCGGGCATCCGCATCCGGTCAAGCCCTCCAGCATCGCGGGCTGCACCTATTGCCACCCGCAGGTGGCATCGGTCGGGCTGATCGAGGCGAAGGCCAAGGAGCTGGGGCATGAGGTCAAGGTCGGCAAGTTCCCCTTCGTCGGCAACGGCAAGGCCATCGCGCTTGGCGAACCCGAGGGCATGATCAAGACCGTCTTCGACGCCAAGACCGGCGAATTGCTGGGTGCCCATATGGTCGGAGCCGAGGTGACCGAACTGATCCAGGGCTATGTCATCGGCCGCCAGCTTGAGACGACCGAGCAGGACCTGATGGAAACGGTCTTCCCGCACCCGACCCTGTCGGAAATGATGCACGAGGCGGTTCTGGACGCCTATGGCAGGGCGATCCACTTCTAGGGCGGTAGGGTGGGGTTCCACCCCACCTTTGGCCGGGCATGGTGGGGTGAAACCCCACCCTGCGGCTGTCGTACGGATCCGCCCCGTTGCGCCATGCGGGGTTGCAACGCCCCCCCCGTCAAGGCTGCATTAACGGTTTCGTAACTATTCCTTCACCCGTGCGCCTGCCGCGGCTGAAGGAGACAGTTTATGAACATCGCGATCACCAACGGGCTTCTGCTGATGCCGCCTGCCTTCCGGGGCGGGCTGAATGCCTGGTCCCGGACGGACGGCACGCCGGGAAGCGCCACCTGGGGCTCGGCCGACAATGGCGCGCTGGTCCCGGCGGACCAGGACTTCGGCACCTGTCTTGAGGTGATGAAGCAGCAGACCACGACCAGCATCCGCTTCATGGGCGAGACGCCGATGATCCCCGGCGTCTATCTGCGCGTCTCGGCCCGCATCAAGGCGGTGGCGGGCGCGCTGTGTTCCGCGCGCATCGCCGGCTGGGCAGGCAACGGATCGCGCGCCCATGTGAACGGGTTGGTCGAGGTGGGCCCGACCGTGCCCCTGACCGCCTATGGTGAGGTGGTCGAGGTCAGCGCCATCGTCGGCGTGGGTTCCCGGCGCGGCGTGGACATGGCCTGGGGTACGGCGCCGGTCTATGGGCATTTCGGGCTGGATCTGGTCGGCGCCAATGGCGGGGCCTTCCGCATCGAATCGATCCGCATCGAGGATGTGACGGCGGCCTTCATCTCTTCGCTGATCGACTGGGTGGATGTGCGCGACTATGGCGCCAAGGGCGATGGCGTCACCAACGACCGCGCGGCCTTTGTCGCGGCGGACAAGGCGGCCAATGGCGGGTCGGTCCTGGTGCCGGAAGGGACGTTCTTCATCAGCGGCGACCTGGGCATCGACAGCCCCATCCGCTTCAAGGGCACCATCCGCACGCCCGACGCGACGCGCGTGTCATTCCTGCAAAGCTTCGATTTCCCCACCTATGCCGACGCCTTCGGCAGCGAGACGCTGGGCATGAAGAAGGCTCTGCAGGCGCTGTTCGGCTATACCGACCATGTCTCGCTGGACCTCTGCGGGCGCCGCGTCGATCTGGAGGAGCCGCTGGTCGTGGACGCGCTGGCGCCGGATCTGGTCGGGTTTTCCAACCGCCGCGTGATCTGCAACGGCAGCATCACCGCCAAGGCGGGCACCGCCTGGGACAGCGGCAAATGGACCAGTGCCGCGACCTATGACGCCGCGCAGCCGCTGCGCTTGTCCAACGTCGCCAATGTCGCCGCCATCGAGATCGGCAGCCGCGTCATCGGTCCCGGCGTCGGTCGAGAGGTTTATGTGAACGACAAGAACGTCAGCGCCCGCACGCTGACCCTGTCCCAGCCGTTATACGGAGGGTCGGGCACGCGCAGCTATACCTTCGAACGCTATCGCTATCTGTTCGATTTTTCGGGCGTCGGGCAACTGGCGCGGCTGAACTTCGTCGATCTGGACCTGAACTGCGAAGGCATCGCCAGCGGCATCATGCTGCCCCCCAAGGGCGAGATGATCGCGTTGCGCGACTGCTACATGACCAAGCCCAGGGACCGGGGCATCACGTCCATCGGGCGGGGCTGCCAGGACATGCTGGTGGACCGCTGCCAGTTCCTGTCGAACGAGATGGACCTGCCCGCCCAGAGCCGCAACACCATCGCCATCAACGTCAACGCCAATGACGTGAAGATGCGCGACAACCGCTTTGTCCGCTTCGCGCATTTCATGGTGGCGAATGGCGGCGGCCACCTGATCTCCGGCAACCACTGGTTCCAGGGCGACGGCTCGGGCGAGGGGCTGCGCTATGCCGGGCTGGTGCTGACGCGCCCGAACGTGCAGACGACGATCAACGGCAACTATATCGACAACGCGTCCATCGAATGGACCAACGAACACAGCGAGCAGCCGAACTATACCGGGTCCGAATACAGCTTTGGCGGGCTGACCATCAACGGCAACACCTGCCTGTGTTCCAACACCGCCGCCTGGTTCACCTGGCTGACGGTCAAGCCCTATGGCACCGGCCATTTCATCCACGGGCTGACGGTCACCAGCAACGTCTTCAAGGCGCTTTACGGCGACATCGACCGGATCGAGCGCGTGGACACCTCGATCGCGGATCTGAACTACAACAACATGCGCAACCTGCAGTTCGAGGGGAACACCTTCAACGGCATCAAGAGTTATGTCTCGAACCCCTTGATGCTGCAGCATAACCAGACATCATCCGCGACAAGCTGGACCCTGCCGGTGATCGACGGGCTGCCCTTCAAGGGATGGGCCAAGTCGGTCCAGTCGGTGATCGCGGAATCGGCCATCGTCAATGCCAGCGGGGCGCGCATCGACGCCGCCCCCTGGGTCCAGACCGAGGTCGGCACGACCAAGCGCCAGATCCGGCTGAACTGGCCGACGGGCGCCAAGGGCAAGGTCTCGATCTATGCCCGGATGGACCGCCCGCAGTAAGGAACCGGACCGCCGCGCACCGTCGCGGCGGTTTTCTTTCAGGACAGGCCAAGATCGGCGGGCGTCAACCGGAACGCCGCGCCGAAGCCTGCGTTCAGGAAACCCGCCTGCGGCATCAGCCTCCAGAAGCGGAAATCGGGCAGGTCGATGAAGACCGCCGCCTTGGGATGCGCCCGCAGCCAGCGGTCGCGCAGCCCGGCGGGATCGGCGACCCCCTGCGCCACGACCTGCAGCGACAGGCGCGGCCAGGTCATCGGATCGCCCCGGTCGCCCGGGGCTTCCACCAGCAACGCCGCGCGGGGGTCAGTGGCCAGGGCGCGGCTGTGGACCGCCAGTCCCGACAGCAGCGCCACCGGCACGCCGCCCGCGTCGATCTGGCAGGCGATCTTCGACAGATGCGGGTGGCCCGTTTCCGGGTCGTTCACCGCCAGCACCGCATGGCGCATCGCGGCCAGCATCTGCCGCGCGGTCTGGCGGGCGTCGTCGCTGGTGGCGCGGATCGGATCCCTGGTCATGCCCGAACGCTGCCGCGCAACCGCGTGCTTTGCAAGATTTGTGAAGTCTTAACAGATTCAGTGGGAAATCAGTGAATTAGTTATCAGAATTATTGTTTGAATGAAATGACTTAACAGAAAACCGGAAATGTGATTAACATCTCCTTGGGGAACGGCAGGAAGCCTGCTGGACGCAGCCTGTGCCAAGCGGCCGGCCAGCGAAGCGAGGAGGGAAGATGACCACCGAAACGATTGAAAAGCATCCGATTCCGGCAGGATTCGAAAACGCGCTGTGCGGCCCTGAGGATTACGCCCGCCTTTATGCCGAATCGATCCAGAACCCCGAATCGTTCTGGGGCCGCGAAGGCAAGCGGCTGGACTGGATCCACCCCTACAGCGTGGTGAAGAACACCGACTTCACCTTCGGCAATGTCTCGATCAAGTGGTACGAGGACGGGATCCTGAACGCGTCCGTCAACTGCGTGGACCGGCACCTGCCCAAGCGCGCCGACCAGACCGCCATCATCTTCGAGCCTGACGATCCCGCGACGCCCGCGCAGCACATCACCTATGCGCAACTGTCCGAAAAGGTGAACCGCTTTGCCAATGTGCTGCTGTCCCAGGGCATCATGCGCGGCGACCGTGTCGTCATCTATCTGCCGATGATCCCCGAAGCCGCCTATGCCATGCTGGCCTGCGCGCGGATCGGGGCGGTCCATTCCATCGTTTTCGCGGGCTTCTCGCCCGACGCGCTGGCCAACCGCATCAACGACTGCGGCGCCAAGGTGGTCATCACCGCCGACACCGCCCCGCGCGGCGGGCGGCGAACCAACCTGAAATCGAACACCGACGCGGCGCTGCTGCATTGTTCCGACCGGGTGCGCTGCCTTGTGGTCAAGCATACGGGCGACCAGACCACCTGGATCCAGGGCCGCGACGTGGACGTGAAGGCGCTGATGGAAACCGCCAGCCCCGATTGCCCGCCCCGCCCGATGGGGGCCGAGGATCCGCTGTTCATCCTGTACACCTCGGGCTCGACCGGCAAGCCGAAGGGGGTCGTGCATACGACCGGCGGCTATCTGGTCTATGCCGCGATGACGCACCAGTACACCTTCGACTACCAGGACGGCGACGTGTTCTGGTGCACGGCGGACGTGGGCTGGGTCACGGGCCACAGCTATATCGTCTATGGCCCGCTGGCCAATGGCGCGACCACGGTGATGTTCGAAGGCGTGCCGACCTGGCCCGATGCTGGCCGCTTCTGGGAGGTCTGCGCCAAGCACAAGGTCACGCAGTTCTATACCGCGCCGACCGCGATCCGGTCGCTGATGGCCAAGGGGACCGAGCCGATCGAGAAGCACGACCTGTCCAGCATCCGCATCCTGGGCACCGTAGGAGAGCCGATCAACCCCGAGGCCTGGAACTGGTACAACGACCATATCGGCAAGGGCCGCTGCCCCATCGTCGATACCTGGTGGCAGACCGAAACCGGCGGCCACCTGATCACGCCGCTGCCCGGCGCCATCGAGACCAAGGCCGGGTCCGCCACGCTGCCCTTCTTCGGCATCAAGCCGGTGATCCTGGAAGCCGAATCCGCCAAGGTGGTCGAGGGCAATCCGGCCGAGGGCGTGCTCTGCATCGCCGACAGCTGGCCCGGTCAGATGCGCACCGTCTGGGGCGATCACCAGCGGTTCATGGAAACCTATTTCCAGCAGTATCCCGGATACTACTTCACCGGCGACGGCTGCCGCCGGGACGAGGACGGCTATTACTGGATCACCGGGCGCGTGGACGACGTGATCAACGTCAGCGGCCACCGCATGGGGACGGCCGAGGTCGAATCGGCCCTGGTCGCCCATGAGAAGGTCGCCGAGGCTGCCGTGGTCGGATACCCGCACCCGCTGAAGGGGCAGGGCATCTATGCCTATGTCACGCTGATGAACGGCGTGCAGCCCAGCGACGAGTTGCGCGGCGAGCTGGAGAAATGGGTCCGCACGGAAATCGGCCCCATCGCCAAGCCCGACGTGATCCAGTGGGCGCCCGGAATGCCCAAGACCCGGTCCGGCAAGATCATGCGCCGCATCCTGCGCAAGATCGCCGAAAACGACTATGGCGCCCTGGGCGACATCTCGACCCTGGCCGAACCCGAGGTGGTTGACGACCTGATCGCCAACCGGATGAACCGGGGCTGATTCTTGCAGCGGGCCGTTGCCGGCCCGCCTGCGGCAATGACAGGGCGGCCTCCGGGAAGGAGGACCGGGTGCCGCCAGACCCCCTGACGAGCAATCCCCCTCACGCGTTCTCCTGCCGGAGAATGCGACCGGAGAAGGCTTGACCGTCGGGATCCAACGCCAGCGCACCGGCTGGTTCAACAGGAGGAGGATTGATGGCTTACGCATCGCCCGACGCGACGACCCGTTCGCGTCCCATGACGTCCGAGGAAAAGAAGGTCATCCTGGCCTCGTCCGCGGGCACGATCTTCGAATGGTATGACTTTTATCTGTATGGCTCGCTGGCCTCGATCATCGGGGCGCAGTTCTTCACGGCCTTCCCGGAATCGACGCGCAACGTCTTCGCGCTGCTGGCCTTCGCGGCGGGCTTCCTGGTCCGTCCCTTCGGCGCCCTTGTCTTCGGCGCCCTGGGCGACCTGATCGGGCGGAAATACACCTTCCTGGCCACGATCCTGATCATGGGCTTTTCCACCTTCCTGGTGGGCCTGCTGCCGGGATACGCGTCCTGGGGGATCGCCGCGCCGATCATCCTGATCGCGCTGCGGATGCTGCAGGGCCTGGCGCTTGGCGGCGAATACGGGGGCGCGGCGGTCTATGTGGCCGAACATGCGCCGTCGAACCAGCGGGGCTATTTCACGGCCTTCATCCAGACCACCGCGACGCTGGGCCTGCTGTTGTCGCTGATCGTGATCCTGCTGGTCACGTCCTATGTCAACGGCAACTATCCGGCGGTGCCGCAACTGGGCCTGGACGGCCAGCCGCTGCTGGACGCCACCGGCGCGCAGGTCATGCTGGAGCCGTTCAAGGCCTGGGGCTGGCGCATTCCCTTCCTGGGGTCGGTCTTCCTGCTGCTGATCTCTCTCTACATCCGCCTGCAGATGAACGAATCGCCCGCCTTCAAGAAGATGAAGGAAGAAGGCGCGCAGTCCAAGGCGCCGCTGAAGGAAGCCTTCGGCAACTGGAGGAACGGCAAGATCGCCCTGATCGCGCTGCTGGGCCTGACCGCCGGGCAAGCCGTGGTCTGGTATTCGGGCCAGTTCTACGCGCTGTTCTTCATCCAGAACGTCGTCAAGGTGGACCAGTTCAGCGCCAACGTCTTTGTCGCCTGGTCGCTGATCCTGGGCACGGCGGGCTTCCTGTTCTTCGGGTCGCTGTCCGACAAGATCGGGCGCAAGCCGATCATCCTGGGCGGCTGCGCGCTTGCGGCGGCCACCTATATGTGGGTGTTCCCGATGCTGACGGCGGTTGCGAACCCCGCACTGGCCGCGGCCCAGCACGTGCCCGTCACGGTGACGGCGTCGCCGGACGACTGTTCCTTCCAGTTCAACCCGGTCGGCACCGCGCAGTTCAACAACAGCTGCGATATCGTCAAGGCGACGCTGTCGAAGTCCTCGGTCAACGTCCAGGAAACGGTCGATGCCCCGGCGGGCACCGTGGCCTCGGTCAAGGTCGGCGACACCGTGGTGCAGTCCTATGACGGCAACACGCTGACGGGCGACGCCCTGAAGGCCGAAAAGGACCGCTTCACTGCCGAGATCAACGCGGCGCTGACGGCTGCCGGCTATCCGCTGGTGGCGGCCGACAACACCACCGTCGCCAAGGCCGACCACTTCTTCGACATCTTCAACGGCCAGAACATCAAGATCGTGCTGATCCTGACCTATCTGATCGTGCTGGTGACGATGGTCTATGGCCCGATCGCCGCGCAGCTGGTCGAGCTTTACCCGACCCGCATCCGCTATTCCGGCCTGTCGCTGCCCTACCACATCGGCAACGGCTGGTTCGGCGGCCTGCTGCCCGCGACCGCCTTCGCGATCTCGGCCCAGACCGGCAACATCTATGCGGGCCTGTGGTATGCCATCGTGATCGCGGTGATGACGGTGATCATCGGCACTCTCTTCGTGCCGAACGGCACCCACAAGAAGAACATCTTCGCGGACGACAACGTCTGATCCTGCACAAGGGCGGGCCGGGGCGATCCCGGCCCGCCATCACCGTTTCAGATCGGGAAGGCGCGGCCCATGGCCCGGATTCTTGTCATCGAGGACGAGGACAACATCGCCATCGCCCTGGAATTCCTGCTTTCCCGCGACGGACACGCCCATTCCCGCCTGTCCGAAGGCGGTGCCGCCCTGGCCGCCATCCGCCGCGAACGCCCCGACCTTGTCCTGCTGGACGTGATGCTGCCCGACATGTCTGGATACGAGATCGTCGAGCTTCTACGCGCCGATCCATGCCTGTCGGGGGTGCGCATCCTGCTGATGACCGCGCGCGGATCGGTGGTGGAACGGCGCCGCGGCCTTGACCTTGGCGCGGACGGCTTCATCGCCAAGCCGTTCGAATTGTCGGAACTGCGGGCCGAGATGACCCGGCTGCTGAGCTGAACCCTATCTGCGCCCCCGCCACAGCGACCACGCGCCCAAGCCGATGCCGATATAGACCGCGTTCACCAGAAGCCCCGCCAGCACCTGCGTGGCCATCGGCTCGGGCCGGGCGGTGGCGCCGGTCAGCGGAATGATGACGGCCACGAAGACCGCGCCCGCGATCAGCGGCAGCAGCATCCCCGTCAGCGGACGGTTGCGCAGCGTCGTCAGCAGCAGCGCAATGATCAGGCCAATGCGGAACACATCCGTCGCCTGGGCCGCAAGCAGATCCGCCATCATCCAATCCCCTTGTCTTTTCCGCAGCCTAGACCGCCAGGCGCGGTGCCGTCCAGCCGCCTGAAAGAGGATAGGCATTCATCCCTGCGCCATCCTTGATCTGGCGAAGGCCATCGCCTTCGCCACGTGATGCCCTATCCACCCCTATCGTCGGGCTTCCAAAGCCCGGCCAGCGCCCGCCTTGCCGAGGCTTCGCCCTTCGTCGCTGAAAAGGTCCACTGGACCTTTTTCCGGGCGCTGGTTTCGCTTGGTCGCGGGATGGCGAGGGTTCTGGTGGCACCCGATCAAGCGGGCGGAGGAAGCGCATGCGTTTGCTGGTCCCGCCCGGTCAGGGAAGCGGGCTGCACCGCCCTTGTAGCTGCTGAATGCCGATCCCCCTAGAGCGGGATTTCCGGCTGATCGGGATCAATAGGGATGTCAGGCGGCGCGGGAACGGCATCGCGGGGACCGCCCAGCGATTCCCCGATGGGCGGCGGAGGCGGCGCGCCGGGCTTGCGGCGGATCAGCACGTCGCCGTTTTCCAGCCTTTCCGGCGCCTGATAATTGCCCAGGTCGTCAACCAGGACGGCCAGATCCTCCAGCATGGGCGCAAGGTCCGACAGGGCGCCGCCCATGTCCCGGCCCAGCCGGTTCAGGTCGGGACCAAATTCGTTCCACAGGTTTTCGGCGATGATGCCAAGGCCGCGTTCGACCAGGCCCAGGCCATCCTCGGTCGCGGTCTGGGCGAGGGCGGACCCCGGCAGGGCAAGCAGGACAGGGATCAGAAACCGGCGCATCACCAACTCCGCATGTTGCCCCGGTCATGCTAACCCCGCGCCAGAAGGGCGTCCAACGGAAAAGGGCTGGCCAAAGGCCAGCCCTTCAAACCTGACGGACCCGAAGTTCCGTTCAGAAATCAGCTGTCGTCGTCGTCCGAAGCAACGGCGGCGATGACGCCCAGCAGCAGCAGGGCCGGGACAACCAGGCCAGCGTTGGTCGAAGCCGGCTTTTCTTCCACGACGACGGGTTCAACGTCGACGACGGGGGCGACATAGCCACCGGCCAGAGCCGAGGTAGCGGTCAGGCCGAGAGCGGCAGCGAAGGTAGCGAATTTGGTCATGATCATGCTCCGTTTCGTTGAAGGCTGCCGTCACCGGCAACATCGAGGCGACAGTTACACAATCCCGCACAGTTTGAAAGCTGCATTGATTCAAATCCGTCGCTGGCTTGTGCCGACTGTTGCATATTGGCCAACACCCTTTGGAACGCCTGGTTCCGCATGAAAATCGGCGGTCCCCAAGGGTGTGGCAATCCTGCACTAACCGCGCCGGAAAGCCTGTGAAACCGCGAAAATCACGGCTGCGGCGCTGACGATCGAGGGGCCTGCGGGCGTGTCCAGATGCAGGCTGGCCGACAGCCCCGCGAGCACCGCGAAAGCGGCGATCAGCGTGGCATTGCCGACCATCCATTCGGGGGTGCGCGACAATCCGCGGGCGGTCGCCGCCGGAACGATCAGCATTGCCGAAATCAGCAGCGATCCGACCACACGAATCGACAGCGCGACCACAACCGCAAGGGCCACCGACAGGACCATCCGCTCGATACGGGGGTCGATGCCTGCGGCCATGGCAAGTTCCTCGTTCAAGGATGCGGTCAGCAGCCGCTGCCAGCGCCAGGCCAGCAGGGACAGGACCATCGCGGCACCCGCCCAGATCAGCGCCAGATCGCCCCGGCCCACGGCCAGGATGTCGCCGAACAGATAGGCGGACAGATCCGAGCGCGCCTGGGGCACGAAGCTGATCGCCACCAGGCCGATGGCCAGCGCGGAATGGGACAGCACCCCCAGCATCGTGTCCATCGCCTGCCCGCGCGTGACCAGGGCCGAGACCGCCAGGGCCATCGCCAGGGCAACCAGCAGCGTCCCGGCGTAAACCGAGGCGTTGAAGGCCAGGCTGATCGCCACCCCCAGGATCGCGGCATGGGCGGTGGAATCGCCGAAATAGGCCATGCGCCGCCAGACGACGAAGCTGCCCAGTGGCCCCGCCACCACCGCAACGCCAAGACCCGCCAGAATGGCGCGGAGGAAGAAATCGTCCAGCATCAGGATGCCTCGGCGTGGTGATGGTGGTGGTGGTGATGGGGACCGCCGTGGTCGTGGTCATGGTCGTGATGGTGCTGGTAAAGCGCCAGGGTGCCTTCGGAGTCCGCGCCGAACAGGGCGCGGTATTCGGGGGCGGTGCTGACATGCTGGGGCGTGCCCTCGCAGCAGACATGGCCGTTGAGACAGATCACCCGGTCGGACGCCCGCATCACCACCAGCAGGTCGTGGCTGACCATCAGCACCGCCGCCCCGGTCTGGCGGCGCACATCCTCGATCAGCTTGTAGAAGACGACGATGCCGGGCTGGTCCAGGCCCTGCGTGGGTTCGTCCAGAACCAGCAGATGCGGGTCGTGCAGCAGCGCGCGGGCCAGCAGCACCCGCTGGAACTGACCGCCGGACAGCTGGGTCAACTGGCGCGGCCCGACGCCCTCGGCCCCGGTGCGGGCCAGGACTTGCGCGGCCACGTCGTCAGGGATCCGGCGGGGCAGGGACAGGAAGCGGCGCACGGTCATGGGAATGGTCGTGTCCACCTGCACCCGCTGCGGGACATAGCCGATGCGCAGGCCCGGCTTGCGCGTCACATGCCCGGCCGCCAGCGGCATATGCCCCAGAAGCGCGCGGATCAGAGAGGATTTGCCCGATCCGTTCGGCCCGACCACGGTGACGATCTCTTGCGCGGCGATGCGGAAATCGACGCCTTGCAGCACGGTCTCATGGCTGCCGGGGCGCAGGATGGTCAGGCCCTGGGCCTCGATCAGCGCGCTCATGCGCCCGTCTCCTTCCCGGCGCAGGCGGGGCAGAGGCCCAGGGCCTCGATGGTGACGCGTTCGACGGCAAAGCCGGTCTGGGCCGCCAGATCCGACAGGGCGGCGCGGACCGGGGCGGCGGGCAGTTCGGCCAGCGTGTCGCAGCCCCGGCAGATCAGGAAGGCGGGCGCGTGGTCATGGCCGGGATGCAGGCAGGCGGCAAAGGCGTTCAGCCGCTGCAAGCGGTGCGCAAGGCCGTGTTCGACCAGAAACTCCAGCGCGCGATAGGCGACGGGGGGCTGGCGGCCGAAGCCCTCGGCGGCAAGGCGGTCCAGCACCTCATAGGCGCCCATTGCGCGGTGCGATTCCAACAGGATCTCCAGCGTGCGCCGACGCACGGGGGTCATGCGGCCGCCTTGCTGGGCAAGCCGTTCCGCCGCCTTGTCCAAGGCGCGCGCCTCGCAGGCGCGGTGGTCGTGGGGGGCGAATGCCGGGGTGGTGTTGTTGCTGGCCAATGTCGTTACTTTATTACATCACGGTTGACTTGTTATCTTGTAACATGGATAGGAATGGGCCTGCAATCAATGAACAAGGGACATCCGATGCGCATCATGCTTGCCGCACTGGCCTTTCTGGCCGCCAGCCCGGCCCTGGCCGACACTCCGCCCGTCGTGGTCGATACGCCGGTGACCGGGTCGCTGGTCCAGCAGGTTCTGGGCGCGGGCGGGCAGGTGCAGGTTCTGCTGCCGCAGGGGGCAAGCGCCCATCACCACCAGATGCGCCCCTCGGACGCGCGGAGCTTGCAGGATGCCGGGCTGCTGGTCTGGACCGGGCCGGAGCTGACGCCCTGGCTGGACCGCTCGGCCGCCTCGCTGGCCGGGGGGGCGGCGCAGCTTCGCCTGCTGGAGGTGCCCGGAACCCGTCTGCGCAGCTATGGCGGGGATCACGGGCACGACCACGATCACGGGCACGAGCCCGACCACGATCACGGCGGCACCGATCCCCATGCCTGGCTGGATCCGGCCAATGCGCAGGCATGGCTGGCGGCGATTGCCGATGCGCTTGCAAAGGCCGATCCCGACAATGCCGCGCAATATGCGCAGAATGCGCAAGTCGCGGCGCAGCGCATCGCCGATCTGGACGCCGACCTCCAGGCGCGGCTTGCGCCCCACAAGGGAGCCAGCTTTGTCGTCTTCCACGACGCCTATGGCTATTTCACCGATCATTATGGCCTGCGCCCGGCCATCGCGGTGTCGCTTGGGGATGCCAGCACGCCCTCGGCCGCGCGGCTGGCCGAGATCCGGGACGAGATCGCGGCAACGGGGGCGGTCTGCGCCTTCCCCGAATATGCCAGCGATCCGAAGCTGGTCGAAACCATGATCCAAGGGACAAAGGTGCGCATGGGCGACGAACTGTCCCCCGAAGGCGGTGCCCTTCCTGTAGGGGCCGATCTTTACGCCGGGATCATGACCCGGATGGCAGCGTCGCTGGCGGATTGCCTTTCAGGCCAGTAGGCCACGGAAAAGGGCGGCTTCGCGCCGTCTACAGATTTCCGACTCTTTTACTTTGACATTCCAGACGGAATTCGTCAGATTTCGGCTTACCGCAGGCTTGAACCAAGAGGCTGACCATGACCGCAGCACGCCCCGCCGATTTCCAGCAACCCGCGACCAGCGTCCTGTCGCGTATTCCGCAGCATGACGCGACCGCGCTGACGCGGGGCGGCAACCAGGCCCTCATCATCCTGGACGAGCAGATCTATCAGTTGCGCATCACCCGCGCCGGCAAGCTGATCCTGACGAAGTAACCCTCCTTCACCTCGGGGTCACACTGGCGCGCGGCCCCTACGGCATTCCGGCAATTCCCTGAATCGCCGGAATGCCGTAGGCGGCTGTCTTGCGCATTTTCAGACGCAAAACCGGCATCCACTTTGCTGAAAATGCTTCAGGGCGCAGGCGGGCGGGGATCACCCGCGCGGCTTGCCCCCAGACCTGCCGCCCGGTTTGCCGCCAGGACGCCCGCGCGGCTTGTCGGTGAACCGGGCGCCGCCGTCACCCGAACCGCCGCGCGCCGGTTTCGGCCCGCCCGGCTTTCCGAACTTCCGATCACCGCCGGGCTTTCCCTCGCCCCTGGGCTTGAAGCCGCGTTCGCCCGCAGGCTTGCCGTCGCGCGGCCCGAAACCCGGCTTGCTGTCGCCACGCGGCTTGAAGCCCCGCTCTCCCTCTGGCCGGTCGCCGTCGCGGCGGGGCTTGAAGGGGCGGTCGCCATCAGTGCGGCCTTCGCTGCGCGGTCCGAAACCCGGCTTGCCTTTGTTGAAGCCACGATCACCGCCCGGCTTGCCCTCGCCCCGCGGCTTGAAGCCGCGTTCGCCTTCTGGCCGGTCGCTGTCGCGGCGGGGCTTGAAGGGACGGTCGCCGTCCGGGCGGCCTTCGCCGCGCGCCTTGAAGCCCGGCTTGTCGCCGTCGCGCCGCCAGTTGTCCCCCTGGCCGTCGCGCGCGGGCTTGCCGAAGCGGGGGCGATCCTCGAACCCTTCCGCGCGGGGCTTGCCGGACCAGGGCCGCGCGGGGCGGTCGCCATCCTCCCTTGCGCCGGGCTTGCCGCCAAAACGCGGCCGGTCATCTTCGCGGGCAAAGCGCGGCTTGCCGGGCTTGTCGCCCCAAGACCGGGCAGGGCGGTCCCCGTCGCCGCGCGGGCCGGAAGGCTTGCGGGCAAAGCGGCTTTCGCCTTCCTCTCCGCCGGCGGAGCGGAAGCTGCGGCGCGGGGCGTCGCCTTCCTCGCGGCGCGGGCCACGCGGGCCTTCCGCGCCACGGGGACGCATCTCGCGCTCCTTGGGGGCGGTTTCCTCGCCCGTCAGCAGCCCGCCAAGCTGGTCGCGCAACACGCGGCGCTTGACCTCGACCACCTCGTTCTTCTCCATGCCCGTCAGCTTGAAGGGACCGTAACCGATGCGGATCAGCCGGTTTACCTGAAGGCCCACATGGGCCATGGCGCGGCGGATCTCGCGGTTCCGGCCCTCGCGGATGCCGACGGTCAGCCAGGCGTTCGCACCCTGCTGGCTGTCCAGCTTGATTTCCATCGGGGCGAATTCCTCGCCGTCGATGGTCGCGCCACGGCGCAGGGGGGCAAAGGTCATGTCGCTGGGCGTGCCGTTCACCCGCACGCGATACCGGCGCAGCCAGCCGGTCGAGGGCAGTTCCAGCCGCCGCTTCAATTCGCCATCGTTGGTCAGCAGCAGCAGCCCTTCGGACGTAAGGTCCAGCCGCCCGACCGTCATCACGCGGGGCAGGTCGCGGGGCAGGGCGTCGAACACCGTCTGGCGGCCCTTCTCGTCGGATTCGGAGGTCACCAGCCCGACCGGCTTGTAATACAGCCACAGCCGCGTTTCCTGCGGCTCGTCCAGCTTCTTGCCGTCCACGGTGATGCGGTCGGTCGGCAGCACGTCAAGCGCGGGGCTGTCGATCTTTTTCCCGTTCACCGTCACCCGGCCTTCCAGGATCATGCGTTCCGCATCCCGCCTGCTGGCGACGCCCGCGCGGGCCATCACCTTGGCGATGCGGTCGGGGGTCTGGGCGGGGGTCTGTTCGGGGGCGGGGGTGGTGTCTTCGGTCATGGCGATCTCCTGCGCATCGCTGCGGTGGCAAAGCCGCGCTTCTAGCGGGTGCGCGGGGTGGTGGAAAGGGCTGCTTGCACGAAGGCCGCACCCTTGCGACAAGCGGCGGATGAGCCGCTTTACCTCACATATGGCGCTGGCCCTGGCCGAGGCAAGGGCCGCCGCCCTTCGGGGCGAGGTGCCGGTGGGCGCGGTGGTCGTGGCCCCGGACGGGCGCGTCGTGGCGGCGGCGGGCAACCGCACGCGCGAACTGTCGGACCCGACGGCCCATGCCGAGATCCTGGCGATCCGCGAGGCTTGCCGCTTGGCCGCGTCCGAACGCCTGCCCGGCCATGACCTGTGGGTCACGCTGGAGCCGTGCCCGATGTGCGCCGCCGCCATCTCCGCCGCGCGGATCGGGCGGCTGTATTACGGGGCCAGCGACGTGCGGATGGGCGGGGTGGAACATGGCGCGCGGGTCTTTGACCATCCGCAATGCCATCACCGCCCGCAGGTTTATGACGGGCTTGGCGCGGATCAGGCGCGGGCGCTGCTGCAGGGGTTCTTTCAAACCCGTCGATGACGGTTGCGCAGCGCGCACGCCTTGTCTATACCACCGCCCATGCGGGTGTAGCTCAATGGTAGAGCAGCAGCCTTCCAAGCTGAATACGTGGGTTCGATTCCCATCACCCGCTCCAACCATTTTCCTGAAAGATCAGTCGATCGAGCGGACGTTGCTGCGCAGCACCGACTGCACCTGCAGGCTGTCGGGGTCCACGCGGACCAGATAACCGTCAATGATGGCATAGCGGCTGCCGCGCAGATCGGAGCCCAGGCCATAGAAGCCGGGCCGTTCGATGAAATCCACGTCCTTGGCGTCAAGAACATCGCCCGGCGTCAGCTTGCGCACCTTGACCTTGACCTCGCCTTGGGGCGTGCCTTGCGCTTGCAGGTCGTAATCGCCTGAAAGCGCGATCACGATGGCGGCCGCAAGGGCGGTCGCGATCACGGCTGGCTGGAGGGTCATGGTCGTCTCATTCGGCGTTGTCGGTTATGCCGGGAAAACCCAAGGGTCCAGACGTGGGTTCCCCGATCCGCGAAAGTTCCCGCGCGTTCAGCCGTTTTTTTCGACGAAGCGTGGCAACATTGCCGAAAAGTCGCGGCCCCGCCCGTCCTCATGCTCGACGAACTCGCGGTAAAGCTGCTGCGCCAGGGCGCCCATCGGCGTTTGCGCCCCGGCCGAGGACGCGGCGGCCTGCGACAGGTCCAGATCCTTCAGCATCAGCTCGGCCGCGAAGCCGGGCTTGTAATCGTTGTCGGCGGGCGATTTCGGCCCCACGCCGGGGGCGGGGCAATAGGCGTTCATGGACCAGCTATAGCCCGAGGAGGTGGAGACCACGTCGAACATCTTCGCGCGGTCCAGGCCCAGCTTGTCGGCAAGCGCGAAGGCCTCGCAGGTGGCGATCATGGTCACGCCCAGGATCATGTTGTTGCAGATCTTGGCAGCCTGGCCCGCGCCCGACGCGCCGCAATGGACGGCCTTCTGGCCCATGATGTCGAACAGCGGCCGGACCGCCGCGAAGGCATCGTCCGATCCGCCCACCATGAAGGTCAGCGTCCCGGCCTGCGCCCCCCCGATCCCGCCCGAGACAGGCGCGTCAAGCGCCCCCAGCCCCGTCGCCTGCGCCTGCTGGGCCACCGCGCGGGCGCTGTCCACATCGACGGTGGAGCAGTCGCAGAAGACGGCGCCGGCCTTCATGGCCGGGATCACCTGATCGGCCACCGCGCGCAGGATTTGCCCGTTGGGCAGCATGGTGATGACCACGTCCGCATCCGACGCCGCCGCTGCCGCGCTGTCGGCCAGGGTCAGGCCCTCGGGCCGCGCGGCGGTATCAAACCCCGTGACCTGGTGCCCGGCGCGCGCAAGGTTCAGCGCCATCGGCGCGCCCATGTTGCCAAGCCCGATGAATGCGATCTTCATGCCATCTCCCCCAAGTTCAGTTCATGCATCCCAAGCGGCGCCAGCAGGGCCGCCACGTTGTCAGGGCTGGCATCGGCCATCCATCTGGGCTTGCGGTCCTTGTCGATGATCTGGGCGCGCACCCCTTCCAGGAAGTCGGTGGCTTCGGTGGCGCGATGGGTGAAGCGGTATTCGCGGGCAAGCGACTCCTGCATCCGCGCGTCGTTCCGCGCGGCGCGCACCATCACCAGACCCGCCGCCATCGACAGGGGCGAATTGCCTGCCAGGATCTTCAGGGTCTGCGCGTCTCCCGCCTGTTCCAGGGCGTCGATGATGTCGGCCACCGTCTCCTGGGCAAAGGCCGACAGGTCGCTGGTCTTCAGGGGAGCGGTGGGGGGATCCTGGCCTTCGATCAGGGACAGGTTGCCCGTGGCCTCCAGCCGGGCGATCAGGTCGGGCCATTCGCTTTCCGGCAGATAGGTGTCGGCAAAGCCCGCGTGGATCGCATCGCCCGCGCCCATCCGCGCGCCGGTCAGCGCCAGGTATTCGCCGATCCGGCCCGGCGCGCGGGACAGAAGCCAGGTGCCGCCCACGTCGGGGATCAGGCCGATGCCGGATTCGGGCATGGCGATCTGGGTCGTGTCGCCCACGATGCGGTGGCTGGCATGACCGCCCACGCCCACGCCGCCGCCCATCACGAAGCCCTGCATGAAGGCCACGATGGGCTTCGGATAATCGGCGATGGTCGCGTTCATGCGGTATTCGTCCGCGAAGAATCGCTGCCCCAGGGCGTGATCGCCCGCAAGCCCGGCGCGATAGACCGCCGCGATGTCGCCGCCCGCGCAAAAGGCGCGTTCGCCCTCGGCGTCGATGATGACCAATTCAACCTGCGGGTCGTCGCGCCAGGCGTCCAGCGTGTCCTGGATCGCCAGGGCCATCTCGTGGCTCAGCGCGTTCAGCGCGCGGGCCCGCGTGAAGGTGATGCGCCCGGCGCGGCCGGTCTTGCGGATGTTCAGGTCGTCCAATTCTACCCCCGTTCGGCCAGCATCGCGCGCGCGACGATCAGGCGCATGATCTCGTTCGTGCCTTCCAGGATCTGGTGGACGCGCAGGTCGCGCACGA
Source organism: Paracoccus sp. SSK6 (assembly GCF_039770665.1). Taxonomy (NCBI): domain Bacteria; kingdom Pseudomonadati; phylum Pseudomonadota; class Alphaproteobacteria; order Rhodobacterales; family Paracoccaceae; genus Paracoccus; species Paracoccus sp. SSK6. The sequence continues at coordinate 134,747 of NZ_JBDPNJ010000004.1, read as the reverse complement.
TCTTCTCGATCCCGTAATCGGCCAGATAACCATAGCCGCCATGCAGTTGCAGGCAGCCATTCGCCACCTCGAAGGCGCGGTCGGTGACGTGCAGCTTGGCCATGGCGCAGAACTTGGTGGCATCGGGCGCGCCGGTGTCAAGCTTCCACGCCGCCTGGCGCAGGAAGACGCGCGCCGATTGCAGCGCCGTTTCCATCTCGGCCAGGCGGAATTGCAGCGCCTGGAACTGGTCGAGGCTTTGGCCGAAGGCGCGGCGTTCGCCCATATAGGCCAGCGTCGCATCCAGCGCCGCCTGCGCGCCGCCAAGCGCGGTCGCCGCGATGTTCAGCCGCCCGCCGTCCAGGCCCGCCATGGCATAGGCAAAGCCGCGCCCTTCCTGGCCCAGCAGGTTGCCCGCCGGAATGTCGCAGTCGTCGAACTGGACCTGCGCGGTGGGTTGGGCGCGCCAGCCCATCTTGTCCTCGGGCGCGCCGAACGAAAGGCCGGGGGTGCCGTCCGGCACGATCACCGCGCTGATGCCCTTGGGGCCTTCGCCCCCGGTGCGGACCATGGCGATATAGGCGTCCGAATAGCCCCCGCCGGAAATGAAGGCCTTGGTGCCATTCAGCCGCCAGCCGCCGTCGGTCCGTTCGGCCCGCGTGCGCAGGCTGGCTGCGTCCGATCCGCTGCCGGGTTCGGTCAGGGCATAGCTGAAGACCGTTTCCATGCTGCACAGGCCCGGCAGCCAGCGCGCCTTGGCATCGGCGGAGCCGAACTTGTCGATCATTCCGCCGCACATGTTGTGGATCGACAGGAAGGCCGCGACCGAGGGGCAGGCCATCGCCAGCGCTTCGAAGACCAGCGTTCCGTCCAGCCGCGACAGGGCGGACCCGCCGTATTCCTCGGCCACGTACAGCCCGCCAAAGCCAAGCGCCGCCACGTCTGCCCACAGATCGCGCGGGATGGTGCCACAGGCCTCCCACTGCCGGGCATGGGGGGCGATGCGGTCCTGGCCGAAGTCGCGCGCCAGATCGACGATGGCCCCCTGTTCCTCGGTCAAGGCAAAGTCCATGCCCTCATCCCTCCCCGGACGATCGCGAATTGAACATGCGTTTCATTGCCCTGTGTGCGGCGTCTTGGCAAGCCGGGTCACAGATCCCGGTGGAATTCCCCCACCAGATGCCGGACCAGTTCGCGCATCGCCTCGTCCTGCGTGGCGCCCGCGGCGATGGCGCGCGACAGGACGGCACGCTGGCGGGCGGCGGAACCCCCTTCGGCCACGATGTCGCGGGTGCGCGCGACCTGGGGCTGGCTGCCCAGGGCGTCGGCATCCGTGGCGATCAGCGCCAGCCAGTCCTCGACCGCCTCCGCGAAGGGGATGATCCGCCCCGCGCCAAAGTCGATCATCCCCTCGGCCATGCCATGGCGGGTGGCGCGCCAGCGGTTCTCGGCGATCAGGAAGCTGTCGTATTGCCGCCACCGCTGGTTCCGGCGCGACAGGCGCCACAGCATCCGCACTGTCGCCTGGATCAGCGCGGCCAGCGTGATCGTGTCGTCCAGTCGGGGCGAGGCGTCGCAGACCCGCGTCTCCAGCGTCGGGAACCGGGACGAGGGGCGCAGATCCCACCAGATCTTGGAACTGTCCTCGATCACCCCCACGTCGGTCAGCGCGCGGACGGATCGGTCGAAATCGTCCCAACTGCCGAATTGCGGGGGAAGGCCGGTCCGGGGCATCCCGCCGAAGACGGTGGTGCGATAGGACGCAAGCCCCGTGTCGCCGCCCTGCCAGAACGGGCTCGATGCCGACAGCGCCAGCAGATGCGGCAGGAAATAGGTCATCTGGTTCATCAGGTCGATGCGCAGCGCGGGATCGTCGATGCCCACATGGACATGCATCCCGCAGATCAGCATCCGCCGCGACACCGCCCCCATGTCGCGCGACAACTGGTTGTAGCGGTCCTTGTCGGTGTGGTGCTGTTCGCGCCAGTCCGCGAACGGGTGGCACGAGGCCGAGATGGGCGCCAGCCCATGGTTTCCCGCGACCTGTGCCACCGTGCGGCGCAGATGCGCCAGATGCCCGCGCGCATCCGCGATGGTGGCGGAAACCGTCGTTCCGACCTCGACCTGGCAGCGCAGGAATTCGGGGCTGAAGGCGTCGCCCAGGGCCGCCTTGCATTCGGCCATCAGGACGTCGGGGGCAGGGGCAAGATCGCCCGTTGCGGGATCGACAAGCAGGTATTCTTCTTCGATGCCAAGGGTGAAATCGGGGTCTTCGGACATGGATTTCCTGATGCTGATCTACCGCAGTGACATGAACACCGCAGGCCCGCGCAGCGCCGGGCGGCCAGGCGCCGAATTTCCGAAAGGTGCGGATTTTATGCAACAGTCATGTTTTTGCCATGAAAGTCAAACAGCCCTTTCGCCTGCAATCATCCGGGCAATCAGGCTTTGCAACTGTTGCGGGAAAATCAATTGCTTAACGCTGCGGCTACCGAAACAAAAAGCTTCTTTTTGGCAACCGAATTCATAAAGTCATTGTTCAGGTGTTGTTAACGATTTGAGTGTACGATTAAAATACTTCGGAAAATGGCGTTTGCCGCCATGATGATCCTGCCTGCCTTTGCCGCATCGGCTGCTGTCATCGATTTCGACCAGGCCACGCTTGGCACCCACACCAACTATGTCGAGGATGGCTTTGTCTTTGACAAGCTCCGCGTGTTCCGGGCGTCCTGTGCAAACAAGGCCAGCAAGCCCTGTGGCGCCGAAAACGCCTTTCGCGACACGACGATGAAGCGGGTCGATGGCGGCGCCTTCCATCTCAAGAGCCTCTGGTTCAGCATCATTTCGACGGCAAGCCCCTTCAAGCTGGTGACGGACAAGGGGTCGATGACCTTTGCCCTGGGCGACATGCTCGATTCGGCGCTTGTCCAGGTGAACGAGGGCTATGTGGCCAATCTGGCGGACAACGCGATCTTCGAACATATCAACTTCCTGAAGATCGTGGACCTGTCGCTGGGCGCCGAGGGGACCGGGCGTGCCAGGGGCAACCTGCGCTTTGACGATCTGGACGTGGCGCCGGTGCCGCTGCCTGCCGCGGGCGTCCTGCTGATCGCGGGCCTTGGCGGTTTCGCCCTGGTGCGCCGCCGCAAGCAGGTCTGACCGGCGGGAAAGACAAGAAAGGGCGGGGTTTCGACCCCGCCCTTCGTTGTTTCAGTCCATGGCGCGGAAGTTGAATTCCCCGCCTTCCTTGATGCCCGACGGCCAGCGGGCCGTCACCGTCTTGGTCCGCGTGTAGAAGCGGAAGGCGTCGGGACCATGCTGGTTCAGGTCGCCAAAGCCCGATTTCTTCCAGCCGCCAAAGGTGTGATAGGCCAGCGGAACCGGGATCGGCACGTTGACGCCCACCATGCCGATATTGATGCGGTTGGCGAAATCGCGCGCGGTGTCGCCGTCGCGGGTATAGATCGCGGTGCCGTTGCCGTATTCATGGCTCATCGCCAGGCCGATGGCTTCCTCATACGATCCGGCGCGGACGGTGGACAGGACCGGGCCGAAGATCTCGGTCTTGTAGATGTCCATGTCGGGGGTCACGCGGTCGAAGAGGTGCGGGCCGACGAAGAAGCCGTTTTCATAGCCCTGCAGGTTGAAGTCGCGGCCATCCAAGACCAGTTCCGCGCCCTGGTCGATGCCCGACTGGACCAGCCGCAGGATGTTCTCCTTCGCGGCCTTGGTCACGACCGGGCCGTAATCCACGTCATTGCCCGCCGTATAAGGTCCGACCTTCAGCTTCTCGATCCGGGGGATCAGGCGTTCGATCAGCGCGTCGGCGGTCTTTTCGCCCACGGGAACGGCCACGGAAATCGCCATGCAGCGTTCGCCCGCCGCGCCATAGCCCGCGCCGACAAGCGCGTCGGCGGCTTGGTCCAGATCGGCATCCGGCATGATGATCATGTGGTTCTTGGCGCCGCCGAAGCACTGCGCCCGCTTGCCGGTCGCCGCCGCGCGTTCATAGATGTACTGCGCGATCGGGGTCGATCCGACAAAGCCCACCGCCTGAATGGTCGGGTTGTCCAGGATCGCGTCCACGCTGTCCTTGTCGCCGTTGACGACCTGCAGCACGCCATCGGGAAGCCCCGCTTCCTGCAGCAGCGCGGCCAGCATCAGCGGCACCGACGGGTCGCGTTCCGAAGGCTTCAGGATCATCGCGTTCCCGGCGGCAAGCGCGGGGCCCATCTTCCACAGCGGGATCATCGCGGGGAAGTTGAAGGGGGTGATGCCCGCGACCACGCCCAGCGGCTGGCGCATGGAATACATGTCGATGCCGGGGCCGGCGCTGTCGGTGAATTCGCCCTTCAGCAGATGGGGGGCGCCGATGCAGAACTCGATCACCTCCAGCCCGCGCTGGATGTCGCCCTTGGCGTCGGGGAAGGTCTTGCCGTGTTCGCTGGACAGCACCTCGGCCATCTTGTCCATGTCGCGGTTGATGAGGCGCACGAACTCCATCATCACGCGGGCGCGGCGTTGCGGGTTGGTGGCACCCCATTTCACCTGGGCACTCGCGGCGCGTTCCACGGCGTGGTCAAGCTCGGCCTTGGTGGCCAGCGACAGCTTCGCCTGAACCTCGCCCGTGGCGGGGTTGAAGACATCGCTGAAACGGCTCGAGCTGCCCTTGTATTCCTTGCCGTCGATCCAGTGGTGAATCTCTTTCATCGCATCCTCCTTGGTTGCGCGAACCCTAGCCTTGCGGATTTGCCGGATAAAGAGGAAGGGTGGCAAAGACGTTTTGCAGTAATGCAAAGGCTGCACATGGATTGGGACGATCTGCGCATCTTTCTGGCGGTCGCGCGGGCGGAAAGCCTGTCAGGGGCCGGGCGCAGGCTGGGCATGGACGCCTCCACCATCGGGCGGCGGATCGCGCGGCTGGAAAGTGCTGTGGGCGCCGCGCTGTTCGCCAAGACCCCGCAGGGATATGCCCTGACGGCCGAGGGGGCGCGCCTGGTCGCCCCCGCCGAGGCCGCCGAGCAAGGCGCCAATGCCGCATCCGAGGCCCTGCGTCACGAGGCCGGGCTGACCGGCCAGTTGCGCATCGGCGCGCCGGACGGTTGCGCGAATTACCTGCTGCCGCAGGTGGCGCGCGACATGTGCGCCGCCCATCCGGGGCTGGAGATCCAGATCGTCGCCCTGCCGCGCGTGGTGAACCTGACCAAGCGGGAAGCCGATATGGCCGTGGCTGTCTCGCCTCCCGACACGGGACGGCTGACGGTGCAGCGGCTGACGGATTATCACCTGCACCTGGCCGCGCATGAAGATTACCTGCGCGCCGCCCCGCCGATCCGCGACCTGTCGGATCTGCGGGGCCACCGGATGATCGGCTATATCCCCGACATGATCTTCGACCGGGAACTGGATTACCTGTCCGAAACGGGGGTGCAGTCGGCGGCGATCACGTCGAACTCGGTCTCGGTGCAGATGCAGGCGATCCGGGCGGGGGCGGGGGTGGGGATCGTCCACGACTTCGCCATCCCCTTCGCGCCGGGGGTGGAACTGGTTCTGCCTGACCGCATCGCCTTGAAGCGCAGCTTCTGGCTGATCCGCCATGCCGACGACCGCGCGTCACGGCGCTTGTCGCTGCTGGCCGACCTGCTGGCGCAAGGGCTGCGGGCCGAGGTCGCGCGGCTGGAATCGCAGCTTGCCGCGCCAAGCCTTCGTCGCACTTGACGCATGACGATTTGCTGAAAATGATGGGGGTTGCAAAAGCCCCCAGGAGGACGCCCGATGCTTGTCAACCAGATGCTGTCGATGAAATCCACCTCGGGCAAGCCGGGGATCGAGGCGCAGACGATCGTGACCATCCGTCCTGAAGCGACCCTGGCCGAGGCGGCAAGGATGCTGTCCGAAAAGCGGATCGGCGCCGTGGTCGTGTCCGATGACGGCAGGAAGCCCCAAGGCATCCTGTCGGAACGCGACATCGTCCGCCAGCTTGGCGCGCATGGCCCCGACGTGCTGTCCACCCCCATCGCCGAGGTGATGACCCGCAACGTCCAGACCTGCACCATGGGCGACGACGCGATGGTCATCCTGGAGCGGATGACGCAGGGCCGCTTCCGTCACCTGCCGGTGGTCGATGGCGACGGCAACATGCTGGGCGTGGTGTCCATCGGCGACGCGGTCAGCGGGCGGCTGAAGGAACTGGCTGCCGAGAAGGAAGCCCTGACCGGGATGATCATGGGCGCCTGAAGGCCCCGCAATTGCTTGCAATTCCGGCAGCAATCGGTTTTTCCTGCACGGCAGGCAAGCACAAGGACGCCGTTGATGCGCATCGGTCTTTATCCCGGCACTTTCGATCCGATCACGCTGGGCCATGTCGATATCATCCAGCGCGCCATGGCGCTGGTGGACCGCCTTGTCATCGGCGTCGCCATCAACCGCGACAAGAAGCCCTTGTTCGATCTTGAGGAACGGGTGGCGATGGTGCAGGCCGAATGCGACCAGATCGCCAGCCGCACCGGGGGCGAGATCGTCGTCCACCCGTTCGAGAACCTGCTGATCGACTGCGCCCGCGACGTGGGCGCATCCGTGATCGTGCGCGGCCTGCGCGCGGTCGCCGATTTCGAATACGAGTTCCAGATGGTCGGCATGAACCGCGCGCTGGATGCCAGCATCGAGACGGTGTTCATGATGGCCGACGCCCGGCGGCAGGCCATCGCATCCAAGCTGGTCAAGGAAATCGCGCGGCTTGGCGGCGACGTGTCCAAATTCGTGACCCCCTCGGTCCAGCAGGCCTTGGAAAGCCGTTATCGCGGATAAGGCTTGCGGCGATCCGCGCGGCTGCTAGCATTCCCCTGAACGCGCCAAACCTTTGACCGGAGGGATGCTTGACCCGATCCGACCTGCCCGCGCGCGACCGCACCCTGCCTGACGAACTGCCTGATCCCGGCCACATCAAGCTGTCGGACCTGTCCGACGCGCTGACCCTGGGCTGGCGCGATTTCCGCCGCGCGCCGGTCTTTGGCCTGGCCTTTTCGGCCTTCTATGTTCTGGGCGGCTGGGCCCTGGCCTCGGTCGCCTTCGCATCGGGACAGGACTGGTGGCTGATCCCCTTCATCCTGGGCTTCCCGCTGATCGCCCCCTTCGCCGCCGTCGGGCTTTACGAGGTCAGCCGCCGGATTGAATCGGGCGAGCCCCTGGACACGAGCCGCATCCTGCGCGTGGTCTTCGAACAGCGCCAGCGCCAGATCCCGTCGATGGCGATGGTGATCCTGCTGCTGTTCATGTTCTGGGTCTTTGTCGCGCACACGGTCTTTGCGCTGTTCATGGGCGTGTCGGCGCTGACCCACATCACCACCTCGGCCGAGGTGCTGCTGCAGGGCCGGGGCCTTGTCATGCTGGTGCTGGGCACGATGATCGGCGCGGGTTTCGCCGCCGTGCTGTTCAGCTTTACCGTCGTGGGCCTGCCCCTGTTGCTGGACCGCGAGGTCGATTTCATCACCGCCATCATCACCTCCTGCCAGGCGGTGGCCGAGAACCTGGGCGTCATGGCCGTCTGGGCGGCGCTGATCGCGATCTGGCTGTTCGTGGCCATCGTGCCGGGCTTCCTGGGGCTGCTGGTGGTGCTGCCGGTGCTGGGGCACGCAAGCTGGCACATCTATCGCCGGGTGATGGCGGGCTAGGATGGATCGACAGTCAATTCCGGCGTTCCATTTCGATTGGCGAAGGCCATCGCCTTCGCCAGGCGCTGCCAGTGCCATCTAAGCCGCCGGGCCCCAAGGCCTGGCCAGCGCCCGCCCCGCTCCCGGCGGGCGCCGGCCTACCGGGGTCGTGGAATGGCACCGTCTCTGATGGCACCGTCACACGCGGACGGGGGAAACGCATGCGTTTCCTGATCCCGCCCGTGTGGGGAATTTCCTGTGTCGCTGAATGTCGATTGGCTCTAACCCCGCCCGATGAAGGGCATGTTGGTGGCCATCACGGTCATGAACTGCACATTCGCGCCTTGGGGCAGGCCCGCCATGTGCAGCACGGCATCGGCCACCACCGCCACGTTCATCAGCGGTTCCGCGTCCGGCGCATTGGTGCTGACCTGGGTCAGCAACTCGGTCGCGGCATTGCCGATGTCGATCTGCCCGCAGGCGATGCCGAAGGGCCGCCCGTCCAGCGACAGCGCCTTGGTCAGCCCCGTCACCGCGTGTTTCGAGGTGGTATAGGCGACCGATCCCGGACGCGGCGCATGGGCGGAAATGGATCCGTTGTTGATGATCCGCCCACCCTGCGGGTCTTGCGCGCGCATCAGCCGGAAGGCCGCGCGGGCGCACAGGAACATGCCCGTGACATTGACCGCGACCACGTCGCGGAAGGTGCCGGGGTCCATGGTGTCGGGCGTGGCCGGATCCGCGCCGCGCCCGGCATTGTTGAACAGCACGTCCAGCCGCCCCCATTCTGCGTGGCAGCGGTCGAAGGCTGCGTCCACGGGGGATTCATCCGTCACGTCGCAGGGCAGGATCAGCGCCGGGGCGCCGCCTGCGGTTTCCCGCAGCGCATCCGCCTTGCGGCCCAGAAGCGCGACCCGCCAGCCCGCCGCCAGGAAGCGGCGCGCGGTGGCCCGCCCGATGCCGCTGCCCGCGCCGGTGATGATGATGGATCGCGCCTTTTCCATGTCAGATCACCTTCTGCCGCTGCTGGCCCAAACCGTCGATACCCAGCCGCATGACCTGCCCGCGCTTCAGATAGACGGGCGGCTTTTGCCCCATGCCGACGCCCGGCGGCGTGCCGGTGGCGATCACGTCCCCCGGTTGCAGCGTGGTGAAGCGGGAGGTGTAGGATACGATCTCCTCGGGCCCGAAGACCATCGTCGCGGTGGTGCCGTCCTGATGGCGGTGGCCGTCCACCTCCAGCCACAGGCGCAGCGCGCGGGGGTCGGGGATGTCATCGGCCGTGACCAGCCAGGGCCCGATGGGGCCGAAGCCGTCATGGCCCTTACCCTTGTCCCAGGTGCCGCCGCGCCGCAACTGCCAGTCGCGTTCGCTGATGTCGTTGATGACGCAATAGCCCGCGATATGGTCCGCGGCCCGGTCCATCAGAATGTCGCGCCCCCCATCGCCGATGACGATGCCCAGCTCGACCTCCCAATCGGTCGCCGTCGATCCTTCCGGTAGGTGCAGGTCGTCGTCGGGCCCGGCGATGCAGCTTGTCCATTTAGTGAACAGGATCGGCTCGGTGGGCACGTCCATCCCGGCCTCGGCGGCATGGTCGGCATAGTTCAGCCCGACCGCCAGGAACTTGCCCACGCCGCCCACGCAGGCGCCAAGGCGCAGATCCTGCTGCGGCGTGCCCTCGACCAGCGGCAGCGAGGCCGGGTCAAGCGCCTGCAGCGCCGCAATCCCCGCGCGGGTCAGGCAGGCGCCGTCGATGTCGGCGACATGGCCCGACAGGTCGCGCACCCGGCCGTCGCCGTCCAGAAGCCCCGGCTTTTCGGCGCCCTTTTCGCCATAGCGTACAAGTTTCATGCATTCTCCCCCTGCTGTGACCGGCACAGGCTAGACCATGTGGCGGGCCTTGATTTTGCCCGATTGCCAGATGCTTTATGCGGCGACGGGCGAAAGTCGGGCGCAGCCATGCAAAAGGCCCGCGCAAGGGCGGGCCGTTCGGTCATGCCGTATGCTTATTCCGATGCGGGGGGCGCCAGCTTCTTGGTCGGGCCGTTGGCGAGGGGGTCTTCCTGCCGCTGGACCGAGCCTTCGAAATGCGCGCCAGATTCGATGGCGATGGTCTTGTGGATGATGTCGCCTTCCACCCGTGCCGTGGCGGTCAGGCGCACTTTCAGGCCCCGCACGCGGCCCACCACGCGACCATTCACCACGACCTCGTCGCCTACGATCTCTCCACGGATGGTGGCGCTTTCGCCGATCACCAGTTGATGGGCGCGGATGTCGCCCTCGACGGTGCCCTCGATCTGGATGTCGCCTTCGGTGCGGATATTGCCCACCACCGTCAGGTCGGACGACAGGACCGACGGCGCCGTGCGGCGCGCGGGCGCCGTCACCGGGGCTTCGGCCCGGTCATGGCTGGGGGCGGCGGGCGCGTCGGGGTTGCTGGTCGCGGCGCCCGAGGCGGGGGGCGTCTGCGGTTTTTCGGTCACGCGGGTCTTACTGAACATTGCTTGCAGCCTTGATGAAGCTCATCGGGTCAACGGCCCGACCCTTCATCCGCACCTCATAATGCAGGTGCGGCCCGGTCGAGCGTCCGGTATTGCCCATAGCACCGATCAGTTCGCCTTGCGACACCCTTTGGCCGACCTTCACGTTGATCCGCGACAGGTGCCCGAAGCGGGTCTCGACCCCCAGTTCATGCTGGATCTTAATGAGGTTGCCATAGGCGCCCTGACGGCCCGCATGGATCACGATACCGTCGCCCGTCGCATGGACCGGCGTGCCGACCGGCGCGGCCATGTCCACGCCCTCATGCGCACGACCCCAGCGGCGCCCGAAGCCCGAAGTATAGCGGAAGGACTGCTTCACCGGCATCGCCAGCGGCAGCTTTTCCATGGCGATGCGATAGGTGTTCATCTGGTCCAGCGTGACGATGATCTGGTTGGCCTTCGTCTCGCTGTTGGTCAGTGCCGCATCGCCGCGCGTGGAGCGGCCCATGGGCGTCAGCGGCCCGCCCTGGCCGGAATAGCCCTCGCGGATCGTCGCCAGCACGTCGTCGGGGTTCATGCCCACGGACCGGAAGACCTGGTCCAGCGGCTCGACCGAGACGGTGACGGCGTCTTCAAGCTGGGTCAGGATTTCGTCGTTGCGCGCCAGGATCTGCTCGCGCTCGACCGACAGTTCCTGGACGGCGTGCCGGGCCTCCTCGGCCTCCTGCATGGCGGTGGCGCGTTCGTCGGCGGCCTGGCGCAACTCGCCGGTCAGGATATCCAGGGCCGCGGTCACCTCCGCGCGGCGGGCGGGATCGGTCGCGGCATCGGTGCCGGTCGCGTCGGCCAGGGCCTGCTGCCCGCCCTTTCCTTCGGCCAAGGCATCGCGCAGCGAGGATTGGACCACGTCCAGACCGGCCTGCAATTCGCGGCGCTGTTCCTCGGAGGACAGCAGTTGCGACTGCATCTGCGATACCTGCTCCAACGCGGCGGTGAAGCGGCTTTGCGCGGCCAGTGCCTCGGCCGCGCGGGCGTCGCGTTCCTGGGACAACTGGGTCAGGCGCTGCTCGAACGCGGCCTGGGTACTGATGATCCCGTCGCGGGACGATCCCGCGCCCATCGCGTCGATGGCCAGAATGGAGCTTGCGACCAGCGTCCAGCCGAAGGCCAGGGTGATGCCGCCGAGGGCGGCCAGCTGGGTCAGGGGACGCAGGCGGACAAAGCGGGTGTCGTCGTCGGAGCGCAGGAACAGGCGTTTCTCGGGCAGGATCCGTTCGAGCGAGGCATTCAGGCGGTTCGTCACATGCGGCAAATTCATGTCCCCCGACGTCGCGCCCAGGTTGAGTCGGGCGATCTGGTTCCAGTTCGCAGCGGGTAAACCGCATGTGTGCCTTCCTGGCAACAGGGGCAGGCGTCCCGGTTCCCTTGATGCGCGGAAGCCTGCCTTGACGGGCGAAAATCCGCCGATGCAATCAAGATATGGGGGTGAGCTTCAGGAAATTTCATAAGGAAGGGGTCCGTCGCGGTCCATCGGAATGTGCAGGGGGCGGTCGATCGGCGGCACCGACCGCTGGTGGCAATCGGGCCGGGGGCAGATCCGGCAGGAAATCCCGATGGGTTCGAAGGCGCGGGGCTTGGTCAGATCCAGGCCGTCGGCGTAGACGACACTGGCGGCATGGGCGACCTCGCAGCCCAGGCCGATGGCGAAGCGGCGGACGGGGGCGTTGAAGGCGCCCGCGTGCTTGGACACGTCGCGCGACATCAGCAGGTATCGCACCCCGTCCGGGGTTTCGGCCAGCTGGCGCAGGAAGCGGCCCGGCTGCTCGAACGCCTGGTGGACGTTCCAGAGGGGGCAGGCGCCGCCGAAGCGGGCGAATTGCAGGCGGGTCGCGGAATGGCGCTTGGTGATGGTGCCCGCCTGGTCCACGCGGACGAAGAAGAAGGGCACGCCCTTGGCGCCGGGCCGCTGTAGGGTGGACAGCCGGTGCGCCACCTGTTCCAGCGATGCGCCGAACAGATGCGACAGCCGTTCCAGGTCGTGGCGTTCGGCCTGCGCCGCCGACAGGAAGGCGCGATAGGGCATCAGCGCCGCGCCCGCGAAATAGTTGGCAAGGCCCACGCGCGCCACGTCCCGCGCCGTCTGGCTGCGGAAGCGTGCCAGATCCAGCGTGGCGTCCAGCAGGTCCGCCTGTCGTTCCAGGGCCACAAGGTGCAGCAACTGGAAGATCTGCGTCGGGCGTTCGGCGGCGGCGTTGATGTGAACCTCGGTCCCCATCCGGCGGAAGACGGAATTGGCGGGCAGTTCCGTGCGCGTCACGCGGATGCCGCGCTGCGCCAGCGCAGCGACACCCGCGTCCCACGGATCCAGCCGCTGGCCCGCCGGGCAGGCGAAGCGTTCCGCCGCGCGGTCCACGGCGTCGATATAGTTGTCGCAGTAATGGAAGAAGTCGCGCACCTCCTCCCACGGGGTGGACAGCGCGTTCTGGCCGGAAGCGCCGATGGCCTCGTCCAGGGCGGCCAGCCGTTCCTGCCCCTGGCGGTGGGCGCGGTAGAGGTCCAGGAAGGCCCGCGCCAGCACCGGCGCGTTGGTCGCGGCCAGGCGCAGGTCGGCAAGCGGCGGGGCGGCGTCGAACAGGGGATCGGCCAGGGCCTCCTGCATGTCGATGACCATGCGTTCGGCGTCGCCCGCCGCCAGCGTGGACAGATCAACCCCGAATTCCTGCGCCAGCCGCAGCAGCACGCCGACCGAGATCGGGCGGTGGTTATTTTCCATCTGCGACAGATAGGGCAGCGAGACCCCCAGCCGGTCGGCGAACCGCTTTTGCGTCAATCCGCTGCGCCCGCGCGTTTCGCGCAGCGAGGTGCCTGCATAGATCTTCTGCGTGGCCATGATGAGTCCCCCCATTTGCAAAAGCTGCACTAGCCTTTGCAAAGCGGCCCAGGCAAGGGCCGTGATCGGGGGGAAGGGGGCAGGGTGAGTCGGGGTCATGGACGCACCCTGGCGCAGAAAGCCTAAGATATCGTTGCCGCTTGCGCGATCCGCGCCGCCGGGCTTTGATCGGACCATGAAGCAGCGTGGTGGCAGCCGCATCCTCACCGGAACCCGCATCCGCGAACGCCGCCTGGCGCTGTCGCGGCGGCAGGCGGATGTGGCGCGGGCGGCGGGGATCTCGGCCGCCTATCTGAACCTGATCGAACACAACCGCCGTCCAGTGGGCGACCACCTGGTCAGCCGCCTTGCCGCCGCGCTTGAGGTATCTGCCGCCGAACTGGCCGAGGGGCGCGAGGAAGCCCAGATCGCCGCGTTGCGAGAGGCCGCGGTGCGCCTGCCCGATGATGTGGCCCCCGAACTGGACCAGGCGCCCGAACTGCTGGCCCGTTTTCCCGGCTGGTCGTCGGCGCTGATCGCCACCGCGCGCCGGGCCGATGCGCTGGAACGCCAGCTTGTCACGCTGTCCGACCGGATGACGCAGGATCCCTATCTGTTGACCACGCTGCACGAGGTTCTGTCGGCGGTCACCTCGGTCCGCTCTACCGCATCCATCCTGGCCGAGGGGGGCGAGATCCCGCCTGACTGGCGCGAACGGTTCCATGCGAACCTGGACGCGGACAGCCTGCGCCTGTCATCCACCGCGCAGGCGCTTGTCGCCTATCTGGACAGCTTCGACACGCAGGGCGCGATCTATACCCCGCAGGAGGAGGTCGAGGCCTGGCTTGCCGCCGGTGCGCCGCCGGTGGAGGAGGCGGGCGACCTGGCCTCGGACGCCGCGCGGGCCATGGCGCGGGCCCATCGGCAGCGGATGGAGGAGGAGCGCGCGGCCCTGCCCGACATCGCCCTGGCCGAGGCCGTGGCCGAGGATCCCGACCCGCTGCGCATGGCGGACCGGCTGCGCGCCCCGCTGGATCTGGTGATGCGGCGGCTGGCGGTGCTGAAGCCCACGGGCTTCGAAGCCGCCGGGCTGCTGGTCTGCGACGGATCGGGGGCGCTGACGCTGCGCCGCCCCGCGCCCGGCTTTCCGCTGCCCCGGCCCGGCGATGCCTGCCCCCTGTGGCCGCTGTTCCAGGCGCTCGCCGCCCCCCAGACGGCGATTGCCAGGCTGGTTGAGGCGCCGTCGGGCCGCCGCTTCCGCACCCTGTCGCTGGCGACCCGCCACCAGCCGCTGGGCACGGGCGGCCCGGTCCTGACCCGCGCGCAGATGCTGATCCTGCCCGAGGAACCCGGATCGCCCGCCCGCCCGGACCTGCTGATCGGTCCTGCCTGCCGCATCTGCCCGCGCGCCGAATGCGTGGCCCGGCGCGAACCGTCGATCCTGGCCACCGCCTGAAGACAGGCTTTGACAGCCGCCGCCCCGCCACCCATTATCGGATCAAATGCCCAAAGGGAGAGGGGGCCCCGGCGGTATGCTCGACATCCTGATGATCGAGGACGAACCGAACATTGCCGAGGCCGTACGCTTCATCCTGACCCGCGAGGGTTGGCAGGTGGCGCTTCACGGCGACGGGTTGGGCGGGATCGAGGCGATCCGCGGGGCCAAGCCGCGCCTGGTGATCCTGGACGTGATGCTGCCGCATCGCTCGGGGACCGAGATCCTGGCGGAACTGCGGGGCGATCATGATGCCAGCCTTGCGGCCACGCCGGTCTTGATGCTGACCGCGCGCGGGCAGGCATCCTTGCAACTGCCTCAGGCCGATGCGGTGCTGGCCAAGCCCTTTGCCAATGACGAACTGCGCGCGGTGGTGCGCCGGATGCTGAACTGACAGGCCATGCCCGACCGGCCGCTGTTCCTTGAACGCGCCTCGTTCCGCCGCAGGCGGCTGGGCGACGCGGCGCGCGTGCTGCCGGTGCTGGCGGCGGGGCTGATCCTGGTGCCGGTCTGGTGGATGCCCGCGCAGGTCAGCTTTGCCGCGGGCACCGTCTGGATGTTCGGCATCTGGGCCGCGCTGATCGGGGCCATCTGGGCGCTGCACCGCGCCCTGCGCCGCGCCGACGCCGCGACCCTGCGAGCCAGCCAGGCCATCGCGCAGGACGACGACCATGCCCTTTGAGGCGCTTGTCGCGGGCTGCCTTGCCTATGTCGCGCTGATGTTCGGCGTGGCCTTCGCCGCCGACCGGGCGGCGTCGCGCGGGCGCGTGCGCTGGCTGGATCATCCGGCGGTCTATACGCTGTCGCTGTCGGTCTATTGCTCGGCCTGGACGTTCTATGGCGCGGTGGGTTACGCCAGCCGCTCGGGGCTGGAATTCGCCACGATCTATCTGGGGCCGACGGTCGTTTTCACCGGCGCCTGGTGGGGGCTGCGCCGCCTGGTGCGGGTGGCGCGGATGCACCACGTCACCTCGATCGCGGACCTCATCTCGGCGCGCTTCGGCAAGTCGAACCGGCTGGCCGCCATCGTCACGCTGATCGCGGTGATCGCGGCCACCCCCTATGTCGCGCTGCAACTGCAATCGGTCAGCCTGTCCTTCGAGGTCTTCGCGACCGACAGCCTGACCGATATTTCCATGACCGGGCCCATGACCGGGCCCATGGCCGGGGGCGGGGGCACGGCGCTGTGGGTGGCGGCGGGGCTGGCGCTGTTCACCATCGTCTTCGGCACCCGCAACCTGGCCGCCGACGAACGCCACCACGGCGTCGTCACCGCCATCGCGCTGGAGGCCATCGTCAAGCTGCTGGCCTTTCTGGCGCTTGGCGTCTTCGTGGTCTGGGGACTGGCGGACGGTCCCGGCGACATGCTGGCGCGCATCGCGCAGCGCGCGGGTGATCCGGGCTGGATCCTGCGTCCCGACCGCTGGACCGCGCTGATCATCGTGTCGGGCGCGGCCGTCATCGGCCTGCCGCGCATGTTCCAGGTGCTGGTGGTCGAGGCCGCGGACGAGGACCGCCTTGCCACGGCAGGCTGGGCCTTTCCGGCTTATCTGTTCGCCATGTCGCTGTTCGTGCTGCCCATCGCGATCATGGGCCAGCAGCTTCTGCCCACCGACGCCAATCCCGACCTGTATGTGCTGACGCTGCCCGCCGCGTCGGGGCAGAACTGGCTGGCCTTCCTGGTCTTCCTGGGCGGCTTTTCGGCGGCCACGTCGATGGTGGTGGTCTGCACCATCGCGCTGTCCACGATGATTTCCAACCACTGGCTGGTGCCCTTGTGGCTGGGCCTGCGCCGCAAGCCGCAAGGGGACGACCCCGAGGATCTGCGCGGCTTCGTGCTGAACGCCCGGCGGCTGGCGATCCTGTCGGTGATGGCCGTGGGCTGGGTGTATTACCGGGCGACCGGGGGGACGACGGCGCTTGCCTCGATGGGGCTGGTGGCCTTCACCGGCATGGCGCAGGTGCTGCCCGCGATGATCGGCGGGCTTTTGTGGCGGGGCGCGAACCGGCAGGGCGCCTATGCCGGGGTGGGCTGCGGATTCCTGCTGTGGCTGGCGATGATCTTCCTGCCCTCGGTCGGGATCGGGACGCCGCCCGTGCCCGGCAACGCCGATCCGCTGGCCTTCGCCATCTTCCTGTCGCTGACGGTCAACACGCTGGCCTTCATCGGCTTGTCGATCTTCGGGATGCCCGATCCGGTCGAGCGCCTGCAGGGCCTGTCCTTCGTCAGCGCCGTCGATCCGGTCCGCCACAGCCGCATGGCGCGCAGCGGGGGCGAGGCCGAGCCCCTGCTGGTCATGGCCCGCCGCGTCTGGGGGGCCGAGGACGCGCTGCGCTTCTTCCAGGCCGAGGCCGCATTCCAGGGCAAGTCCGGCTATCTGCCCGACCTCACGCCGCGCTTTCTGACCCGGCTGGAACGGCGGCTGGCGGGCTCCATCGGGGCGGCCACGGCGCACGCGATGATCGACAGCGTGGCGGGGGGCGCGGAACTGACCGTGTCCGACCTGATGCAGGTCGCGACCGAGGCGCGGCGCGCCAAGGAGGAAACGCAGCGCCTGGAAAACGCCACCGCCGAACTGGCGCGCACCGCGCGGCAGTTGCGGGAAGCGAATGACAAGCTGACCGCGCTGTCGGTCCAGAAGGACGCCTTCCTGGGCCAGATCAGCCATGAATTGCGCACACCCATGACCTCGGTCCGGGCATTCTCGGAAATCCTGCGCATGCCCGATTTGCCCCCTGCCGACCGCGACCGCTTCGCCAAGATCATCTACGATGAGGCCGGGCGCCTGACCCGGCTGCTGGACGACCTGCTGGATCTGTCGGTGCTGGAAAGCGGGCAGGCGCAACTGTCGATCACGCCCGCCAACCTGCACGACCTGATCGACCGCGCGCTGTCCGCAGCCTCGGCCACGCGGCCTGAACGCGTCTTTCGCGTGGATCGGGAACCGCTGTCCGAATATGTGGCCATCGTCACCGATGCCGACCGGCTGCTGCAGGTGCTGATCAATGTCATCAGCAATGCCCGCAAATATTGCGACGCCGAACCGCCGCTGCTGACGATCCGCGTCCGGCGCAGCCTGCGCGGGGCGGCGCAGATCGACATCATCGACAACGGATCGGGGATCGAGGCCGCACGCCAGGCGCTGATCTTTGAGAAATTCGCCCGCCTGAACGATCCCGCGCGGGCAGGGGGCGCGGGCCTGGGCCTGGCGATCTGCCGCGAGATCATGGCAAACCTGGGCGGGGAAATCACCTATCTGCCCGGCCAGGGGGGCGCGGCCTTCCGCATCGTGCTGCCGCGCCGCCCGCCGGTCCCGGTCAATGCGGGGCTGCAGCGCGCGTAAACGCTTTGTCAACCGCTTGCTGCCAGGGTGCGGGGCAGGGAACGGGCGATTCGGGGTTTGTCATGGCGCAACGGGGACAGGCGGGACGACTGTGGGCGCTTTTGCAGGCGCGCGCCCAGGGCGGTGCGGACAAGCCCGCGCGGCTGCCGCAGCCGCAGCCCTTGTCGCCTGCGCGGGCCGCAGCCAACGCGGTCGGCCGCGCCGCCGAACGGCTGTACCGCCTGCCCGTGCTTCCCATCGACATCAGGTTTGGCGCCGCCACGCTGGCCGAACTGCCCGAACTGCTGCCCGACCAGTCGCTGCTGGTGGTCCTGCAGGGACCGGGCGACCAGATCGGCATGATGGCCATGTCCTTCGACACCGTGACCGCGCTGATCGAGGTGCAGGCCCTGGGCCGCGTCACCGCGCGCCCGGCCGAACGCCGCCGCCTGACCCGCAGCGATGCCGCGATCTGCGTCGATTTCGTCAATGCGCTGATGACGGAACTGGGGACCGAGATGGCGGCGGTCGAAGGCTTCGGCCCGGTCAGCGGCTATCGCTATGCCACCCATCTGGACGACCCCCGCCCCCTGGTCCTGATGCTGGAGGATCGGCCCTATCGCAGCCTGTCGCTTGATCTGCGCTTCGGCGGGGCCGAGACGCGCGACGGCACGATCCTGATCGCCCTGCCGCACAGGGCCGAGACGCGCATGGCGGATGCAGGACGCGCGCTGCCCGCGCCAGCGCCGGCCACCGCCAACTGCGCCACGCTGGCCCATGCGATGACCGCCGCCCCGGTCGAGGTTGTGGGCGTCCTCTGCCGCCGCACGGTGACGCTCGGCGAATTGCGCGCCCTGGTCCCCGGCAAGCTGCTGCCCCTGCCGCGCGTCACCCTGGCCGAGGCGCGGCTGGAAACGCGCGACGGGCAGTTGCTGGCCACCGGCAAGCTGGGCGAATCCGAAGGCTGCCATGCGCTGCGCCTGCACGATCCCTCCCGGCCCGCCGCCGAACGGCCGACCGTTCCGGTCGCCGCCACCCCCATCCTGCCGCCCGCCGATCTGTCGGACAAGGATCCGTTCCGCGCCGCGGCCGACCCGCAGTCGGCGGGGGACAAAGCGCCGGTCCAACTGGCCCCAGGCGCGTGAATCATTCTTTACACTTGAAATCCGGGGCTTCCGGTCGCATCTAACCCCCGTCCCGAATCAGGCGGGGCGATCAGAATGGAGTAGTCATGGCCAAGGAAGAAATGCTCGAATTTCCTGGCGTCGTGAAGGAACTCCTGCCTAATGCGACGTTCAAGGTCGAGCTGGAAAACGGCCATGAGATCATCGCGCATATGGCAGGAAAGATGCGCAAGAACCGCATCCGCGTCCTTGCCGGCGACAAGGTTCAGGTGGAAATGAACACCTATGATCTGACCAAGGGACGGATCAATTACCGCTTCAAGTGATGTGGGCGCCGTTGTGACCGCGCCCATGCCGCGGCCCGGCCCGCGCCTCATCCTCGGCTCGGCCAGTCCGCGCCGGCTGGAGCTTCTGGCCCAGATCGGCATCGTCCCCGATGACGTCCGCCAGGCTGACATCGACGAAACCCCGCTGAAAGGCGAGGGTGCGCGCGACTATGTCCGCCGCATCGCCCTGGCCAAGGCCGCCGCCTTCGACCTTGCCCCCGATGATGTCCTGCTTTGCGCCGACACCACCGTGGCGGTCGGCCGGCGCATCCTGGGCAAGCCCGCCTCGCGCGCCGAGGCGGCCGAGTTCATGCGCCTCATGTCCGGCCGCCGCCACCGCGTGCTGACCGCCGTGGCCATCCGCCACGCAGGCAAAACGCGCGAGCGGCTGGTGGAAACCACCGTGCGGATGCGGCCCATCGCCGCGGCCGAACTGGAAGCCTATCTGAACATCGGCGACTGGCAGGGCAAGGCCGGCGGTTATGCCATCCAGGGCGCTGCGGCGGCATTCATCCCCTGGATCCAGGGATCGTTTTCGTCGGTCGTGGGCCTGCCCCTGTCCGAGACCGCCGCGATGCTGGCGGCAAGCGGCATCATCATGAAGGAAACCACGCCATGAAGGGACGCCAGGTCGTTCTGGGCCAACTGTTCGGGGCCGAGGCCGCCGCGCTTCTGGAAGACGGCCGCCTGACCGACCTGCTGGTCGATGCCAGCGACCTTGCCTCCCTGGTGCCCGGCGACATCTGCCGGGGCGTGGTCGAACGGCTGATGAAGGGGCAGGGCGGCGTCTTCGTCCGCCTGCCGGACTGCCAGCGGGGCTATCTGCGCGACCGCTCGGGCCTTGGCGAGGGCCAGCCCCTGCTGGTACAGGTCACCGGCGTCGCGGATGAGGGCAAGGCCATTCCGCTGACCTCTCGCATCCTGTTCCGGGGCCGCCATGTGCTGGTGACGCCGGGCGCGCCGGGCATCAACGTCTCGCGCCGCATCCGGGATGAGGAAACGCGCGCCGAACTGGAGGCCTTGGGGGCAGACGCCTCACCGCCTGAAGGCACCGGCATCATCTTCCGCAGCCTGGCCGAACTGGCCCCTGCCGACGACATTGCCGATGAACTGCGTGGGCTTCTGGATCTCTCCGCCCGGATCCTGGCCGAGCAGGTAGGGCAGCCCGAACTGCTGTTGGGCGCGGCATCCCCGCACGAACAGGCCTGGATGGAATGGGCGGATCCCGAACCCGACGCGGTCGAGGAGGGCGAGGACAGCTTTGCCCGCTGCGGTGTGCTGGAAGCCGTCGATGCGCTTCTTTCGCCCGACATCCCGCTGCCCGGCGGCGCCCATGCGGTGATCGAGCCGACCCGCGCCCTGGTCGCCATCGACGTGAACACCGGCAACGATACCAGCCCAGCCGCCGCGCTGAAGGCCAACATCGCCCTTGCCCGCGACCTGCCGCGCCAGTTGCGCCTGCGCGGGCTTGGCGGGCAAGTGGTCGTGGATTTCGCGCCCGTGCCCAAGCGCGACCGGGCCACCCTGGACCAGGTGCTGCGCGCCGCCTTCAAGGGCGAAAGCGCGGAAACATCCCTGATCGGCTGGACCACCATGGGCCTTTACGAGATCAACCGCAAACGCGACCGGGTTCCCCTGTCGCGGCTTGCGAAAGAGGATGCGTGATGGCCTGCCCGATCTGCAACAAGGCCAGCGTGCCGGAATACCGCCCGTTCTGTTCGAAGCGCTGCGCCGATATCGACCTGGGCCGCTGGCTGCGCGGCGCCTATGTCATCCCTGGCCAGCCGCTTGACGACGTGGCGTCGGACGCGGATGAAAAAAACCTTGGCGGGGGACTGGACAGTGGCGACAAGCGCCCGTAAACACCGCGTCACGCCACGCGCCGAACGGTGCGACAGGTTGCCCGGATAGCTCAGTTGGTAGAGCAGCGGATTGAAAATCCGCGTGTCGGCGGTTCAAATCCGTCTCCGGGCACCATCTCCCTTCACTTGTCGCCTCTATAAATCCTTCACCAGCCGCAGCGCGTCATAGATCGCGGCGTGGGTGTTGCGCGCCGCCACCGCGTCGCCGATGCGGAACAGGCGGAAGCTGCCTTGCGGGTTGGTCCGCACCTCTTGCAGCCCGCCGGTGGTCAGCGCCTCGTAATCGACCTCGCCCCTGTTCGAGGAAAGCGGCTTCAGATCAAAGTAAAGCTCGTCCAGCGGCCTTGTGCCGTGGTTGACGACCACCTGATCGACGATCCGCTCGCGCGTCATGGCGCCATAGTCGCTGCCCAAGGCGGCGTGCAGCCGGTTGCCGTCACGCGTCACGGATTGCAGGCGCCAGGTCACGGTGAAGGTGGTGTCGCGCACTTGCAGGCTGCGCATGTAGGGGACCAGGTTCATCCCCATCACCTCGGGCGAGAAGGCGCGGTCGGGGGTGACGATTTCCACCCTGGCCCCCGTCGCGGCGATCAGGTCGGCGGCCTGCAGGGCGGCATGATCGCCCGCGTCGTCATAGACCAGCACGTTCTGACCCGGCTTCATGTCGCCCGACAGGATATCCCAGGCCGAGACGACAAGGTCGTTGCCTTCCACCAGCACCTCGGTATGCGGCAACCCGCCGGTGGCGATGATGACCTCGTCGGGACGGGTCTCCAGCACGTCATCGGCCTCGGCGAAGGTGTTGAAGCGGAAGGTCACGCCGTGCTTTTCGCACATGGCCAGGCGCCAGGCGATGATCGAGATCATGTCGCGCCGCCGTTCCTGAAGCGCGGTCAGGCGGATCTGGCCGCCGGGCTGGCCTGCGGCCTCGAAGACGGTTACGGCATGGCCGCGCTCGGCCGCGACACGGGCGGCCTCCATGCCGGCGGGGCCGGCACCGACGATGGTGACGCGCTTCTTCGTGGCTGCGGGCGGGATCGTGTGGGGCATCGTCTCCTCGCGCCCCGTGGCGGCATTGTGCAGGCAGAAGGCGAGGCCGCCCTGGTAGATGCGGTCCAGGCAATAGTTCGCGCCGACACAGGGGCGGATGTCGTCCTCGCGGCCCTCGACGATCTTTCGGACCAGATGCGGGTCGGCGATATGGGCGCGGGTCATGCCGACCATGTCCACCAGACCGGCGGCAATGGCATGGCGCGCGGTCGGCACGTCGGGGATCTTGGCGGCGTGGAAGGTGGGGAAGTTCGTGGCCCCCCGGATCTGGCCCGCGAAGTCCAGATGCGGAGCGTTGCGCATCCCCTGCACGGGGATCACGTCGGTCAGGCCCGCGTCGGTGTCGATATGGCCGCGCACCACGTTCAGGAAATCGACAAGCCCGCTGTCCTTGAGCTTCTGCGAAATGGCGATGCCGTCGCCCGCATCGAAGCCTCCGGGCAGGCATTCGTCGCCGGTATAGCGGACGCCGACGATGAAATCCGGTCCGCAGCGTTCGCGGATGCCGCGCAGGATGTCGAAGGTGAAGCGCAGCCGGTTGTCCAGATCGCCGCCATAGGGACCGTCCAGATCATTGGTCAAGGGCGACCAGAACTGGTCCATCAGGTGGCCATAGGCCTGGAGTTCCAGGCCATCCAGGCCCGCAGCCTTCATGCGTTCGGCGGCATCGACGTAATCGCCGATGATGCGGGCAATGTCCCAGTCCTCCATCTTCTTCGGGAAGGAGCGGTGCGCGGCCTCGCGTTCGTGGCTGGGCGAGACGACCGGCAGCCAGTCGGCCTTGTCCCAGCGGGTGCGCCGGCCCAGATGCGTCAGCTGGATCATCACCGCGCAGCCGTGGTCGTGGCATTCGTCGGCAAGCTGGCGCATCCAGCCCACCACCTCGTCCTTCCAGGCCAGGATGTTGTTGAAGACCGGCGGGCTGTCGCGCGACACGGATGCCGACCCCGCCGTCATGGTCAGCGCCACGCCCGCCTTGGCGCGTTCCACATGATAGGCGCGGTAGCGGTCCTTGGGCATCCCGTCCTCGGGGTAGGCCGGTTCGTGGCTGGTGATCATGATCCGGTTGCGCAGCGTCAGGTGCCTGAGCTGGAAGGGCTGGAGGAGGGGATCGTTCGACATGGCCTGCCTGCATGGGGTGGAAGATGTGCTGGCGGGATATTTGTCGGAATGTTCACATATGTCAATTATGAAGCCATCAGTGAACGTAATGCATCCAGAATTGCACATTCAGCTTGCCGGGCAGGACAGGATTGCTTATCGACAAGGCCATGGATCAGGTTGAAGCACCGGAAAGCGGATGGCGCGGATCGCGTGAAGGCTGGCTTGAGGCCGGCTATCAGGCGCTGATCGAGGGCGGCATCGACGCGGTCAAGATCCTGCCGCTGGCCAAGCGGCTGAAGCTGTCGCGCACCAGCTTCTATTGGTTCTTCGAGGATCGCGAGGCGCTGCTGGCCGCGCTGATCGACGGCTGGGAGGCGCGCACTACCCGGCCGCTGGTGGATGCGACCACCCACTATGCCGAAAGCCTGTCCGAGGCGATGCTGAACGTGCTGGCCTGCTTTCTGTCGGCCGATGTCTTTGACGCGCGCCTGGAATTCGCCGTGCGCAGCTGGGCCTTGCAGGATGAAGGGGTCGCGTCCCGCGTACGGGCCGCCGACGACGCGCGGCTTCGCGCCTTGCGCGGGATGATGGCGCGCTGGGGGCATGACCCGGCCGAGGCCGATGTCCGGGCAAGGACCATCTATCTGGTCCAGATCGGCTATATCTCCATGCAGACCAGCGAAGACATCGAGACGCGCCTTCAGCGCATTCCCCTGTATGTGAAGATCTATTCGGGGCGAGAGGCGGAGGCGCGAGAAATCGCCCGCTTCAATGCCGGGATCCGCCGTCGGCAGGCGTGACGGGTGGGGGCAGCACGCTTTCCCATGCAGCAAGGAGCCTTGCGGCGGTCATATGGGGAGGGGAGCGGGGACATGCGTCTGGGCATCATCGGCGCGACAGGCTGGCTGGGATCGGCCCTGGGGGGCCGTCTGCTGTCGCTGGGGATCGTCTCGCCCGGCGATCTGGTCCTTGCCAATCGCAGCGGGGCACGGGGCGATTATCACGGGCACAGGGTCAGGTGGGCGCGGGACGGCGCGGAACTGGCCGCGCTGTCGGATGTCATTGTCGTTTCGGTCAGGCCGGAGGACTGGCCCGCCTTGAGCCTGCGCGCCGAAGGCAGGCTGGTCCTGTCCTTCATGGCCGGGGTGGGCGCGGATCGGCTGGCATCCTGCGGCGGCCGCATCGTCCGCGCCATGCCCAATGCCGCGGCCGGGATCGGCGCCTCGTATTCGCCCTGGTGGGCCGACGGCGGCGTCACGGATGAGGATCGCCGGACGGTGACGGCGATCCTGTCGGCCATCGGCACGTCGGACGAGATCGCCGAGGAGGCCCAGATCGACCTGATGACCGCGCTGCCCGGATCGGGTGCGGCCTATCCTGCCCTGATGGCCGTGGCCATGGCCCGCTTCATGACCGACCGGGGCGTGCCCGAGGCCATCGCCTGGCGCGCGACCGAGGCCGCCGTTTGCGGGGGCGCCGCCATGCTGGCGGGCCGCATCGCCGACGCGCCCGCGCTTCTTGCCGCCTATCGCGATTATCGCGGCACCACTGCCGCAGGCCTGGATGCGGCGGAAGCGGGCGGGTTTTCCGCCGCCATCCGCAGCGCGCTTGAGGCCGCAACGAAAAAGGCCCAGGCGATGGCGGCGCCCGAGCCATGATCGCGGCCAAGCCGGGCAGCCTGCGCCGGTGCATCTTGGCGACGCCTGCCGGATGGCGCGGGGCTGCGAAAGGGCAAGGCGGCCCTTCCTCTTACCCCGCCAGCAGCGCCGCGTTGCCGCCTGCGGCGGTGGTGTCCACGCAAAGGTGGCGTTCATGGGCGACATGGGCCAGGTCGGGCAGGCCCGTGACAAGCTGCACGATCTCTCCGTCACGCGCGGCAAGCGCCCGGGCATAGGCGCGGCCCTGCGCCTCGTCGCCCCACCACAGGACGGCGGCCATGGCGGGCAGGCGGGTCAGCGTCTCGGGCGCCAGGGGGCCGTCTGCGCCCACCGCGTCACCGCCAAGGGCTCTTACAGCGGCGACCTGGGCTGCCACCGTTTCGGCACCAGGACCGAGGCAGAGGACCGGCGGGCGGGTATGGGCGGTCAGGCGGTTCAGTTCCCCGGTGGGGCCGGGCATCAGGCGTTCGTCGATCTTGCGCGATACATGGGCGGCAAGCCGGGCGCGGATGCGGCCTTCGTCGGCCTGACCCTGCCAGGTGCCTGACGCTTCTGGTGCCTCCGGCGCGAAGAAGCGCGGCACATAGCGCGGGCCGCCCGCCTTGGGTCCGGTGCCCGACAGGCCCTCGCCGCCGAAGGGTTGCGACCCCACCACCGCGCCGATCTGGTTGCGGTTCACATAGATGTTGCCGACATGGATGGCGTCGCTGATTTCCTGCACACGCGAGTCGATGCGGGTGTGCAGCCCGAAGGTCAGGCCGAAGCCGCGGGCGTTGATGTCGGCCACCACCTGGTCCAGCCTGTCGCCCCGGAAGGTCGCGACATGCAGGACGGGGCCGAAGATCTCGTGTTCCAGATCGGCGATGCCATCGACGCGAAGCATGGTGGGCGGGATGAAGGTGCCGCGCGCGGGCACGTCCAGCTTGTGGATCACGCGGTTGCCGTTGGCGGCGACATAGCCCGCGATATCGTCGCGCGCGCCCGTGTCGATCACCGGGCCGACATCGGTTGCCAGATCCCAGGGGTCGCCCACCACCAGCTCGTCCATCGCGCCCTGAATCATCGGGATCACATGCGGGGCGATGTCCTCCTGCACATAGAGGCAGCGCAGGGCCGAGCAGCGCTGCCCGGCGGACCGGAAAGCGCCGTTCACGATGTCGCGCACCGCCTGTTCGGGGAGCGCAGTCGAGTCCACGATCATCGCGTTCAGCCCGCCGGTTTCCGCGATCAGTGGCGTGCCGGGGGCCAGGTTCGCGGCCATGGTTCGCGCGATGGTCTGGGCGGTGGCGGTCGAGCCGGTGAAGACCACGCCCTTTACACGTGGATCCTGAGACAGCGCCGTGCCCACAACGCTGCCGCGCCCCGGCAGCAGTTGCAGGGCCGACAGGGGCACGCCTGCCTGGTGCAGCAGGCGGACACCATAAGCCGCGATGAGGGGCGTCGCCTCGGCAGGCTTGGCGATCACCGCATTGCCCGCCATCAGCGCCGCGGCGATCTGGCCGGTGAAGATCGCCAGCGGGAAGTTCCAGGGACTGATCGCGCCGACGATGCCGCGCGCGGTGCCGGGGTTCGCCTCGCCCTCGGTCGCATAATAGCGCAGGAAGTCCACCGCCTCGCGCAGTTCGGCCACGGCGTCGGCCAGGGTCTTGCCGGCCTCCTTCGCGAGGACGCCGAAGATCGGGCCGAAGTTTTCCTCATAAAGGTCGGCGGCGCGGCGCAGGACAGCGGCGCGTTTCGCAGCGGGTGCGTCCCAAAGGCGGGCATCGTCGATGGCGCGCGCGGCGGTTTCCGCATCGGCCATCATCACGGTGGCAATCTTCTCGCCCGTGGCGGGGTTCACCACGTCCTGCACCGTGCCGGTCGGCTGCGACACGGTCAGCGGCACCACATCGGACAGGGCCACGTCGCGCGCCGCATCGATCCGGGCCAGCGTCTGTTCGTCGCTGAGATCAAAGCCAGCCGAGTTCCGGCGTGACGCGCCATAGAGATCCGCAGGCGCCAGCAGGGACGCGGGGGCCTTGGCCGTGGCAAGCGCGTCGAAGGGATCGCGCGCGACCTCCTCGGGGCTGACGCTTTCATCGACGATCTGGTTCACGAAGCTGCTGTTCGCGCCATTTTCCAGCAACCGGCGCACCAGATAGGCCAAAAGGTCGCGATGCGCGCCGACGGGTGCATAGATGCGGCAGCGGCCCTTCGTTTCCCGCAGCACGATGTCATGCAGCCGCTCGCCCATGCCGTGCAGGCGCTGGAATTCGAAGCGGGTATCGCCCGCCATCTCCAGGATCGCGGCGACGGTATGGGCGTTGTGGGTGGCGAATTGCGGATAGATGCGGTCGCCGTAGCCGATCAGCTTGCGGGCATTGGCGATATAGCTGACATCGGTCGCGACCTTGCTGGTGAACAGCGGAAAGCCCGGATGGCCGTCCACCTGGGCGCGCTTCATCTCGCTGTCCCAATAGGCGCCCTTGACGAGGCGCACCATGATGCGGCGGTCCAGCCGCGTGGCCAGATCGTGCAGCCAGTCGATGGTCTGGCCCGCGCGCTTGCCATAGGCCTGCACGACCACGCCGAAGCCGTCCCATCCGGCCAGCGAGGGGTCGGGCAGCACCGCCTCGATGACCTTCAGCGACAGCACCAGCCGGTCCTGCTCCTCGGCGTCGATGTTCATGCCCATGTTCGCGGCCTTCGCCGCCTGCGCCAGCCGCAGCACCACCGGCACCAGTTCCCGCATCACGCGGGCTTCCTGCGCGACCTCGTAGCGGGGATGCAGCGCGGAGAGCTTGATCGAGATGCCGGGGTTCTGTTCGACCGAGCCCTTGTCGCAGGCCTTGGCAATGGCCGCGATGGCTTCGGCATAGGCGCGGGCATAGCGGGCAGCATCGGCCCCGGTCATCGCCGCCTCGCCCAGCATGTCGTAGCTGTAGGTGAAGCCCTGCTTCTCGCGCGTCCTGGCGCGGTCCAGGGCATCGGTGATGGTCTGGCCCAGCACGAACTGGCGGCCCATCTCCTTCATCGCCCGGCCCACGGCGGTGCGGATCACGGGTTCCCCAAGGCGGCGGACCATGCGGCGCAGCGTGCCCGCCTGGTCGTCGTCCAGAACCTTGCCCGTCAGCATCAGGGCCCAGGTGGATGCGTTGACCAGACTGGACGACGCCTCGCCCAGGTGCCTGCCCCAGTCGGACGGGGCGATCTTGTCTTCGATCAGCGCGTCGATGGTGATCTTGTCGGGCACGCGCAGCATCGCCTCGGCCAGGCACATCAGGGCCACGCCTTCACGGGTGGAGAGCCCGTATTCGGCCAGGAAATGCTCCATCAGGCTGGGCCGCGCCTCGGCCCGGATGCGGCGCACCAGATCGGCGGCGCGGGCGCTGATGGCGGCGCGGGCGTCGGGGGACAGGGCGGCCTGCGCCGTCAGGCGTTCCAGAAGCGGCGCCTCGTCCGCGAACTTGGCTTCGGTGGAAAAGACGCGCGTGCTGACGGGGGCCATGGCCTGTCTCCTTGACTGATCCGGCAGGAATATCAAAGATTGCCTAGGCCGTGTGCCTGAAGATCGGGCCAAGACTGGTCGATTGGAACATTCAAGAAGGCTTTTACAGGATGGATGTCAGGCTGGATGCCCTTGACCGCAAGATCCTTGCCGAACTGACCCGCAACGCCCGCATCCCCATCGCCGAACTGGCCCGCAAGGTCGGCCTGTCCAAGACCCCCGTGGCCCTGCGCATCAGGCACCTGGAGGAGATCGGCCTCATCACCGGATACCGCGCGATTCTGTCGCCCGTAAGGTTGGGGCTGACCCATGTCACCTATGTCGAGGTCAGCATGAGCGACACCCGCGAGGCCGCGCTGCAGCAGTTCAACGCCGCCGTCCGCGCCATCCCCGAGATCGAAGAATGCTACATGATCGCAGGCGGCTTCGACTATCTGGTCAAGGTCCGCTCGCGCGACATGGCCGATTTCCGGCGCATCATGGCCGAGAAGATCTCGGGCCTGCCCCATATCAGCAACACGTCAAGCTATGTCTCGATGGAAGCCGTGGTGGAACAGACCTTTACGATGGGCTGAGGGACGCGTCCTGGAGGAGGCCGGGGCCTTTCCGATGCCCATGCGAGGGGGTCGCGGAATGTCCGCGCCGCGCTTCGCCCGCCCTTGCCATGCCGCCCGGATATATGCTGTTCGACGAGGTGACAGTGCTGGGCACGCTGCGGATGCCAGCATAAGAGGAGATGACGATGATCTGCGTCACGGATGAGATGAAGTTCGCCCGCGAGGGCTTTGACCACGCGGCCTCAAGGGGCGCCGAAATCGCACCACCGGAACAGTTGTTCGCATCGGGGCCGTCATGCCGGACATGATCGTCATCGGGGCCGGGGTCGTCGGCCTGTCCTCTGCCCTGGCCTTGCAGGCGCGCGGGGTGCCGGTCACGGTGATCGACCGCGAAGGCCCCGCCGCCGGGGCTTCGGCGGGAAATGCCGGGGCCTTCGCCTTTACTGATATCCTGCCGCTCGCCTCGCCCGGCATCCTGCGCAAGGCGCCCCGCTGGCTGCTGGATCCGCTGGGGCCGCTGTCGGTGCCGCCGGCCTATGCGCTGCGGATCGCGCCCTGGATGCTCCGCTTCTGGCGGGCCTGTTCGCCCGCCCGCGTCGCGGCCTCGACCACGGCGCAGACGGCGCTGATGGACCTGTCCAGGGCCGAGCTTGAGCCCTTCCTGGAGGCCACCGGCACGCGGGCGATGCTGCGCAAGGAGGGGAACCTGCAGGTCTATGAAGGGCAGGCCGAATTCGATGCCTCGCTGCCCGGATGGCAGGCGCGCGCCGATCACGGCATCGACTTCCGCCACATGACGCCCGAGGAGATGGCCGGGATCCAGCCTGGCCTGTCGCCGCGCTTCACCCATGGCACCTTCACGCCCGGCTGGTTTTCCATCGCCGACCCGCGTGACTATGTCCTGGCTCTGGCCCAGCGTTTCCGCGCGAACGGCGGGCGGATCGTCATCACCCAGGCGACCGCGTTGACGGATGACGGCGTCGTCACCGACACGGGGCGGATGCGGGGCAGGGTGGTGCTGGCGGCGGGGGCGTTCTCTCACCGTCTTGCGCGGACGCTGGGGGTGCGCATCCCGCTGGAAACCGAACGCGGCTACAACACCACGCTGCCGGGCGATGCCTTCGACCTGCGCACCCAGGTGACTTTCGGCGGTCATGGGTTCGTGGTGACGCGGCTGTCCACGGGCATCCGCGTGGGCGGCGCGGTGGAATTGGGCGGGCTGACGCTGCCCCCGAATTTCCGGCGGTCGCAGGCGATGCTGGACAAGGCCGCAGCCTTCCTGCCGGGGCTGAAAACCACGGGCGGGACGCAATGGATGGGTTTCCGCCCGTCCTTGCCCGACAGCCTGCCCGCCATCGGCCCGCTGCCCGGCCAAGCCAACGTCCTCTGCGCCTTCGGCCATGGCCATCTGGGCCTGACGCAATCGGCGGGCACCGCGCGGATCGTGGCCGATCTTGCGACAGGCGCCACGCCCCCCATCGACCTTGCGCCCTTTTCCCCGGCGCGGTTCCGAAGGATGCTGTGACGCATCTTCCCCTGCATGGCTTGTCCCGCTGCGTCACCCGGTTCGGCCAAGCGGCGCCGAGGGGACGGGCGGGCAACGACCTGCCGCAATGGGTTCAGGGTTCGCAGGCGCCGCAACCGCCGATCTTCAGGCGGCAGGCGCCAGGTCGCGCAGGGCGTCCTCGGTCAACTGGCGCCCCAGATTGGCCCGGTGTTCAAGCCTGCGCCGCCCATAGTCGAAGGCCTTGCCCGCGAAATCGTCCTGGGGATCGGTCAGGACGATGTGCCGGAACCGGCGGCCGCTCAGGTCGCAGTTCTGGATGATGCGGGCGGATTGGCCCGCGAAGACAAGCTCCTGCGCGCGGCAGGCGATGCCGTCCATTGTCTGGGAGAGCGGTTTTTGCAGTTCGTAAAGGTCAAGGGCCAGGATCAGGGCGTCGCCCGGACGGTCCAGCAGCGGGCGCAGCGGCAGGTTCTCGCAAGTGCCGGGATCGAAGAAATGCCGCCCGTCGAGGGTGACGGGGGGAAACAGGACCGGCAGGGCAGTGCTGGCCATGAGATGATCCGCCGTCAGCGGGGTGTCGGTGTTGCGAAAGGCCACGATCTCGCCCGTCTCGGCATCCAGGGCGGTCATCGTCACCTCGATGTCGCCGCCATTCAGGCGGTCGAAGTCGATCAGGTCTTCCAGCAGGCGCCGCATCCGCTGGCGCCGGAACAGCGCCCGGTCGGGGGGCATATCCGGCAGGATTTCCAGCGCGCCCGGCCATGACGGCACGAAAAGCGAGGAATGGCCCATGGCAAGCGTGCGGGCGACGGCGCTGCGCCTGCCCACCAGGGGGCGCAGCTTGCCGATGCGGGACAGGAAGTCCTCCAGAACCTCGGCACGGCGGTCCGGCGCGTTTCCGGCGATCAGCGCGGCGATGACGGCCCCGATCGAGGCGCCGGCCATGCGCGTGACGCGCAGTCCCGCCGCCTCGATCGCCTGCCAGGCACCGGCATGGAACGCGCCAAGCGCGTTCCCGCCGGCAAGGCACAGCCATGTCTCCAATGGCTCAGCCCATCCGCTGCCGGATCGCCCGAAGCATCGACAGGTGGGAATCGATCGCCGGGACCGCCACGATCGAGGCGCCTTGCGCGCGGGGATCGCTGCCGCCCTTGGCATAGCTTGCGTGAAGGGCGCGCAATTGTTCATGGCCAGTCAATTGGCCGTCCAGGTATTTCATGTCGAATTCCGGGCCTGCGGGCAAGGCGGTCAGTTCCTCCAGCATGGCGGCATGTTCGGGCGTCAACTGTTCGGACGGGGCGGCGCCGAAAGCCTGCGCGACGGCCTGCTGTTCCGAAATCTCAAGCGCGGAAAAGGCCTTGACCGCCGGGTCGGCGGCCCGGTCCGCAGCAAGGCGGCTGGTCAGAAGGGCAAAGTTTCCGGCCAGCAGGATCGGCTGCTTTTCCCTGTCTGGCGCGGTTTGCGCAAAACCGGGCCCGGTTGCAGGCATCATGGCGGCCAAGGCCCCGGCTGCGAAAAGGGTTCTACGGTCCATCCTGGATCTCCTGTCATGGGACAGGGCGCAAACCGGCCCGGTGGCACTATAGTTCCGGGGGTTGCTTTTTGTTGATGGCGCGTCCCCCTTTGGTCGGTCCGCCGGTGACCGGCAGCGGGCGCATCGCGGAAAGGAGCCGCCGGAGCGGCCCCTCGGGCAGGGTGCATCGCCTGGCGGTCTTACGCCCCGGCAGAATTGTCCGGGCTGTCCTGGCGGTCCAGTTCCCGTTCGATGGTGTCGCGGTCCCCTTCGGCCGGGTCTTCCTGCAGCCTGTGCGGCGGGGTCTCGCCACCGGCGGATTCATCCGTCGCCTGCTGCCAATGCTCGGCATGCTTGCCTTCGGGGCGGCCTTGTTCCTCCCACAATTGATAGGCGCGCTGCCGGATCTTGTCTTCGGGATGGTCGGTCATGGCGTTTTCCTCCTGTGAATGGGCGCG
Source organism: Paracoccus sp. SSK6 (assembly GCF_039770665.1). NCBI lineage: Bacteria > Pseudomonadati > Pseudomonadota > Alphaproteobacteria > Rhodobacterales > Paracoccaceae > Paracoccus > Paracoccus sp. SSK6. The sequence continues at coordinate 102,300 of NZ_JBDPNJ010000004.1, read as the reverse complement.
GAACAGCAGAGGCGGCGGAATGTTCCCGCGACCTGCCCGAACCGGCGCATCCCCTTGTGGGCAGGGCCTTTCCATACAGGGAATTGCGGCCGGCAGGATGCGCCCCCTTGACCCCCTTAACTTAAATTAACCACTAGCATGGGTTGCAGAGGTTTACATAAAGTTGAACCGGAATAGCATCGCCGTGCTTATTGCTTGCAAGCGGTCCTTTATCGACCGGCCATGCTGGGAGCCTTCAATGACAATGAACTCTCTTCGTATTCTTGTTGTCGAAGACGACTATTTCGCCGCGACACGGCTGACGCAGGAAATCACGGCGGCGGGGGATGTGGTCGTCGGCCCCTTTGCCGACGTGCACGAGGCGATCAGCCGCGTGGGCACCGTCCAGGCCGCCATCCTGGACGTGAGGGTCCGGGACGAGACATCTTTCGATGTCGCGGATTCGCTGTTCCGCAGCGACGTGCCCTTCGTGTTCCTGACGGGCTATGGGCCCAAGGTCATCCCGCCGCGTTTTCAGGGGCAGCGCGTTTACGCCAAGCCCAGCCATGCCGATCCGATCCTGCATGACCTGCACCAGCAGCACCGCCAGAATGTCCCGCAGGACAGCGAAAGCATGGAAACGATCGTGCTGGACATGATCCACCGCTCATGCGCCGTCATGCCCGACCGCGCCTCGGCCGACCGGCTGGTCGAGGCGGCGTTGCTGCGGGCCATCGCCGACACCAGGGAAGGCCGGATACCGGACGACATCCGCCCCTACATGATGGCGCTCTTGGACGAGGAATATCGCCTGCGGGGCCGGACCTACCTGCACTGACCGTCAGGACCGCCTTGGCGGGGCGGATCTTGCCTGAACCAGGGCCTGGCGCAACTGGAACGCCAAGTCCAGAAGCCGGTCGGGCACGGCCTCGCGTTCGACCTGGCGGCCCCAGTTCCTGAGTTCCGCGTCCATGTCTTTGTCCTGTTCGGGTTCCTTCATCATCCGTCCGCTCCGTTCCTGAAAGATCTTCCCCTCCCGATTTCCGGGGCCAAGGCTAGCCATCCATTGATTTCCGCAGGATCTGGCGGGCGCGGAACACCCGGCTTTTCACCGTGCCGACATCGCAGTTCAGCACCGCGGCGGCATGGAGATAGCTTTCCCCCAGCACGGCGACCAGGACCAGGGCCTCGCGGTAGTGGACCGGCATGGCGTTCACGATCGCCAGCATCTCGCCCTGACGCAGATGCCATTCCTGGCTGGGTTGGCTTTGGGGCAGGGCGGAGACGCAATCGGCGCCGCCCGTCATTTCCCGGCTGGCGCGGCGGCAGTTGTTGTAGAACCGGCTGCGCATGATCGTGAAAAGCCAGGCTCGCAGATGGGTGCCCGGCCGATAGCTGTGGGCGTATTCGATGGCGCGCAGCAGCGTTTCCTGGACCAGGTCGTCGGCATCCTGCGCCTTGCGGCATAGTGACCGGGCATAGGACCGCAGGGCGGGCAGGTGATGCAGGATATCGTCGCTTGGGGCAGGGGCCACCGCCATCGGCGGGGGGACATGCCGCCGGGGGGCGTCCGTCAGGTTTTCCGATTTCAGGGCCATCGGGCCTCCTGTTTGATGCTGGTGGCCGATGCGCGGGCAAGGGCCGTTCTTCTGATTGCAAGGGCGCTCGTCATTCTCGTCAAGGGGCCGCCGCCGGTCATGCACGGACAGGAACATGAAACGCGCAACGCTGCCTGCCGGGCGGCGGCCGAAAACCGGCCACGAGCCATGATCGAGCTTATCCCCCTTCCACAAGGATTTGTCCGTCGTCGGTTCACGGCGGCCTGAACCACCATGCAATCTGTTGGTTCCAGGGGAACCATGAAATATCAGGAATGGGCGGAAGGGAATAAGGGCGCATGACCGGACAGGGCGACGACGAAAAGCGAAACAGCGATCCGGGCAGCGATCTGTCCCACCTGCGTGCCATGGTCGAGGCAGAGCCGGTGCCCGAACGGCTGAGGCTGCTGGCCCACCGCCTTGCCGAGGCGCTGGAGGCTGCGCGCAACAAGCATTAGAGCCCCCGCGACCCGGATCGGCATTGCGGCGATGGCAGGTGAGGGTCGCCGCGCGCCCGGCCCGGTCGCGCGGCACCGGATGGGCGCGGCACCTCACAGGCTGTCCGCCAGGCACCGTCCTTCGCGCAGCCGCAGCAGGCTGTGGACCCGCGTCGCCGCGATCTCGCCCTGGGCCATGGCGACCGCGATCTGGTTCAAGCCCGTCACGACATCGCCGGCGGCAAAGACCTTTTCCACGGATGTGTGCTGATGGGGATCCGTCAGGATGCGCCCATCCTCGGCCAAAGCCACGCCAAGGTCGCGCGCCAGGGCGTTCTGTGGGACGATGCCCAGACCCGAATAAACGGCGGCAAAGCCAAGCCGTTCGTCTCCGAACCGGATATCCACCCCGGTATCGCGGAAATCCCAGGCCGTCGCCCTTTCCCTGACGATCCGCACTCCGGCATCGTCAAGCTTGGACTGGACATCTTCCGACACCGCAAGGTCATCGCCAAGCGTCAGCAGGGTGACCTGCGGCGTGTAATGGCACAGGAACAGCGCCTCACCTGCCGCGCAGTCCTGGGTGCCGATGACCGCCACGGGTTTGTCGATCAGCTCATAGGCGTCGCAAACGGGACACTGGCGGACAAGGCCGTTGCGGATATGCTGGATGATGCCCTCCAGCGGGGGAACACGGTCGCGCGATCCGGTGGCCAGGATGATGTGATCCGCGACGATCGGCTGACCCGCCTGGACGGAAAACCTGCCGTCCGGCAGCCGGGCGGCATCGGTTGCCTGGGCGGACAGGCAGGGCACGCCGTATTGCTGCATCTGCTGCCGCATCCGGGCCAGCAGGTCGTCGCCGCGAATGCCGTCGGGATAGCCGGGATGATTGTGCGACCGGGGGATCAGGAAGGCCCGGCTTTTGCCGCCATCGACCAGGGCGACCCGCCGCCGGAACCGCGCCAGATAGATGGCGGCCGTCAGTCCCGCCGGGCCGCCGCCCACCACCAGGCAGTCATAGGTGTCCTCAACCATCAGTGCCGTTCCCGCCGCCATTGCCAGCGGCCCGCAGGCCGCCTTCGGGGCCGCCGGGATCCACGTCGGGGCGGCGCAGGACGCGGGGGCGGAACAGGATCTCGTCCGTGCGGTCGATCAGGGCGAAGCGATCCGCCAAGGGGTGGTCAAGCCGGATCGGATTGACCCGCTTGTGCCAGGTCCGGCGCAGCCGGTCCAGGACGGTGGTCAGGATCTTTCCGGCATGGTCGTCCTGTCCGGTCCCCAAGGCCTGCGCAAGCTGCCCGGCATCGGCGGCCTGCGCCGTTTCCAGCGCGTCGGCGATGGCAAAGACCATGATGTCCCATTCAAGATAGGTGGCGCCGATCTGCGCCTCGTCCCCACTGCCGATGCCCAAGCCGTCGGTGGGCTTGGTGCGCCAGGTCTTTTCGGGAACGCCGACCGCGCGGGCAAGCCAAGGGATTTCCCACGACTTGATGAGGCCCTGCACGGGGGCCAGGTCGCCCACGTCGCCGTGCAGGGTCCAGAACCCGGCGCCGAGTTCGGAAAAGTTGTCGGTGCTGGCGACAAGGCCGCCGAAGCGATGCGCCTGGTCGTAAAGCGCGATCATCCGAAGGCGGGCGCGGACATTGCCCCGCCGGGTCCGGGCGGCTTCGGTGTCCTGGTCGGGAAGCGCCGCGTCAAGCCGGCCCAGGCCGTCCACCATGACCCCGTATTCGGCCGAAAGATCCAGGTGGAAATGCTCGATCCCCAGGGCCGTGCAGGCCTCGATCCCGCGTTCGGTTTCCTCGGGGTTCTGGTGGATGGGAAGGGTGAAGCCGATCACGCGCCAGCCCGCCTGCTTGAACAGGGCCGCCGTCAGCGCCGAATCGACCCCGCCCGACATGCCCAGGACGGCGGTGCCGATCCCCGCCTGCTGGCGATAATCGGCAAGCTGCCCGATGATCCTGTCCCGCACCTGTTCAAGCTGCGCCTCGGACAGGAACAATCCCCGGTCGATCTGCGCCTTCAGGCGGTGGTCGAACCACGGGTTGAGCCCCCCGGCGGCTGCCTGGCGCGACAAGGCCAGGATTTCGGAATAGGCCATGATCCCTCTCTTTCCCTTTGCTGGCGTGGAACACTCTGCGCGGATGGGAAAGCGCGGCCGCTGGCGGCCGGCTTCCCCATGCGCCCGCAGCCCTCAGATATCGGCGCGCTGATCGCTTGCGGACAGGCTGATATACTTGCGCACGACGCCGGGTAGGCCCGATTCGATGTCAGCGGCCATGGCGCGCTCCTCGGCCAGGTTCTGCTGCAGCAGGGGAATGGCCGACTGTCCGCCCGCCTGTTCCGCAGCGGTGATCAGCGCGGTATAGGCCGCGATCTCGAAATGCTCGAAGGCGAAGTTCGCAAGCGAGTTCTTGAGGATCTCGTCGCTGGCCAGGCTGTGGGTCACGGCGGCCATCGACCCGCTGAAGGACAGCATGGTGTCCTTCAGCCCCGACGCGGATTCGCCCAGGCTGTCCAGGATCTCGTCGATCCGGCGAAGCTGGCCTTCGGTTTCGCGGATATGGCGGTCCAGCAGGGCCGAGACCTCGGGATAGTGTTCAAGCCGGTTGAGCTGCGGCTGCATGATCGAAAGCGCCTGGTTTTCCATGGCATGGGCATTGCGCAGTCCAGCCAGAAAGACATCATGTGCGGGATTGGTCACGGTTCTTTTCCTTTGTTGGAACGGCTGTTCAGACCAGCGGAAGCTGCCGGCATCCTGGCCAGAGCAGATGAAACAAAAATTTCGGGCATCTGTTCCAAGGCCGCGCCCGGAACAGGACCGAAACCGGATCTTCCCGGCCGCGCCCGCCGCAAACCAGGATGCCAGATGCAGGCGGTGACGGGACTCACTCCAGGCATGGAAAGGGCCTGCCGGGACACAACCGCTGCGCTGCATTGCGCCCGATTTTCCTTTCAAGCGATAAAGGAAGGATAAAGGCATAATTATCATCCACATTATTTATTTTTTCATGATCATTAAATGTGCTATATTATGGCCAATATCATTTGCATCTTCTTAAAACCTTAAACCGTCAGGGACTTTCATGTTCAGGAACCGTCGCATCGCTGGCGGACCACGGTATCTGTTGGCCTTTGTTCTGGCCTTTTCGATGTCCGCCGCACAGGCGCAAGAGATTTGCGGCCCGGCCTTGGCGGGTTGCGACATCCGGTCCGATGGCGAATGTCTGGCGCGGACCTATGCCTGCGGGGAATACGACACCATCATCGCGGGCCTTTTCGCCGAGACGCTGGAGCCCACAGCAGACCAGAAATACTATCTGGGCGCATCCTTCTTCCAGCGCCAGATCCGCGAACGCGCGGCGGGCGGGCAATGCGAGATGGTCAAGTTCGCGCGCGAATACCTGGCCGATTACCTGACGCAGGTGGACGCGGAATTCACCCGCAGCCAGTCCTTCGGCACGCTGCGGCAGATGGACCAGATCTATCATGCCAACCGGATGCTGACCGATGTGGGGCAGGTGCCCGGTTGCCCTGAATCCGCCCTGACCCGCGCCCGCATCGCCACCGTCGCCCAAGGCCAGGCGGACCGCTATTCCCGCGACGTGTTCCTGCTGCCCCCGCCCGAGGCGTTGGACGCCTTCGGCACGCTGCAACTGGCGCTGCGCGGTTTCGTCAGCAAGGCGTCGGACCTGGAAACCGGGATCGCGTTACGGCAGGTTGAGCTGCGGTCGGCGGCGACCCATCTGGGCGCGATCCGGGTGATCCTTGCCGATGTCTTCGGCCCGGTCAGCGGCAGCGGCGCGCAGGTCGTGGCGGATACGTCGATCCTGGACGGGCTGCTGACCCGCACCCGCGACATGCTGCGAGAGGTCGAGCGCCAGGAGGACGCCTTCGCCGCCGCCCTGGGCGGGGTGTCGCCCGAGGATTACGCCCGGATCCGGTCGGAAACGGTGTCGGCGGCGGAAGCCTATCTGAAGGAATCGGCGTTCCACATCAACATGGTGGGCATCCTGCTGCCGACCGACCCGGCGCGGCCCTTCTGGCAGTTGCGCGACAAGGTGCAGGCCGACACGCCGGGCCGGATCGCGCAGGACCATCTGGCGCAGATCCGCGCCGACTGGGCCGCCCATGGGCAGCGCAGCGGCATCTGCCAGCAGGCGGGCGCGGCCAGCCGCGTATGGTACTGCCGATGAGTGCGTGGCGTCATATCGGCTGGGCCATAGCCGCCCTTTTGTGCATCGGTGCCGCCCATGCACAGGTGACGCGGCCCGGCTATTCCTCGGCCAAGCTGGGGGACTTGTGGGGCCGCACCCTGGGCAGCGCCGCGCCGCAGCTTGACCTTTACCGCGCGCTTGCCCCTGCGGGCGATCTGCCCGACCCCGCTGCCGCGCCTGCCCCCGACCTGGGGATCCCCTTCGGCGGCACCGTCCTGGGCGAGACCGCGACCGGGGGCGGCACGCAGCAGCGGGTCTTTCCGGTCCTGCCCCTGCCATCGGCGGATGCGGCGGTGCTGATGCCGCGCCTTGCCTGGTCCGAGATGTATCTGGCCCGCTATCGCGCCTTCACGCCCTTTTCCACGGACACGGCCGATGATCTGGCCCGGCTGACCGAACGCCAGTATGCGGCGGGGCTGGAGGCTTGGCTGATCACGGCGCGGCTCTATTTCGCCGCCCGCGACCTGCCCGGCAAATGCGCCCGCCTGACCCGGTTGCGCGAAATCAGCGCCGGGCCGCTGTCGGGCATTGCCGCCGATCGCCTGCCGCCCGCATGGCGCGACCTGCTGTCCGTGCGCGACGCAGCCCAAGCGCGGCTGGAAGATGGCGCCTTGGCCGCCCTGGTCTGCGCCATCCAGCCGGTGCGGGGCAGGGCGGAAACCGTGCGGCTGGTGGAAACCCGCGTGCGCGAGAAGATCGTGGCCGAGGTCCGCGCCAAGGTGTCCGACACGCTGGTGCTGCTGGACGCCTCGGCCGAGACCTTCACCGATCTGGTCAACCGCATGGACGTGACCATTGCCTCGGCCGCGATCATCGAACTGGAACGGGTGCTGGGCAATGCGGCGGCCAACATGGTGCTGGTCCGGGACGATCAGTTGAACGCCGCGCAGACCCTGCAGACCCTGGCCGCGACCGACCTGTCGTCGCTGAACAAGCCGGCCGAACTGGCCGAATTCGCCGAAGGCCGAGCCCGGATGGACGCCGTGACGGGCCAGATCGGCGCGGTCCTGGCCGAACTGGCACATCTGGCCGATCCGAACGACGGCGATCCCGCCCTTGCCGGGGAACTCGCCCCCTGCGCGGCGTTGCAGGGCCTTTACGACGGGCTGGACATGTCGCGCGACAGCGGCGCGCTGACCGCGCAGGTCAGCGGCCCCTATACCGCTTGCCTGAACGCGGCCCTGGGAGCCGTGGGCCGGATGCAGACGCCCGATGCCGATACCGCGCTGATCGCCGAACTGGCCCGCCATGTGCGCCAGATTTCCGAGACCCATCTTGCAACGGTGTCGCCGTGATCCGCGCTTTCGCCCTGCTGCTGTTCCTGCTGCCCGCCCTGCCGTCGCAGGCCCAGGAAACCTGCCAGAGCATGGATCCGGCGGCTGCCGTCAACCGCGCGGGAGAGCTGACGACGCTGCTGCAGATCGCCAATTTCCGCGCCGACGTGACCTATATGGGCGATGTCGCCGCCGAGCTGGAAGGCTTCCTAGCCACCTGCGGGGACGAGGCTGTGGGCCGCATCGCCCAGGTCTGCAATGTGGACTGCCACCTGCAGCTTGGCCGTTACCGCCTGTTTTTGGCGGCCGAACTGCCCTTCCTGTCCAGCGCCTCGGGCGTGACCCGCAACGACAGCCCGCTCTCGCCCCAGGCCGCGCAGGAGATGGGACGGCTGGGGATCGAGGTCGTGGACCGGGGCCTGCGCGTTCTTGCCCGGCAGCAGGGCGGCGGCGGGGATGACGGGGGCGAGGCCAGCTATCGCACCTTCGTGCGCGATCTGGTGTCGCTGTCGGCGCTGAAGGTGCAGTTGCTGATGAACACCGGCGACATCTGGTATCAGACCGTCTCCGAGGCGCGGCTGAAGCAGCTTGACTTCATGATCGCCGAAACGCTGGAAGCCGCGCCGGGCGCGGGCGTGGACAGCCAGCCGAACCTGTCCAAGGCCTCCACCAATTACGAAGCCGCGCTGTGGGTCCTGGTCGAAACCCAGATGGATGTGCCCGGACAGGCGACCTATGACGACCTGCGGGCCGATCTGGACCTGCTGGAAAGCGACCTGACGCGGCGGATGGGAAGCCTGCGCCGGGGTCACCTGTTCCTTGACATCGACCCCATGCAGTTCACCACCATCCCCTTTGAACAATTGCAGCAGCGCCTGGCCGAAACGCGCCAGGAACTGGACGTGATCGAGGGCCGGGTCGAGGCGATCCTGGAACGCTGGCACGCGGGCAAGCTGGGCGAGGCCACGCGCGTCCTGGACGAACAGCGTACCATTCGCGGCCAGCAGGTGAACCTGGCCGCCCACCGCATCGGCAAGCTGGAACACGAGGCGCAGGTCTTTGCCAACGAGGTCCAGGCCCAGGTGAACGCCATCGGCGCGCAGGTCGATACCTTCGCCTATCGCCAGCAGATCCGGTCGCTGGAAGTCGCGCTGTCCACCCGGCTGGCGGAATTCGAAAACCAGCGCCGCCAGTTGCAGCAGCGCAGCGAGTTGGACCTGCTGGTCCTGTCCAAGGAAGCCGCCGCCGAGCGCCGGAACGAGCTTCGCTGGCTCATCAGTTGGGAAATGACCCGGATGAACCTGGATCTGCAGATTTCGTCCCTGGAAAGCCAGATCAGCGAATACGACCGCCAGACCGCGCGCAACAGCAACCAGATCGAACAGCTTGGCCGCCAGCGCGCGATCATCGCCACCCAGATCGCCACCGCCGAAAACGGCATCGCCGAGGCCGAGGCCACCATTGCCGAAATCGAGACGCGCCGCACCCTGGTCTTTGCCCTGACCCGCCGCGTCGCGCGCGAGGATATCTGCGCCATCGAAAGCCAGCTTGCCTTCATCGGCGAACTCATCGCCACGCCCTTCGCGCCTTCGCTTCCGGGCGAAACGGCCTGCGCCGTGCCCGCGCCCGCCTTCACCCGGACCACCTATGTCGGCCAGATGTGCGGCACCGGGGGAGAGCCCGGCCTGCGCCAGAAGCTGCTGACCGCCCAGTCCGAGGCCCGCGCCTTCGTGATGAAATGCGTGGTGGGCAGCGCCGATTTCGCGGACCTTCAGGCGATCATCCCTGGCAGCGACCTGATCGATGCGGGCATCGACCTGCCCGCCGAATTGGCGGGCGTGGACTGCGGCAGCTTCACCCAGACGGAAACCGCCTTCGCGCGTGAACTTTATGACGCCGAAAAGGCGTCGCTGGAGGAACAGGCCGCCAGCTATGCCGAGACCGCCGGGCAGATCGACAGCCAGATCACCTCGGTCATCGCCTGGGCGGCGGGCTTCAACGGCACCGTGATCGCCGCGCAGACGGGGCTGACCATCGCCGAAACGGTGCTGGCCACGGCCTCCCTGGTGCCGGAAACCACGGTCGCGGCGGCGGGGCTTGCCAGCGGGGTTTATACCTCGATCAAGGTGGACAAGTCGGCGCTGAACACGGTGAACGCGCTGCGCACGATCCTGTCCACCATCGTCAGCGTGGGCCAGGTCACGCAATCGACCATGGCCCAGGTCGATGCGCTGAACCGCCAGTTGACGCAGATCGCCCAGGCCAACCGGCAGTTGGACCGGCAGAAGGCCATCAAGGCCATCGCGCTGCAGAACACCCATTTCAAGCTGGCGGGCCAGCTTGCCTCGGGGCGCGAGGAATTGCGCCAGCTTGCGCTGCAAGGCTCGCTTGCCGCCGTGGATTGCGAACGCGAGGCGCTGTCCATCGACGAGCAGGTGGCCCGGCTGCGCGCCGATCACGCGCGCAACCTGGCGTCCCTGGATCTGCGGGCGTCGGAAAACGACCTGCTGTCCTTCCAGATCGCCAGCCAGCAGCGCACCATCGAACGCCACCGGAACGACATCGCCGTCCTGAACCTGGAACTGGACAAGGTGGGGCTGAACGAGGCCCAGCTTGCCGATGACAACGCCCGCATCGCCCGGCTGGTGGACGAGACGCGGTCCCGCATCACCCGCGTCGATCAGGCCCGCGCCACGGTCGAGGGGCTGGCCAGCCAGTCCGACGCCCAGACCAACATCATCGCCGAGTTGCACGACCGCCAGCAGGCGCAGATGCTGGCCCTGACGGATGCCGAACTGGGCTTTGTCGAAAGCCGCATCCAGGGCGAGACCGCGAACACCGAGACCCTTGTCGCCGGGCTGAACGAGGCGACCGGCCTTGCGCTGAAGAACCGCGAATTGCAGGGCCAGATCATCGACTTCCAAGGCTCGATCCTGGCCGAGGTGGGGGCCGAGCAGGAAAAGCTGACCGAACTGGTCAGCCGCATCGACGATCCCGCCGAACGGCGCAACCTGTTCATCGCCAACCAGGAAACCCTGTCGCAACTGATGAAGGGGATCCCCGATTACCTGACCGCCAAGCGCCGCGCCATCGAGCAGGCCAACCAGCTTCTGCACCTGATGCGCCGCCGCTTCGTGGTGGTGAACGCCGTCACCGGGACGGAAACCAAGGTGCCGCAGGTCTATGTCACCAACGCCACCCAGCTTGGTGCCCTGGTCAACGACATCGTGCAAAAGCGGTTCTTCGACGAACGCCAGATCAACATCGACGTGGCCCAAATCGTGATCCCCGCCAATTCCGGCTTCGCCCGCCGCCTGGCCCTGACCGAGGCCGTGGATTTCGAGATCAGCCCCTTCGCCTCGACCGAGGCGCTGATGCGCGAGAACGGCTATTTCGCGCTGTGGTCGCCCAAGTTCGCCCAAAGGCGCAACCTGACCCTGATCGACACCTTCGTGGGCACGCAATACCGCTGCACCGGCGCGCAATGGAACCGCTTTGCGCTGACCCATCGCGGCTCGGGCTTCGTCTTCCGCCCGGTCGCCGAAGGTTCGCGCGAAGTGTCCGCCGACCTGCTGGTCGGGCCGGAGCGGCTGGCGCTGCAGACCTTCTTCAACCTGGCCGACAGCCAGGCCGAGGTGAATTCGGTCATCCGCTACTGGCTGCAGGACCGCTTCCAGGTGCGCAGCTTCCCCCGCCCGCAGGGTCCGCCCAACGACAGCCAGTCCACGCTGCCCTATCTGGGCGCGCCCGTCGCCGCCGCCTATCGGCTGTCGCTGATGCCGTCGGACTGCCCCTTCGACGGCGCGGTCTTCACGCTCTATGTCATCTTCGCGAGCGCGCCATGAGACATGCACTCGCCCTTGTCCTGCTGTGTGCGGTCCCGGCCCAGGCGCGCGACCTGTTCGTGGACAACCTTGCCGGCTACATGGTCGAAGGCCGCGTGCTGAACGCGCCTGACTGCGCCTTTCCCGCCAATGCCGCGCCCGACCGCCAGCCCACCGCGACCGATGCGCTGGAACGCGGGCTGTGCCTGTATCACCGCGCAAACCGCAGCGCCGATGACGAGGACGCCGCCATCCGCGCCCTGGACGAGGCGCAGGTGCGCGGCCTGCCGCCCGTGCCCCAGCAGCTTGCCACGCTGGTCTCGGGCCTTGCGCGCTGCGCGGGGGCCGACCGCCACCTTGCGGCCTTCCGTGCGTCCGGCGGGCAGGCGGAGTTCGAACGCACCCTGTTCTGCCGCGACCGTCGCGGCGCGCAGGCCGATCTGGACGCGATCCGCTGGGATCATGCGCTGTTCGAATATGCCGAAGGGCTTGGGACCGGGCGCAGCATGGACGCGCGGTTTTCCGAAATGGCGGCCTGCCATGCGGGCGCGCTTGCCCCCGATTTCGATGCGGAATGCGGGTTGATCTCGAACCTCACGGATACCGAGATCGCGACTTTCGTGGACGAGGCGGCGGACGCATCCATCGCGCGGCATTTCAGCGGCGTCGAAAGCCCGATCACGGCGATGTTCTCGCGCAAGCTGCGCCGGGCCGAGGGGCTGCTGGAAACGGCCGAGGCCGGGATTGCCGGACTGGCGACCCAAGCCGCCGCTGTCAACGCCGAACACGCCGCCCTGCAGCGCGTCTATGAAGCGGCGCGCGACGAGAAGATGGGGCCGATCTATGACAATTACCGCAGCGCCATCCTGCGGGCGACGGCGATCCTGGACGAATTCGACCGCTGGAAAGGCGGGCTGTTCATGACCGCCGAGAACGTGAACCTGCGCCCCAAGATCACCGAACGGTCGGGCGAACTGGCCGAGGAAGGCACCCGCGTCACGGACTTGGCCTTTGCTAGCACGGCGGCGGATCTGGTGGCGCAGATCCGCAGGCTTGCCAATGCCAGGGAGGAAAACCGGGCGCTGACCGACCAGTTGTGCCGCATCTATTTCTGCGAGCTTCTCAGCCGCCGCGCCAGCCCCGACACGATCCGCGCCTGCCGCCGCCCGGCCCTGGCGCAGAACCCCCTGTGCCTGAAGCCCGACGGCACGGTCGCGGATGGCACCCTGCGCGTGACCTTCGACGGCACGCCCCATGCGGCCGAAATCGGCGCAATGTGCCGCGACGCGGGCCTTGATCCGGCCTTCGCCGTGCCGGGCCTTGCCCCTGCGCAGGCCGCCGCCTGCCTGGCGGGGATGCCATGATGCGCCTCATTGCCCCCTTGCTGCTGGTCGCAAGCGCGGCAGGGGCCGAGCCGCCGGGTCTGGCCGTCTATGTGACGGATGAGGGCCAGGACCGTTACGTCGCCCTCTACGACACCCAGGCGGTCGAGCTTGCGGGCTGCACCGGCGTCACCCAGGCACGCAACCTGCTGGCCCTGGCCGACACCGTTCAGCCCGCCGAACAGACGCAGGCCGCGCTGACCGAAGGATTCGCCCTTGGCGCGGCCCCCCGCATCCCCTGTTCGGAGGCCGACTTTGCACTCGATTGGCCCGCCGCGACGGGCATCTGGGCCGATCCGGGCGGCAGCGGGCGCTATTACCTGCCGATGCCGGGCGGCCCCGGCTATGCCGCGCTGCCGTCGCGCTGCACGGGCCTGCGCACCGTCTTCGCGATCCGCGCGCGGCTGCAACTGCCCGGCGTGCTGCTGGGCACCGGCCTGCCGCCCGACCTGGGCGACGGCCCCGCGCTGGTGCTGGATTGCGGCGACGCGCAGCCGGGGCAGGGCACCACCATCCCGACAACACCCCAAACCGCAGGCGCCTGGAGCCTGCACCGCTTCGACACCTTCCTGTCCGAAGCCAGCGCGGGCGACACCATCCCCGTCCTGCGCTTCCGCCCGTCCGAGACCGCGCCCGCCGGCTATCTTCCGGTGCTGCGCGTCGATGGCGTGGACACGCGCGACACCCTGCTGGCAGGCGGGGCCGAGGCCGCGCGGCTGGAGGACGCCCTGGCGCGCCTGATCGGCGCCGACCCGGAAACCCCCGTGACCGCGCTTGGCGGAGAGGCCGTGGCCGCCCTGCGCGTGGCGCTCTATGCCGACCTGTGCCTAACCGGCTGCGTTGATTACGCGCATCGCCATGCGGTGTTTCTGTCGCCCGACAGCGACCTGGGCGTGACCGTCATCGACCCGCCCGCGCCCGCCACGCGCATGGACCGGCTGGGCAGCGTGGCGCAGGTGATGACCTATGCGGAAGGCCGCAGCCTGTCGCTGGTGGGCTGCGACGGGCTGGCCCAGGCGCTTGGCATGGTTGCCAAACCCGGCGACGACTGGCAGGCCGCCGCAGCCGCTGCCGTGGACGATACCGCGCCTGCCGCGACGATCCTCGACTGTCGCGCCTCGGGACCGGACCTGTGCCTGCGCCGCGTGGCCGAGGGCGGGGCGCTGACGCCCGCCATGCTGGCGCCCGGTCCCGACTGTCCCGGTGCCGCCCGGCTGCGGGTGGAACTGCCCGCTGCGCTGACGCTGCCCACCGCGCTGACCCTGACCGGCCCCGCCTTCGCGCAGGTGGAACTGGCCCCCGCGCCGGGCATCGCGCGCAGCACCCTGACCATCACGCCGTCGCGGCTGGCGGCATCCGACGGATCCTGCGTGCTGGCCCCTGTCGATGCGCTGATCGCGGCAACCGGCGTTCCCCGCCTTGTGCTGACCGCCATCGACCTGCGCCGGGCGCCCACTCCCGAAGGCCCGGCCGCGCGCGAGGCCCTGGGCATCCAGGTCCAGTCCGGCGCGCTGGTCCTGAATGGGTCCACCATCGACGCCTCTGATCAGCCTTTGCAACGCGGCATCAACCTGTGCCTGGCCGATCTTTACGCCACGGACAGTTCCGTGACCGCGCAGGCGACGGCGGTGCAGGCGCTTGCATCCCGGCTGTTGCTGACGGGCCGGTCCGATGCCGCCCTGCGGCTGGCGGCGGGGCGCTTCGGGATGCTGCTGATGCCGGGGACCATGACCCGCCTGTCGCAGGTCGAGATCATTGCCGCCACGCCGGTGGTGCTGCGCGGCGCCTTGCTTGACGGCGGCTCGGTCGTCCTTGGGGCCGAGCCGGGCGCGCCGGGTTCGGGGATGCAGCTTGAACGCGCCGCGCGCGCCGACCTGACCATATCGCGCATCGCGGGGTTCCGCTGCGCCGTCAGCTTTGCCGACGCGGCCTCGGCCTCGCGGCTGATGCTGCCGGGAAACGACCTGGCGCGGGACAACACCCACACGGCCTGCGGGCCGGGCCGACTGGAGGTGCTGGAATGACACGCACGGCTTTCCTTGGCCTATTTCTGGCGCTTGCCGCGCATCCGCTGGCGGCGCAGGAACCGCCCCGCATGGTCCTGTTCGAGGATCCGGCCCTGTCGGGCGACCGCCTGCATTACCCGCTGCTGATCAGCGAGGGGCGCGGCTATCGCATCGCCTGCGCCACCCAGGCGGATGAGGAAAAGGTGATCCGCGGCCTGGGCTTTACCTCGGTCCCGTCCGAGGTGCTGACCGCCGTGGATCCGGTCATCGTGGCGGCCCGGCCCGGCGACAACCCGGCCCTGTGCCCGACCGCCCCCGATTATCCCATCAAGGCCTATGCCGCCGAAGGGCCGTCGGGGCTGACCCATTACCTGCATTTCCCGGTCGAGCGGGGGGCTGCCACCTTTGGCGACCGCCTGTATGTGCCGGAATGCGCGGGGCTTGCGGCCGCGCTTGGCATTGACCTTGCCGCCGCCACCGCCGCCGATCCCACGCCTTTCTTCGCGGGCAAGATCCACACCATTGCCTGCATCGCGGGCGATCCGATCCAGCCCGCACCCACCAGCTTTGCCGCCTGGTGCCGCAAGGCCGACCGGACCCCGGCCCAGACCGCGACCGTCATGGCGATGCTGGACGCCACGCCCGGCGGCATTTCGGCCATGGGCGATCCGGCGGCCTGCAACGCGGCCGATGCCTTCCTGCGGTCCATCACCACGCTGGATCTTGGCGGCAAGGACGTGCAGTCGCTGGAACCGCTGGCCCATCTGCCGCAGTTGCAGACGCTGCTGTTGGCCGACAACCGCATCACCGACCTGCGGCCTTTGCCCAAGCTGACGGCGCTTGGCCATCTGGACCTGTCCGGCAACGGGCTGACCAGCGTGGCGGCGCTGGCGCCCCTGACGCAACTGACGCGGCTGGATCTGTCGGACAATCCCGTGACCGACATCCGCGCCTTGGCCGCGCTGCCGCTGCTGACCAGCCTGTCGCTGGACCGCACGGGCGTGACTGACCTGCAGCCCCTGCGCTTCCTCGTCGCGCTGACCCGGCTGACGCTGTCCGGCAACGGCCTGACCGGCGCGCAGGTCGAGCCGCTGACCGCGCTTGGCAACCTGACCCTGCTGGATCTGTCGCAGAACGCCATCGAGGATTTCGCCCATCTTGGCAGCTTTCCCAGCACGCTGGACATCGACCTGACGGGCAATCCCATCGTGCAGGCCGGGGGCCAGGATTTCCTGGACCTGTGCATCCTGGACCGGGATGCCGCCACGCCCTTTGGCCAGACGATCCGCGCCGTGGTCGATGCCATGGGCGGCGGTTCCTGCCAGACGGCCAGCGACGCGCTGCGGGCCACGACCGCGCTGGATCTGTCGTCGAAGATCCTGACCGACATCCGGCCCCTCGGGGTGCTGACGCATCTGACGCGGCTGGATCTGAGCGGAAACGCCATTGCCGATGTGACGCCCCTGGCCGGGCTGACCGAACTGGTCGAACTGAAGCTTGCGGGCAACGACATCACCGACATCCGCCCCGTGGGCGCGCTGCTGAAACTGCAGGTCTTCGACGCCTCCGACAACCCGGTCCGGCTGGACGATTTCCTGTCCGCCTGCCTGATGCGCCACCACAAGAATCCCGCCGCCGAGGACCAGCCCCTGCTGTCCGAAGACCAGATGCTGGAGGTGACGGCGCTTCTGGCGGGCAGCGGGCGGACAGATTGCCAGCCCGCCGCGCAGGAACTGGCGCAACTGCACGCGGGCGATTTCTCGAATGCCGGGCTGCGCACGCTGTCCTATTTCGGCATCCTGCAGAATGTCCGCGCGCTTGGCCTGGGCAACAACCAGTTGTCCGACGTGACCGGCCTGACGGGGCTGCCGCACCTAACCGACCTGGGGCTTGGCCGCAACCAGATCGGCGCGCTTGGCACCGTTCTGGGGCTGGGGCGGCTGGAACGGCTGTCCCTGGCCAACAATCCCATCGCCGGGCTGAACGGCATCGCCGGGCTGTCGCGCCTGAAGTCGCTGGATATTTCCGGCACCAATATCAGGCTGATCGGTCCGCTTGCGCAACTGCCGAACCTTGAATCCGTGCGGATGCGCGACCTGCCCTTGGCCTACGAAAACCTGCGCGACATGTGCTTTGTCAACCGCTTCGATCCCATCGCCATGGGCACCCTGCGCCCCTTCATGGAGGCGCTGGCCCCTCTGATGGCCGGATCGGGCGTCGCGCCTGACGACTGCGCGGCGGTCGAGGTCTGGGCCAATGACCGGCGCAGCCTGAACCTCAACAAGAAGAACATCATCGACATCGACCCGGTGCGCTTCTTCCCCAACCTGGAAGAGCTTTACCTGTTCGACAACCTTGTCACCGACCTGCGGCCCCTGACCGGGTTGGGGCAACTGAAGACGCTGAACGTCGCCACCAACCGCCTGTCGGCGCTGCCGCCCATGAACAGGTCGCTGGTGTCGCTGGACTTCGACAACAACCTGGTGACGGACCTGTCGCCCTTGTCGGGGATGGCGGTCCTGGGCAGCCTCAGCGCGCGCAACAACCGGATCGAGACGATGGCCCCGCTGGCCGGCACCGGCCCGCTGAACCGGATCGACCTGCGCGACAACCGCATCGGCACGGTGCATTTTGGGCTGCTGGACCGGACCTATCTGGGCGGCAACCCGCTTTGCGTCAGCTTCGGCTTCATGGATCCATCGGTGGTCGCCGCCTGCAACCGCACGCCGCCATTGATCCTGCACGGCGTGGACGTGATCCAGAACTGGGGCGAGATCGTCGTCCAGCCGAACGAACGCTTCCTGACCTGCAACCTGACCAACAGCTGTATCGACCGACAAATCAACCCACGCATCTTCGTGCGGGAGGGTGGCATCGCCATCAACCGCTGAATTCTTCGACCGGAGGGTCGCCATGTCCCGTTTCATCAGTTCCGCCCTTACCGCTCTGTCCGTTCTGACGCTGGCCACCGGACAACCCGCCCATTCGCAGGACAAGTCCGCCGCCAGCGTCATCGACCTGCCGCAGGCGGGCGGCACCGTATCGCGCGAGGAAGGGACATTCGGCCTGAACACCAATACCGGGTCGGCCAATTTCCAGATGCCGCTGCCGACATTGCTGGATCGCGGCAACTGGGGGCCGCAGGACGTGGCGCTGACCTATAACCAGTTCGCGGGCGACAGCGGGTCGGGCCTGGGCGTCGGCTGGGGCTTCAGCGTCCCTTCGGTCACGGTCAACGACGACCTGGGGACCGCCGTGCCGGGCCAGCGTCCGGGCGGGGGATTCTTTTCCCAACTGACGCTTTCGGGCGCGCGGCTGGTGTTCCTGGGCGCGGAAAACGGCGTCTGGCGCTATCGCCCCGAGTTTTCCGAGGAGCATGTCGAGATCGCCTATCACCCCGGCCCCTTCGAGGTGACCAGCCTTGGCCGCACGGGCGAACGCGTGGCCGAGACCATCCCGTCGGGCTTCGAGGTCCGCCACGGCGACGGCAGCCGGATGATCTTCAGCGGCGACCCCGCCGTGGCCGAGGGGCAGCTGGACGGCCCGCAGCCCTTCGTGACCCGCTGGCCCATGGTGATGCGGCTGAACGCAGACGGCGATGCGATCCGCTATGAATACGCCCGCCACGGCAACCGCAGCTATCTCTCGGCGATCACCTTCGCGGGCGGGCGCAGCCGCTATGACTTCGACCTGATCGAGACGCGGCCCTCCCTTGTGTCCCACGCGGCGGGCGTGCGCCAGCAGAACGCGATGCTCTATGGCCGGGTGACGGCGCGGTTCGACGACACGGTCTATCAGCAATGGTGCATGGGCTATATCGGCCGGGCGATGGATGACCCGTCGCGCTTTGCCGTGCGCGCCCATCCCGATTGCCAAGCGCAGGCGGAATCCGACCTGACGCCGCTGATCGACGCCAATTCGGTCAACGTGCTGGACCAGTTGCGCGTCCTTTACCGCTTTGGCGACACGGGCGGCGCGCCCTTGGGCGACACGGCCCTGCGCCTGCCGGACATCCGCTTCGATTATTCGTCCTGGACCTCCGCCGAACTGGCCGGGCGCGACCTGGTCTATGACGCGCCGAACCTGGGCTTTGCGGGCGACATCCCGCCGCAGAACTTCGAGCTGGCGGATCTGAACATGGACGCCCTGGTCGATGTGGTCCGCACCACCGACGACGGCGCCACTGTCCTGCTGGGCGAGGGCGATCTGGCCGACGCCTTCCGCACCAGCCAGCCGCTGATGCTGTCCCGCACCACCGAGGGCGGGATGCTGCGCGAAATCGCACCCCGGCTGGCCGACGACCGCTTCCACTTCGCCGACATCTTCGGCGACAGCTTCGTCGATATTGTCGAAATCGAGGATGGCGCCGTCCATGTCTATGACGGCAAGGCGGACGGCAGCTTCGCCTATATCGGCCGCCGGATCGCGCTGCCCGGCATCTCGCCCAGCCTGTTCACCGGCGGCAATGCGCGCTTCCAGGACGTGAACATGGACGGGCGCAGCGACATCGTCACCACGCGGCTGGACGACGACGGCGCGACCCAGTGGCAGATCATGCTGAACCTGACGCGCCTGCAGCCCGATGGCAGCCGCCCCGTGTCCTTCGGCGTGACCGCGCGGCCCTTCCCCTTTCCGTCGCAGGACGGCCAGATCCTGGGGCGCGACAACGTCCGCCTGCAGGACATGAACGGCGACCGGCTGCCCGACCTTGTGACGATCCGGCCTGCGGAACAGGGACTGTGCGTCTATGAAAACCAGGGCACGCCTTTCGCCCCCGCCGCGACCCTGCTGTTCGGAGAGGCGGGGCTTGCCGATCCGGTCTGCGGCCAGGGCCGCTTTGCCGCGATCGACGGGATGCGTCCGAACGACCGCCTGCAGACCATGTGGACGGTCGATGTGAACGGCGACGGCATTCTGGATTTCGCATCCATGGGCGAACGGACCGACCAGTTGCGCGTCTGGCTGGGCTTTGGCGACGGCAGCTTCCTGCCCCGCCCGCTGGACCTGGCGCTGAACCTGCGCGTCCAGGTCGGCACATCCGCCGCCAGCTTCCGCAGCCGCGTGGCCGACATGGACGGCGACGGCCAGTCGGAAATCGTGGTCTTCCAGAAGCCATCGGGCGATGAGGTCAAGGCGGTCGTGGTGATCGACTTCAACCGCGCGGGGGGCGTGCAGCTTGCCAAGGCCAACCTGCTGTCGGTCGTGGATTTCGCGTCCGGTCGGCGCCATGACGTGCGCTATGCGACATCGGTCGATGAGATGCTGCGCGACCGCGCGAACGGGATGCCCACCCGCCCGCTGCATTTCCCGGTGGTGCTGGCCAAGCAGATGGTCACATCGGAAGGCGCGCCCGGCGCCGCCCGCCGCGACGTGACGACCGAGGAATATTACTACCACAACCCTTTCTACGACACGATCAACCGCCGCTTCATCGGCTTTTCCGATGTGGAAAAGGTCGTCTGGGGCGACGAATTCGCGGGCGAGGAGACCAGCCAGACCTCCTCCGTCGCCTATGAGCAGTACTATACCTTCGCCGAGGCGACGGCCGACCTGCATCTGGCGGGCAAGCTGCGCATCCGGCGCACCTATGAGCTGCTGCCCGATGCGGTGATGGTCGCCAGCGCCGAGGCGAATGTGGAACTGGACCCCTCGGCCCCCGCGCTTCATTCGCTGTCCACCGCCACGCGGGCGCAGCCCTTGCCCCGCCCGGGCAAGATGCTGGCTTGCGAATCCCAGAACTGGGAGGCGGTGGACCGCGACGACGGCACCTCCTGGATCCGCAAGACCTCCGAGGCGCAAAGCACCGCCGTGGGCCTTGACCAGACCCAGCAGCCGGGCGACGAGCCCGTCTGCGCGGCGGCGCTGAAGACCCAAACCTATGCCGACTTCGACGACTTCAACCTGCCCGCCACGGAAACCACCACCCTGCGGGAAATCCCCGGCCCCGACGGTCTGGTGGTGCCCGGCCTGACCCGCGTGATCCAGTCCGATTACGCGGCCAGCCGCGCGGCGCTGGCGCCGCTGGGCATCGTCAAGGCGGTCTCCGAACGCCGCGTCCTTGCAGGCACCCGCCTGATGAGCCGCGAGAAGATGGACTATCTGCCCGAGCGGGGCGGCCGCCTGGGACGGCGCGAGATCGAGGTCTTTTCGGGCTTGGACCAGGTGCCGGATTCGCTGGCGGATCATCACCAGCCGATCCGCAGCCTGATCCGAGAGATGGGCTATGACATCTTCGGCAACACCACGTCGATGTCCGACCCCCTGGGCCGGATCGAGGCGGCGGAATACGACGACACCGGCGTCCTGCTGCTGGCCCATACGCGCTTTGCGGGTGGGGACGGTGCCCTGGATCAGGTGACACGCAACCGCTACGACGGGCCGCGCGCGGGGCTGGTGTCGTCCGAAGTGACGCCCTTGGGGATGGAGGTCGCCTATGAATACGACGCGCTGGCCCGCAAGGTGTCCGAACGCGCGGCGGACGGGGCGGAACGGCGCTATGCCTATCGCTTCGGCGAAAACGGCGGGCCGACGCTGATCCTGACGGAACGCCGCCGCTATGCCGACGCGGCGTCCACGCCCGAAGGCGAAAGCGAATGGATCCGCCAGCTTGCCGCCTATTCCCCGCGCGGCCAGCAGGTCGCCACGCTGGAGGACGTGACCGGCGGCGGCGTGCGGGTTTACGAATTCGCGCGCTTCAACCGCAACGACAAGATGGTCTTCCGCTGGACGCCCTTCGTCGCCCGCGATTTTGCCGGGGTCGCGGATCTGGATCTGCGCAAGGTCTTCGACATGGGCGCCATTCCGGTGCCGGAAGGCCGCGCCGTGGGCGAAAGCTTCCGCTATGACGGGGCGGGGCGCCTGCTGCGCAGCGACACCCCTGCGGGCAAGGTCACGCAGGTGTCCTACGAGCCCTGGGGATCGGCCCGGATCATTACCTGGCCCGACACCAACGGCCAGACCACCAGCGAGGAATTGCGGCTGGAAAACGAAAACGGCGTGGCGGCCATCGTCACCGGCGACGGACGCGGCACCCGCAGCGCCACCCGCTTTCTTCGCGACAGCTTCGGCTACCTGCGCGAAATCTGGCTGCCGGGAGAGACCGAGCCGCGCCGGTTGATCTTCAATTCCATCGGCGACCCGGAATACCAGTCGGTCCCCGGCATGGGCGAATACTATGCCTTCTATGACGCGCGCGGCCGCCAGACGCTGCGCGCCCGGATTGCGGCGGATGGCGAGACGCATACCCTGTCCACCACCTATGACGGGCTGAACCGCAAGCTGACGGAATCCGAGGACGGGCAGTTGCGCGTCGAATTCGGCTACGACCGCGCGGTCCAGATCGCCTCGGCCGCGCCTTTTGCCGCGCCGATCCAGGCCCCCCTGGGCCAGCCGGTGCAGGTCACGACGCACGATCCGAACGGCCGCTTCGACGCCGTGCAGCGCTTCGGCTATGACGCCAACGGCCGCATGGTCCTGAACGAGATGGAGATCGCAGGGCGCCGCTTTGCCGAAGGGTTCCGCCATACGCTGGACGGCCGCATCGCGGGGGCGACCGGGCCGGGCGGGCTTTCGGCGCGCTATACCCTGGGCGCGGACGAAAACCTGATCGCCGTCACCATCGAGCATCCCGATTTCGCCCAGGCCGAACGGATCATCGAAAACATCGCCTACAATCCCGAAGGCAGCATCGCCCGTATCGACTATCGCGGCGGGGCCTTCACGCAGATGACCTATGATCCGCAGACGCTCTACATGACCCGCATCGAAAGCATCGCTGCGGGCAGGCCCCTGCAGGATCTGTCGATGACCTTCAACGGCAACGGTTCCATCACCGTCATCGACGATGCCTTGGCGGGGGGCGATCCGGCGGCGGGCCATGTCGATCGGTCGGGCCGCTTCGCCTATGACTTCCGCAACCAGTTGACCGAGATCCAGCGTTACGGCCAGACCGCCGGCTTCGCCTATAGCGACGCGGGCACCTTCAAGCGCAACGGCGAATTCGCCGATGCCGACCTTGCCCGGCCAGCCGACGCCCAGACCGGGCTGATCCCGGCGGGCAGCGCGGACAAGGCCTATCGCTTCGACGGCTTCGGCCAGCTTGCCGCATCGCCCAAGGTGACGGCTACGGTCTTCGACGCCTATGGTCGGCTGCTGCAGGCCCGCACGGCGGAGGGGACGGTGTTCTTCGGCTATGACCAGACCGGGCGGCGCATCTACAAGCAGGTGGTCCCCGATGCCGGGGAAACCACGCTCTACCTGTTCCCCACCCATGATTTCGAGGTCGGGCCGCAGGGCGGCGAAAGCTTCGTCCGGGTGGGCAATGCGCGGCTGGTGCGCATGGAGCATGGCACGGGCCGCTGGTTCTATTACCTGCGCGACCACCTGGAAAGCAGCGATTACCTGATGACGCCGGACGGCGTGCCGGTCGAACAGATGCTGTATCGCGCCTATGGCACCGAACACGCGCCCGAGGTGCTGGCCCCGGCCTGGGCCGACCACCTGGCCGCGCATGCGGGCGAAACCCCGCGAGAGCCGACGCATCACCGCTTCACGGGAAAGTATCTCGATGACGCGACGGGGCTTTATTACTATGGGGCGCGCTACTATGACCCCGACCTGGGCCGCTTCGTGTCGCCTGATCCCCTGTACCTGACCGATCCCGAACGCTGCACCGGCAACACCATCGCCTGTTCGCTGTTCGCCTATGCCAACAACAACCCCCTGTCCTATGTGGACCCGACGGGGCTTGACGCGGTGATCGCCGGAACGCCCGCCTATCGGGCCGAGGTCGAACGCGACCTGCAGCGCACCGACCCGACCGCGCGGGTGGACAGCGCCACGGGCAAGCTGAGCCAGAGCTGGCTGCACGGGGCCTGGCTGGACGTGAAGAACTTCTTCGTGCCGGGCACCAACTTCGAATCCGGGCGCGAACTGAACCGCCGCGTGATCGACAGCGCGCAGACCACCACCATCTCGTTCAAGGCGGGGGCGACCGGCGCCGATGTAGTTGATCGCAGCATCGACCCCACCAAGACGCCGGGCGATGCGGTGATCCACTATGACCCGGCGGCGGCGCTGACCCGCACCTCGGTCGAGTTCGATCCCAAGACAGGCACCGTGTCGCGCGAGCCTGCGGATCCCGGCATCGTGCTGGGGCACGAGATGATCCATGCCTCGCATATCATGGCGGGCCAGATCTCGGGGATGAACGCGGTTCCCTATACCGGGCTGAACGGCGTGCCGCAGGCCCCCCGGATGGACGAGGAAGTCCGCACCGTGGGGGTGGGCGGCACGCCGCGCGCCGACGACATCACCGAAAACGACCTGCGGCGGATGCTGAACATCAATCCGCGCAACAACTATTGAAGCCCACGGGCAGGAGGCCGATGATGGTCAACCGAACAACAAGGATCGCCGGGCTGGCCCTGCTGGCCGCATTGGCCGCCGCACCCATGGGGGCGCAGGACATGGGGGAACGCCTGTCGCCCGCGGTCAGCGTGCCGCTGGATTTCCTGGACTGGATGGGCCACGACGCGGACTGGCTGTCGCGGCAGCTTGCGGATGCCGGGGCAGGGACGGGGCTGGTGCTGGACCCGTCGGGCGACATGGCGCAGGTGGGCACGCTGGACGCGCTGCGGGCCGTCAACCGCATCCGTGCCTTCGCGCATCTGGCCCAGCCGGGGCTGCGCCCGCCCTTCTTCGACCTGCGCCTGGAAGGCGAGGGCGATCCGCGCTGCGTCACCCAGTTCGCGGCGGGCATCGTGCCGGGGATCAAGGCGGACGACTTTGCCCGCCCGCGCCTGCCCGCCACGGGCGCCGACCCGGCCCTGCTGGAACAATGCCTGGTCAAGCCCGGCGCGGATGCCGGCTGGCGCGGGTTGGACCGCAATGCCTTCCGCGACCGTTATTTCGACAAGTCCGGCGTGCTGAAGGCCGAGTTCGCCGACCTGGCCGCCGATCCGGCCTTCCTTGCCGCCGCCATCGACCTGGGCTTCCTGGTCGGGCAAGAGGATTATTCCGGGCTGCCCCGGCTTGAAAGCGAATAACGGCGGGGCAAGGGCTGGGCGCCTTGGCGATGCGGCGGATGGCGGGATGCCCGAGCCCGCCGGGAACGCTGCCCGCGTGCAGGTTGTCCGGCAGAAGCAGGTGTTCGACCTTGGCTGACAGCCGTCTGGCAGGTGCGGAATCCGGCCTGCGCCGAGGCGCCGGGACAGGCCCGCTCACGAATTGGTTTGCCCCGCCATCCGCCAAAGGTCGGAACCTTGTCCCCGCATTGCCTGTTGAAAGGCCATTCCCCTTGCGGGTTTGCTGAATGAGGTACCAATGACCAAGCTTCTGACTTCGACCGCCCTGATCGCCATGCTTGCTGGCCCGGTTCTGGCGCAAACGACGGCAGCACCGGCCGCCCCTGCCACGACCGAAACCACCACCGCCACCGATGCCGCGACGACAACGGCACCGGCGACGGCAGCACCGGCAACGGCGGATGCGGGCTTCGGCTATACGGCGACCCCGACCGACATGTCGGCCGAAACCTTTATCGGCAAGCGCCTTTACGCCGCCGAAACCGACGTGGACACTACCGCGACCTATAACGAGATCGACGAGGGCTGGGACGACATCGGCGAGATCAACGACCTGGTCATCAGCGACACCGGCGACGTAAAGGCCGTGCTGGTGGATATCGGCGGCTTCCTGGGAATGGGCGAGAGAACGGTCGCCGTGGCGATGGAACAGTTGCGGGTGCTGCGCGACGGCGATTCCGAAAACGACTATTTCATCGTCTTCACCGCCAACCGCGAGGCGCTGGAAAACGCGCCGGAATTCGAATGGCCCGATCGCGGCTGACCCCGCGGCCTTGCAACGATCTGGGCCCGAGGCGCATGTGCGCCTCGGGCCTTTTGCGGTCACGCCTGGCGGCCCGGCCAGCCGCAGGGCCAGCGGCCATGGGCGGGGTTGTCCCAGGCGGGCATGTCCAGCCAGGGATACCAGCACAGCCCCGCGACGGGGACGCCCGACAGGGCGATCTCGGCCTGGACATGGGCCAGCCAGTTCCAGCGGTCGCGCACATGCGGAAAGCGGCGATGCGCGGCGGACAGGCCCTGGTGCCAGCCGGTCTCGGTTATCATCACCGGCAGATGATAGCGGTCGGCAACCGCGCGCAGGATGCGGTGCAGCGGCTCGATGGCGTGGTGGGGGTAATAGTTGACGCCCACCATCTGCACATGGCCGCTGGCGACCAGCCGGTCGGTCGCCTTGAAGACATTGGGATGCAGGTGGTGGAAGGGATCGCAGGTGGCGAAACGGGGCCGCACCGGCAGGCAGGCGGCGGTCGCCATCATCTTCAGCGCCATGTCCGTCGCGCGCCTGGGCGTCATGCCCGATACCCGCCGCCCGACCGAGGGTTCGTTGACGGCGATCGCCCAGGCATCGGGGGGCAGCGCCATGCAGCAGGCTACCGCATGCTGGGCAGGCCGGGGCGGGGCGTCGAAATGGACCAGATCCCAGATCACCGGAAAGCCTTCGGGCACTGCCTTGACGCGCGCCGCGATGTCGTGCCGCCAGGACAGCCCGTCGCGCGCGCCCGCCACGCCCTGGTCCCGCGCCACGGCATAGTGATGGGCCATCGCCCCGTCCGGCAGGTGGTTGGTGGAATGCAGCAGGTCGTGGCCGTTCCAGTGCAGCCTGCCGCATTCAAAGCCCGCAAGAATCGGCGCAGGGCCATCGGTCGGGACGAAGGCTTGCGCGGGGGAAGCAAGAACATTCATGGGAATCGAAGAATGGCGTGGTTTGGCCCGCCTGACCACAGGCGGGGCGGGATTTCAAGGAGGGTGAACAAAGATTGAACGCTGCGGGCCATGGCGGCGCGCCCCGGCGATCCCCATATGGCGGGCATGGATGACGATCCCCGCTGCCCCCTTTGCCTGCGTCCGATCCCGCCCGACGTGCCGCAAAGCCTGCATCACCTGGTCCCGCGATCCAGGGGCGGGGCCAGGGGTCCGGTCGTGCTGATGCACCACATCTGCCACAAGGAGGTCCATGCCGCGATCAGCGAAAAGGATCTCGCCCGCAGCTTCAACACGCCCGAGGCGCTGCGCGCCCATCCCCGGCTTGCCGCCTTCGCCGAATGGGTCAGCCGCCGCCCGCCGGGATTCCTGTCGCGCGTCCCGGGCGGCACCCGCCGCAAGAGGCGATAAAGGCCGGCAAGGTTGACCGGGGCTGTTCCGTGACGGGCAGGGGACAGTTTTCGGACTTGCCCGATCCGGCGGATGTCGATGCGAACCGGCTTGTCAGGAGCCTGAGCGCGGGCGTTCAGAAAGAGCAGCACCCCAACCCCTGCCGGGCGCCCAGGTGCCTAGTTCTCGTTCTGGAAGCTGGGAAGATCGGCGGTGATCCTGCAGCGCAGGCCTTCCGGGGCATAGTCGATCGCCACGTCGCATGTGGCGGTGCCCGACAGGCCCGTGCTGATCAGGTTCGTCCCCGACCCCACACGATCGGGCTTGGTGACCGGGGGGCCGCCGCCCTCGGTCCAGGTCAGGACGAACTGGTCGGGGCCCTCAGCGGCGGGCGCGACCTGCCACCGGACGGTGACGAAGCCCGTCTCGGCGGACAGGGCGCCGTGCTTGGTCGCATTGGTCGCAAGCTCGTGCAGGATCAATGACAGCGACAGCGCGGGGCGCGACGCGATGGTCAGCGCCGGGCCTTCGATGCGGATCCGGGTGCCGTCCCGGTCATCGTGCAGCGCCAGGGCCTTGCGGACGATCTCCTCGACCGTGGTCCTGCTGGCACGGCCTTCGATCAGCATGTCATGGGCCCCGGCAAGGGCGCGGATCCGTTCGCTCAGATCCCGCCGGGCCGAATCCAGATCCTCGGCCGACCGCAGGGTCTGGTTGACGACCGCCTGGACCATGGCCAGCTGGTTCTTCAGCCGGTGGCCAAGCTCGCGGTTCAGCATCCGCTGCTTCTGCTCCTCGTCCACCTGCTCGGTCACGTCCAGGGCCTGGACGAAGATGCCGTTGATGGCGCCTTCGGCGTCGCGGATCGGGTGATACAGGAAATCCAGAAGATGCACCTTGGCGACCGCGCCCGGATGGCTTTTCAGCTCGACCGGGATCTGGTGGCCGACATGCGATTCACCCGTTTGGTAAACGCGGTCGAGAATGTCGATGAAGCCCTGGCCCACGACTTCGGGCAGGGCGGCGCGGACGGATTTTCCGATCACGTCGCGGTGCCCCACAAGCTTCAGGTAATCGGCATTGGCAAAGCGGAAGATGTGATCGGGCCCGCTCAGCAGGGCGACGGCGCCAAGCGCCACCTCGAACACCTGCAGGAAGCCGCTGCGTTCCACGCGTTCGGCATCGCGGATGGCGACGCTGGCGGTGGTTTCGGTGCAGGGGCAGAACATGCCCAGCACCTCGCCAGCGCGGTTGCGCACCGGGGTATAGGAAAACGCGAAGTTCGCCTTTTCGGGATAGCCGTTGCGATACATCGTGAATTCGCTGTCGTCCATCGATGTGCTAATGCCCGCGTAGGCCGCGTCGATGATCGGCTGGATCCTGTCCCAGATGTCGAACCACAATTCCCTGAACGGTCGCCCAAGCGCCTGCGGGTGGCGGTGCCCGCACATGGCCGCGTAGCCGTCGTTGTACAGGGTGATCTGCTGGGGCCCCCAGACGATCAGCATCGGCTGGGCCGAGGCCAGGGCCATTCCGACAACGGCATGCAGTTCGTCGGACCATTCCTCGGGCGGGCCCAGGGGATTGTCGTTCCAGTCAAGCCCGCGCAGCAGGGCACCGCATTCCCCGCCACCCAGAAGTGCCGACACCTGGCCGGTGTCTTGGATCATGGCCTTGCGCAATCCGTCCATTCTTCGGCTCGTCATGTCGGGACGGTTCTGGACCTGTCCAACCTGGATGCATCGTTATAAGCGAAAGACCGCACTTGCGAGTCCCTTTGCATGGCCAGCCATTCGGGATCCTTGCCGCAGGGACGGCCCGCCCACGCCTTTGCGCGTGGAACGAAGCCTGTCCATAGGAAAAGGCCCGCTTTTGGCGGGCCTTAGCTTTTATCAACAGCCGGATCGCCGGGAAACCGGATCACTCCCGCGTGCGGTCGATGTCGGTGCGGTCAAGGCCCGTCCTATCGGTTCCGCCGCGCTCGTCCTCGATCTCGACCTCGGTGCGGCGGACGGTGTCGGAAATGGTTTCCTCGCGCGTGTCGCTGGTCTTGCGCAGGCCGATTTCCTCGACCACGCGGGCTTCCTTGGACACGACGGCTTCCTCGCGGTATTCCTCGGCCTCGATGGTGTGGTCGCGGAAGGCGGTGTCGGACGCCGACAGGGGGCGATCCACGGGGCGGCGTTCGATCTCGACCCGCTCCTCGCGCAGGCTGACGCTTTCGTTGACCGGCTCCTCGACCGTATAGGCCCGGACGCGGACACGGCCGTGGCTGGTGTCGCGCTTGCCCACGCGCAGGCGTTCCTCGATCACCGGGATCGTCTCGTCGTTTTCAAGACGGTCCGAGGCGAGGCGGTCCGCATCAAGGCGGTCGGACGTGACGCCCGTGTCCGTATAGGCGCGGCCCGTGTCAGTATAGGTGCCGGATGCCAGGGAGTCGCTGTCCGAATACCCTGCCGTGGTCGTCGTGGACCGCCCGGCGGCATAGGGGCTGGCCTCGTAGCCGCCCCAGCCCTCGGCGCGCCAGCTTGCCTCGCGCTCGTCCAGGTTGACCGTTCCCTCGTCGTCCAGGATGTCGAGCGCGGCTTCGTAGTTCGTGGAATCGAGGTTCCTGACCGTCACCAGATAACCGCCGCGCGACAGGCCATGGGCATAGGTATAGCGGTCCTCGTCGGGGAAGAAGAAATCCTCCAGGCTTTCCCAGAAGCCCTTTTCGCGGTCGGCGGGCGCGACCGTGCTGTCGGTGTCCGTGCCGCCATCCACCATGCGGATCTGGGCCTGCGGAACGCCAAGGCCGATCAGGCGGTCCACGGCGCGCTGGGCATCGGCCTGGCTGTCGAACAGGGCCGAGATCGAGGTTCCACCCGACATGCCGGTCGTCCCGAGGTCATTGTCATAGGTCATCTTGGTTGTCCTTTGCGATAGGATGGGTTGCGGGCGCTTCCTCTGCGGGCAGGCGCTCGACATGGACGGTCTGCTGGCGGGTCGTCACCGGAAGTTCCTGGGTTTGCCGCCGCTCGATGTGGCGGATATGGACTTCCTCGCGCAGATAAAGCTCGCGCGTCACGACCAGCCTTTCTTCAACCACGGGAACGATCGTCAGGCCGCCTTCGGTCACGACCTCGGGCATCCGGTCGATCTTGCGGTCGATGGGGACGCGAACCACCTCGACCTCGGTCTCGGACAGGTCCACCGACAGCATCTGCTCGACGGATTCCGTCTGCGTGCTAACTCGGACCCGCCCGCTGACAAGCTGCCGCTTGGACAGCGACAGTTCTTCCTTCATGATCGGCAGGATATGAGGTTCGTCCGTCATGGTGCCCGTTTCCCTGGTCGTGGTAGAAACGACCGTGTGGGCGCATCCGTTCCGCGACGGGCGATTAGCAAATGCGTAAAGGCGCCGCCCGGCCCGGCGGCGCCCTTTCCGTCATGCCTCGGATCTGACGATCTCCAGCGACATTCCTTCCAGCGGCGGCCGGGTGTTTTCCCGCGTCATGTAGTCGAAAGCCGCGTCATGGCTGCCGAACACCATGGGCGCGGCACTGGTCGAGAAATCGGACCCGTCCTCCGTCAGGCGGAAATGCGGATTGTCGCGCCGGCAAATCCAGTATTCTTCCACGATCCATCTCCTGTAAGCGATCTGGATCCTTACGGGGATGGCCGCCCGATGGTTCCCTTTCCGCGCGCCGGGCGCGTCCTTTCAGGCGTAATCGACCCAGACCCCGCCCGCGTCGGCGGATCTGACGCAATGTTCCACCCAGCGGACGCCCTCGACCCCGGAGGCGATGCCCGGATAGCGCAGGTCGGCCACGCGGGACGGATCGCCCTCCTCATGCGCCTCGATCGCAAGCGCGAAGCGGTAGTGCAGGTTCGCCCAGGCGTCGAACAGCCCTTCGGGGTGGCCCGCGCCGATGCGGTCGTCGGCCAGCGACTGCGGGTGCAGATAGGGCATCCCCCGGTCAAGGATGCGCGCGGGTTCGCCCTGGATTTCCAGCCGCAACTGGTTGGGATGTTCGTCCCACCATTCGACCGACCCCTTCGATCCCACGACCCGCACCTTCTGGCTGTGCATCGCGCCCGCGTTCACCGCCGAGGTCCAGCAGGTTCCGACCGCGCCGGTGTCGTATTCCATCAGCACCGTGGCATTGTCCTCTAAGGGCGCGCGGGATGCGACGAAGCTTTGGCGCGAACACAACAGCCGCCTGATCTTCAGATGCGGGCAGATGACTTCGCTGATATACAGCGGATGCGTCGCGAGATCGCCCAGGACATAGCTGGGACCGGCGAAGGCAGGATCGACGCGCCAGCGGGTGGCGGGGTTGTCCAGCTCCACCGCCGCGCTGTGGAAGCCATGGGCGAATTGCAGGTTGACGATGCGGATCTCGCCCAGGGTGCCGTCTGCCACAAGGCGGGCGGCCTCCTCGATCATCTGGTGGCCGGAATAGCCATAGGTGACGCCGACGACCAGGCCGCGCTCCTGCGCGATGGCTTGCAGGTCAAGCGCCTCGGCGGTGGTGAAGGTCAGGGGTTTTTCGCAGATGACATGGATCCCGGCCAGCAGCGCGGCCCTGGTGATGGGGTAATGGGTGTTGTTCGGCGTGGCGATGGTCACGCAGCGGATGCCGTCAGGCCGCGCGGCTTCGGTGGCGAACATCGCCTGATAATCGGGATAGCAGCGGTCGGGGTCCAGGCCCAGTTCCACCCCGAAGTCGCGGCCGCGCTGCGGGTCCAGGTCGAAGGCCCCGGCCTTCAGGTCGAAATACCCGTCCCGCATGGCGGCGGATCGGTGGACATAGCCGATCTGGCTGCCCTTGCCGCCCCCCACCATGCCCCAGCGGATCGCGGATTTCGTCAGGCGGTTGCCGTTGATCATCGGGTCGTCTCCATGGCGGGGCGGGCAAAGCCCACGGTTTCCAGATAGCGGCGGGACTTGCGGACATCGGCCAGCGATCCGCCTGCGTTCAGCGGATCGCGTTCCTGCTCCACGGTGATGAAGCCCGCATAGCCGCGCCGGTCCAGCAGGGCCAGGATGGCGGGATAGTCGATACAGCCCTCGCCGATGGGGCACATCACGCCCTCGGCGCAGGCATCGAAGAAGCGGATGCGGCGGGACATCGCTTCGGCGAATTTCGCGGCCTCGATGTCCTTGAAGTGGATATAGTCCAGCCGGTCCCAGTATTTTTCCAGCGTGGCGACCGGGTCCATCCCGGCATAGACGGTATGGCCGGTGTCCAGGCACAGCCCGGCTTCCTCGGCGGGGATGTCGCGGGTGATGCGCTCGATCTCGTCGGCAAACTCGATATGGCCGCCCGCATGGGGGTGGATCACGGCGCGCACGCCATGGTCACGGGCGATGCGGGTGATGGCACGGATATTGGCGACCATGCCCGCCCACGCATCATCGTCCAGCCGCACCGCGCGGTCGGAATGCCCGGCGGCGTAATCGCGGGCGTCATGGCCCCAATCCATCACTGTCAGATAGGGCGCGGGAAACCGCTGGCCCGGCGCAAGCGGGGGCTTCGGCAGGGCGGTGGTCACGGCGCAGATCTGGCGTGTCTGGCGTTCCAGGCTTTCGCGATTGGCGGGATCGACCAGGTTGTCGAAGATCGTGCCCGCCACAACATAAAGCCCCCGCTTGCGCAGTTCCGACGACACCGCTTCGGCATCCAGCGGCATGTAGCCATAGGGCCCAAGCTCCAGCCCGCCGTAACCGGCGGCTGCGGCTTCCTCCAGCACCAGCCGCCAGTCCGGCAGGTTGGGGTTCGATACGTCGTCCACGCCCCAGCAGCAGGGCGCGGTGGTGATGGTGATGGTCATGCTGTCCTCCGCTCCCCCGCAGGATTATCCGGCAGGACGCGGCAGGCGAAGGAAGGACTTGAGGGGAAACCCTCAATCCGCCAGTCTCGCGCCGCAGGGGGACAGCATGGCGAAAGTGACGCTGGAGGATGTGGCGCAGGCCGCGGGCGTGTCGGTGGCGACCGTGGACCGGGTGGTGAACCGGCGCGGCGGGGTATCAGTGGACAAGGAAAAGGCGATCCTGCAGGCCGCGCGCCGCCTGGGGCTGGACCGGACCCTGGTGATCAAGCCCAGGGCTGTCAAGCGCATCGCCATCCTGATCCAGCCGCCGTCCAATCCCTTCCACGACCAGTTGCGCCAAGGGATCGACCAGGCCCGCGCCATCCACCGCGACCTGAACCTGCTGTTCCAGGTCGAACAGATCGACCCGGCGCAGCCCGACCGCATCGCAGCCCAGATCGCCCGCGCCTCTGCCTGGGCCGACGGCATGATCCTGACCGTGCCCGCCGCCCCCCAGATCGTCGCGGCGATCGAATCGCTGCCCCCGCGCATCCCGGTCGTGACCATGGCCGACGACGTGCCCGCCCGTGGCCGCGCCGCCTTTGTCGGCCCCGACGACCGCCAATCGGGCCGCGTGGCGGGCGACCTGATGGGATACCTGATCGGGCAGGGCGGGGGCGAGGCCCTGGTCCTGATCGGCCGCTTCGACATGCCGGGCCATGGCGCGCGCAGCGGCGGCTTCATCGACGTTCTGGCCGAACGCCACTCCGCCATCCGTGTCTGCGACGTGCTTGAGACGCACGAGAACAAGGCCACCGCCGCCGCCATGGCCCTGCGCGCGGCGCGGGCAAACCCGGACCTACGGGGCATCTATCTGTGCACCACCGGCTGTTCGGAACTGGTCGCAGCGCTGGCACCAATCCGGCAGTCGCGCCCCATCGCCATCGTCACCCATGAGTTGACCCCCGAACGCCGCCTGATGCTGAAAGCCCGCAAGGTGCAGGCGATCATCGACCAGAAGCCCGTGCTGGAGGCGCGGCTGGCGGTCGAAACCATGGCCCGCCTGATCGGTCGGCTGGAGGGCGAGGCCGGGTCCATCGCGACCGAGATCCAGATCTTCATGCCCGAAAGCGTCTGACACTCCGCCTTGACGCCCTTGCCCGTGATGTGAAACCCTCAAGGCTCTGACGGTTCACATCACAAGCCAAAGGGGGGCCGATGCGCCGTCCGACCATTGCCGATCTGGCCCGCGAGGCCGGTGTCAGCCTTGCCACCGCCGATCGCGTGCTGAACGGCCGCCTGAAGGTGCGAGAGGAAACCGCGCGGCGCGTGCAGGAGGCCGCGCAGCGCATCGGATACCATGGCGCCAATGCCATCCGCGCGCGTCTGATGGCGGAACTGCCCGAATTGCATGTCGCGCTGATCCTGCAAAAGGAACGCCACCCCTTCTATCAGGACTTCGCGCGCGAATTTCAGGACCAGGCGGCGCAGGTCACCTCGCACCGGCTGCGGGTCACGGTGCGGTTCGCGCAATCAACCCTGCCGGGGGAACTGGAGCAACTGCTCGCCTCGATGGCGGGCAAGGTCGATGCGGTGGCGGCGACGGGGCTGGACCATCACAAGGTCACGGCGGCCGTCAGCGAGTTGCGCGGACGCGGCATCCCGACCTTTTCCCTGCTGTCGGATTTCGCCCAAGGCGTGCGCGAAAGCTATGTCGGCACCAACAATATCAAGGTAGGCCGGTCCGCAGGCTGGCTGATTTCCAAGATCGCCAGGAAGCCCGGCAAGGTCGCGGTCTTCATCGGCGGGCACCGCTTTCACGGCCATGAATTGCGCGAAACCGGCTTTCGCAGCTATTTCCGCGAATACGCGCCGGAATTCGACCTGCTGAACCCGCAGGTCAACCTGGAAACGCGGCAACTGACCCATGAGGCCGTGACCGAACTTCTGGAACGGCACAGCGACATCGTCGGCATCTATTGCGCGGGTGGGGGCATGGAGGGCGCCATTGCCGCACTGCGCGAATTGCGCAAGCCCGGCGACGTGACCCTGGTCGTCAACGAACTGACCCCGGATTCGCGTGAGGCCTTGCAGGACCGCACCCTGTCGGTCGTCATCAGCACCCCCCTGCGCCAGGTCTGCGAGGAAACCATCGCCCTGATGATCCATGCCCGCGAACACGGGCTGACGGACAATCCCGGCCAACGCTTCCTGCCTTTCCAGATCTGGACGCCGGAAAGCCTTTGACGCGCATGATGTAAAACCATCATGCAAGGCGTCATTTTCCATCATGAATGATGGTTTCGCGGATCATGCCGTGATTGACCGAAGGGCAGCCTTCCGTGATCTTCCCCTTGCGACGGTCTGAGGAGAATCGTCGCCGCCTGCCAAGGACCTGACCTGCCGGACCCTGCTTTCGCAGGACGGCCCCGTGCGGCCCGCTGTTTGGCGGCGGTAACGAACAAGGTGCGGTGCGCACCGCAAATGGGAGGAAGACATGAAGCGACTGCTGACGGCGACCGCGATCTGCGCGGTGATGGGCACGGCGGCCCAGGCCGAGAATATCGGGGTTTCCATGGCCCTGTTCGACGACAACTTCCTGACCGTCCTGCGCAACGGGATGCAGGACCACGCGGCCAGCCTGGACGGCGTGACCCTGCAGATCGAGGATGCCCAGAACGACGTGGGCAAGCAGTTGAACCAGATCCAGAACTTCGTGGCCTCGGGCGTGGACGCGATCATCGTGAACCCGGTCGATACCGACGCCACCGTCGCCATGTCGCAGGCCGCTGCCGACGCGGGCATCCCGCTGGTCTATGTGAACCGCGAACCCGTGAACGTGGACAGCCTGCCTGAAAAGCAGGCCTTCGTGGCCTCGGACGAAAGGGAATCCGGCACGCTGGAAACCCAGGAGGTCTGCCGCCTGCTGAAGGAAGCCGGCAAGACCGAGGCCAAGGCCGTGGTGCTGATGGGCGAGCTGTCGAACCAGGCGGCGCGCATGCGCACCCAGGACATCAAGGACGTGATCGGAACGCCCGATTGCGGCTTCATCCAGATCGTCGAGGAGCAGACAGCCAACTGGTCGCGCACGCAGGCGGCCGACCTGATGACGAACTGGATCACCTCGGGCCTGGAATTCGACGCGGTGATTTCCAACAACGACGAAATGGCCATCGGCGCGATCCAGGCGCTGAAATCGGCGGGCCGGTCGATGGACGACATCGTCATCGGCGGCGTGGACGCCACGCAGGACGCCCTGGCCGCGATGGAGGCGGGCGACCTGGATGTGACCGTGTTCCAGAACGCGGCGGGCCAGGGGCAGGGTGCGGTCGATACGGCGCTGAAGCTGGCGCGCGGCGAGACTGTGGAAACCAAGGTCTATGTGCCCTTCGAACTGGTGACGCCTGCGAACCTTGCGGATTACCAGGCCAAGAACTGACGCCCTTGCGCCGGGGCGCGGTGGCGTCCCGGCGCATCATCGGATCGCGAGGAGGACAGGCGATGGTCAGTCCAAGAACGGCCGCGGCGATCGACCGCGTGAAGGCCAGCATCGAAAGCGAAGGCGTCCTGTCGATCAGCGGCATCCGCAAGGAGTTTCCGGGCGTGCTGGCGCTTGACGACGTGCAGTTGCGCATCCGCCCCGGCACCGTCCACGCCCTGATGGGCGAGAACGGCGCGGGCAAGTCCACGCTGATGAAGATCATCGCCGGCGTCTATCAGCCCGATGCCGGGGAAATCCGGCTGCGGGGGCAGGCCGTGGCGCTGCGTTCGCCGCTGGATGCGCTGGAGCAGGGGATCTCGATGATCCACCAGGAACTGGCGCTGATGAACTGGATGACCGTTGCCGAGAACATCTGGATCCGGCGCGAACCCAAGGGCGCCTTCGGCCTGATCGACCACAACAGGATGGCCGAGATGACGGCCGACCTGTTCGCGCGGCTGAACATCAGCCTCGACCCCCGCGCGCAGGTCAGCGAACTGACCGTGGCGCAAAAGCAGATGGTCGAGATCGCCAAGGCGGTTTCCCACAATTCCGACGTGCTCATCATGGACGAACCCACCTCGGCCCTGACCGAGCGCGAGGTGGAGCATCTGTTCGCCATCATCCGCGACCTGCGCGAACGCGGCATCGGCATCGTCTATATCACCCACAAGATGAACGAGCTGTTCGAGATCGCGGACGAGTTCACCGTCTTCCGCGACGGCAAGTATGTGGGCACGCACAACGCCTCCGACGTGACCCGCGACGACATCATCCGCATGATGGTGGGGCGCGAGATCACCAACATGTTCCCCAAGGTCGATTGCCCCATTGGCGACACGATCCTCGAGGTGCAGAACCTCACGCTTCCCGGCGTCTTCCACGACGTCTCCTTCACGCTCCGCCGGGGCGAGATCCTGGGCCTTGCCGGTCTGGTCGGATCGAAGCGGTCGAACGTGGCCGAGGCGCTGTTCGGCGTCCATCCCGCCGAAAGCGGCCGGATCCTGATCGACGGGCAGGAAGTCACCATCAAGACCCCCGCCCAGGCCATGGCGCACGGCATGGCCTTCCTGACCGAGGACCGCAAGGAAACCGGCTGCTTCCTGACGCTCGACTGCCTGGAAAACATCCAGTCGGCGCTGATTACCCGCAGCCATGTCAGGAACGGCTTTGTCCAGCAGCATGAGGTCAACCGGCTGGCCGAGGACATGGCCCGCACCCTGCGCGTCAAGACGCCGAACCTGCAGGAAACGGTCGAAAACCTGTCGGGCGGCAACCAGCAGAAGCTGCTGATCGCCCGCTGGCTTCTGACCAAGCCGCGCATCCTGATCCTGGACGAGCCCACCCGCGGCATCGACGTGGGCGCCAAGTCCGAAATCCACCGCCTGATCACGGAACTCGCCGCGCAGGGCGTCGCCGTCCTGATGATCTCCTCGGAACTGCCCGAGGTGCTGGGCATGTCCGACCGCATCATGGTCATGCACGAGGGCCATGTGTCGGGCTTCCTGGACCGCGCCGAGGCGGATCAGGTCAAGATCATGTCGCTTGCGGCCAAGTAAGGGAACCATCTGCATGAGCAGCCAAGACATTTCCGCCCGCGCCCCCGCGCGCCCGCCCCGCCGCCTGCCGACCGAGGTGAACATCCTTCTGGTCCTGATCGGCATCGCGCTTGTGTTCGAGATCCTGGGCTGGATCTTCCAGGGCCAGTCCTTCCTGTTTTCCTGGAACCGGCTCAAGATCATGATCCTGCAGGTGTCGGTGATCGGCATCATCGCCGTGGGGGTGACGCAGGTCATCATCTCGGGGGGGATCGACCTGTCCTCGGGGTCCGTGGTGGGCGCGGTGGCGATGGTGGCGATGTCCTTCGCCCAGGTCTCCACCTATGCCCGCGCGGTCTATCCGGCGCTGACCGACCTGCCGATGATCGTGCCCCTGCTGATCGGGCTTGGCTGCGGGGCCATCGTGGGCTTCGTCAACGGCTGGCTGATCGCATACACCAAGATCCCGCCCTTCATCGCCACGCTGGGCACGATGGTTACGGTGCGCGGCTTCGCCAAGTGGTACACCAAGGGCCAGCCGGTCAGCTTCCCGACCGAGGGCTTCGCCTGGATCGGATCGGGCATGATGCCGGTGGTGATCTTCATCATCGTGGCCGCGATCTTCCATGTGGCGATGAAATACACCCGCTATGGCAAGTTCACCTATGCCATCGGCGCCAATGCCCAGGCTGCCCGCGTGTCCGGCATCGACGTGGAGCGCCACCTGGTCAAGGTCTATGTGATCGCAGCCATGCTGGCGGCGCTTGCCGGGATGGTGGTGGCGGCGCGCGGCCAGACCGCGCAGGCCGGGATGGGGCTGGCCTATGAACTGGACGCCATCGCCATGGCGGTGATCGGGGGCGTGTCGCTGAACGGCGGGCGGGGCTCGATCCTGGGCACGGCCATCGGGATGATCATCTTCGGGGTCATCATCTCGGGCTTCACCTTCCTGCGGCTCGACGCCTACTAC
The DNA here is from genome assembly GCF_039770665.1 of Paracoccus sp. SSK6. Lineage (NCBI taxonomy): Bacteria > Pseudomonadati > Pseudomonadota > Alphaproteobacteria > Rhodobacterales > Paracoccaceae > Paracoccus > Paracoccus sp. SSK6. Next base: position 63,619 of record NZ_JBDPNJ010000004.1, on the reverse strand, counting down.
CAGGAGATGATCAAGGGCGCGATCGTCGTGGCCGCCGTGGTGGCCGATGTGCATCGGCAGCGCAAGCGCCGCAAGACCAACTGAAACACCGCGCGGCCTGCGTCGCGGGCCGCCCCCCCCATCCTCTTGTCCGACAAGGAAACCGCGATGACCAGATTGATCGCCACCACCGCTCTGTGCCTGACGCTTGCCGCCCCCGCCATGGCGGATACCCGGATCGGCGTCACCATGACCTCCTTCGACAACCCGTTCCTGACGATCCTTCTGAACGGCATCCGGGCCGAGGCCGAGCGGACCGAAGGCGTCACCCTGTCGGTCGAGGATGCCCAACTGGACGTGGCCAAGCAGTTGAACCAGGTGCAGAACTTCGTGGCGAACGGCGTCGATGCGATCATCGTGAACGCGGTCGATGGCGACAGCACCGCCGCCATCACCGCCGCAGCGACCGGGGCGGGGATTCCGCTGGTCTATGTGAATCACCCGCCCGCCGAACTGGACACCGGGATGCCAGAGGGCACGGGCTATGTCGGATCGCAGGAAACCGACGCGGGCCGCCTGGAGGCCGCAGCCGTCTGCAAGGCGCTTGAAGGGCGCGAGAATCCCAAGGCCGTGATCCTGATGGGCCCCCTGGAAAACCACGCGGCCCTGGTGCGCACCCGGATGGTCGAGGAGGCCTTTGCCCAGCCTGACTGCCAGGTCGAGATCATCGAAAAGCAGGTCGCCAACTGGAACCGCGTGCAGGCCCAGGATCTGGTCACGTCCTGGATGACGGCGGGCCTGGAATTCGACGCCATCGTCGCCAACAACGATGAAATGGCGATCGGTGCCGCGCAGGCGCTGGCCGCGACCACCGGCAAGGGCGACATCGTCATCGCGGGCATCGACGCCACCGCCGACGGGCTTGCCGCGATGGAGGCCGGGCAGATGGACGTGACCGTCTATCAGAACGCGACGGGGCAGGGCGAGCAGGCGGTGCGTGCCGCCGTCGCCGCCGCTGCGGGCGAAAAGATCGAACCCGAACACTGGATCCCCTTCGAGCCCGTCACGCCCGAGAACATGGCCGATTACCAGAAATGATCCTGCCCGCCGTCCGTTTCTCCTCCGCGGATGGCGGCAAGGGCAGGGCGGGGCACCCACTGTCCCGCCCTCGCGAACCTTTTCCAGAGACGCCCGATGAAACACACGCTTGACCCGCACATGATCCGCCACCTGTCGCTGGAGGATACCGTCCGCAAGGTGGCCGAGCTTGGCTATGACCATGTGGAAATGTCGCCCCGCCCGGACTTCTTTTCCTGGTGGACGCGTCCGAAGCTGTATCCAGAGCGGATCAAGAGCTTCAAGCAGGCGCTGCGCGACACCGGCGTGGGCCTTGCCTCGATCCAGCCGATGTATCGCTGGGCCAGCCCCTATCCCGACGAATGGGAGGTGGCGATCGACAACTGGAAGCGCGCCATCGAATTCGCCGTGGAACTGGAATGTCCCCTGTTCGTCAGCGAATTCGGACGCGGTGGCAGCCCCGACCGCAGCCTGAACGACCGTTCCGGCCTGCACCGCCCCGAGACCTGCGAAGGCGCCTTCTTCCGCGCCATGGACGTGCTGGTGCCGATCCTGGAACGCGAGGGGATCAAGCTGTCGCTGGAGGCCCACCCCGAGGACTGGCTTGAGGAAATCGCCCCGGCGGTGGACATCATCAAGACCATCAATTCGCCCATGGTGCGCGCCTCCTTCATCGCGCCGCATACCTTCTTCTACGGCCCCGACATGGTGGCGAACCTGCGCGCGACCGAAGGGCTGCTGGAACATGTCCGCCTTGCCGACACCTATGACCACACCAAGTCCTCGCAACTGCGATACATCGTCAACCCGCCCGGATCGAAGGTGCGCGTCCACCAGCACACCGATTTCGGCCAGGGCGAGATCGACTGGGACACCTTCTTCGCCACGCTGGCCGACATGAAGTTCGACGGCGTGCTGTCGAACTGCGTCTTCGCCTGGGAAGACCGCGCCGAGGACAGCGCCCGATACATGCTGTCGGAAACCAAACGCTACGTCGAAAAATACTGGAAGTGAGACCCAACATGACCGTCAGAATTGGTGTCATCGGCACCGGAGCCATCGGCCGCGACCATGCGCGCCGCATCAACCAGGTGCTGTCGGGCGGCACCATCACCGCGCTGTCGGACGTGAACCGCGCCTCTGCCGAGGCCGCCCGCGCCGACATCGCCCCCGATGCGACGGTCTTCGAGACGGGCGAGGACCTGATCGCATCCAACCAGGTCGATGCCGTGCTGGTCACCTCCTGGGGCGCGACGCATGAACAATATGTCCTGGCCGCCATTGCCGCCGGCAAGCCCTGCTTCTGCGAAAAGCCGCTGGCCACGACCGCCGAGGGCGCCAAGCGCATCGTCGATGCCGAAGTGGCGCACGGCAAGCGGCTGGTGCAGGTCGGCTTTATGCGCCGCTACGACGAAGGCTACGCTGCGCTGAAGAAGGTGGTGGACGGGCAGATCGGGGCACCGATCATGGTCCATGCCGCGCATCGCAACCCGACCGTGCCGGAAGCCTATACCACGCCCATGGCGATCCACGACACGCTGATCCACGAGATCGACGTGTTCCGATGGCTGCTGGACGACGACTATGTCTCGGCCCGCGTGACCTTCCCGCGTTCTGCCGTGCGCAGCCATGCGAAGCTGCGCGACCCGCAGATCGTGACGCTGGTGACGGCCAAGGGCACGGTGATCGACACCGAGATCTTCGTGAACTGCCATTACGGCTACGACATCCAGTGCGAGGTCGTGGGCGAGGACGGCATTGCGAAACTGCCCGAGCCGATGGCCATCCAGACGCGCCTGAACGCCAGCCTGCAAAACCCGATCCTGACCGACTGGAAGGACCGCTTCGTGGCCTCCTATGACGTGGAACTGCAGGACTTCCTCAAGGCCGCTGCGCAGGGCACGGCATCCGGCCCGACCTCCTGGGATGGCTACATGGCCGCTGTCACCTCTGACGCCTGCGTCAAGGCGCAGGAAGCCGAGGGCGAGATGATCGCCATCACCTATCCCGACCGCCCCGCCCTTTACGCCCAAGGCTGATCCATGCGCTTTGCCCTGAACCACATCGCCGCGCCGAAACTGTCGCTGCCCGACTTCTTCGCCACCGCCCGCGCGCTTGGCGCGACCGAGGTCGAGATCCGCAACGACCTGCCCGACATCGTCGGCACCTGGGATCCCGCCGAGGTGAAGGCCGAGGCCGGGAAGGCGGGCGTCACCATCGTCTCGATCAACGCGCTTTATCCCTTCAATGTCTGGGCGGGCGACCTGCCCGCGCGGGCCGAGGACATGGCCGACTATGCCGCCGCCTGCGGGGCCAAGGCGCTTGTCATGTGCCCGCTGAACGACGGCACGCCCGTGGAGTTCGACCGCACGGTGGGCGCGCTGCGGGCCATGAAGACGATCCTCGACACGCGCGGCCTGACCGGGCTGGTGGAACCGCTGGGCTTCCCGATCTCGTCCCTGCGGACCAAGGCCGAGGCGATCCGCGCCATCCAGGCGGCGGGGGGCGAGGGCACCTACAAGCTGGTCCACGACACTTTCCACCACCATCTGGCGGGGGAAACCGAGCTCTTCCCGAACTGGACCGGCCTCGTCCATATCTCGGGCGTGATCCATCCCGACGTGTCGGTGGCCGACATGCTGGACGCGCATCGCGTGCTGGTGGATGACCAGGACCGGCTGGAAAACCTGCCCCAGATCCGGGCCCTGTTGGAGGCGGGCTATGACGGCCCCTTCAGCTTCGAGCCCTTCGCGCCCGAGGTTCACGACGCCGCCGACCCCAAGGGGGCGCTGAAGGACAGCATGGCCTTCGTTTCCGCGCAGCTTTGACCCAAGACAAGGACCGATCCCATGACCAAGACCCTTGACCTTCTGACGATTGGCCGCGCGGGCGTGGATCTCTATGGCGCGCAGGTGGGCGGGCGGCTTGAGGACATGGGGTCGTTCCGCAAGTATATCGGCGGCAGCCCCACCAACATCGCCTGCGGGACGGCGCGGCTCGGGCTGCGCTCGGGCCTCATCACGCGGGTGGGCGACGAGCACATGGGCCGCTTCATCCGCGAGCAGCTGGTGCGCGAGGGCGTGGATGTGCGCGGCGTCGCGACCGATCCCGAGCGGCTGACGGCGCTGGTGATCCTGGGCATCCGGGATCAGGAGCAGTTCCCGCTGATCTTCTATCGGGCCGACTGCGCGGACATGGCGCTCTGCGAGGACGACATCGACGAGGCGCTGATCGCCGAGGCCCGCGCGGTGCTGGCGACCGGCACGCATCTGAGCCATCCCCGCACGGAAGCCGCCGTCATCAAGGCGCTGGAACTGGCCCGCAGGCACGGCGCGCGCACGGCGCTCGACATCGACTATCGCCCGAACCTCTGGGGTCTGGCGGGGCATGGCGCGGGCGAAAGCCGCTTCGTGGAAAGCGCGGCGGTGACGGCCCGGCTGCAGGCGACGCTGCACCTGTTCGACCTGATCGTGGGCACCGAGGAGGAGTTCCACATCGCGGGCGGCTCGACCGACACCATCACGGCGCTGCGCAATGTGCGCGCGATCACGCCGGCCACGCTGGTCTGCAAGCGGGGTGCTGCGGGCGCGGTGGCCTTCACCGGCGCCATTCCCGACACGCTGGATGAGGGCGAAACCGGCCCCGGCTTTCCCATCGAGGTGTTCAACGTCCTTGGCGCGGGCGACGGCTTCTTTTCCGGGCTGATGAAGGGCTGGCTGGACGGCGAGCCCTGGCCGAAGGCCCTCGAATACGCCAATGCCTGCGGCGCCCTGGCCGTCAGCCGCCACGGCTGCACGCCCGCCTATCCCTCGCTGGCCGAGTTGGAGTTCTTCCTCAAGCGCGGCGTCATCCGCCCCGACCTGCGCAATGACGCGGAACTGGAACAGGTCCACTGGGCCACGAACCGCCAGCGGCGCACCGGGGGCGACTGGTCCACGATGCGGGTCTTTGCCTTCGACCACCGGATGCAGCTGGAACAGATGCCGGGTTACACGCTGGAAAAGGGCGGCGCCTTCAAGGAGCTGTGCCTGAAGGCCGCATTGCAGGTGCAGGGCGGCAAGGCGGGATACGGCATCCTCTGCGACAACCGCATCGGGCGGGACGCGCTGCACGCGGCATCCGGCACCGGCCTCTGGATCGGGCGGCCCGCCGAATGGCCCGGATCGCGGCCGCTGGAACTGGAGCCGGACCTGGGCCTCGACTGCGGCGGCCTGGAAGGCTGGGCGCGCGAGAACGTGGTCAAGGTTCTGTGCTTCTGCCACCCGGACGACGACGCGGCCATGCGCGCCGGGCAGGAGGAGACGGTGAAGCGCCTGTTCCAGGCCGCACGCCGCAACGACCTTGAGTTCCTCTTGGAGATCATCCCGTCGAAGGTCGGCCCGGTGGACAACGAGACCACCGCCACGCTGATCCGGCAGTTCTATGCGGCTGGCGTGTATCCAGACTGGTGGAAGCTGGAGCCGATGACCTCGCCTGTCGCTTGGCGCAAGGCCATCGCCGCCATCGAGGAGAACGACCCCAACACCCGCGGCATCGTGGTGCTGGGCCTCGATGCGCCAGAGGCGGAACTGGCCGAGAGCTTCGCGGTCGCCGCAAGCTATCCCCTGGTGCGGGGCTTTGCGGTCGGGCGGACCATCTTCGGCGCGGTGGCCCGCGCCTGGCTGGACGGCGACCTGACCGATGAGGAGGCCGTGGCCGAGATGGCGCGGCGCTATGGCCGCCTTTGCGGCATCTGGGACAAGGCCCGCGCGGGCGCGCAGGTGGCGGCATGAACCGGCCGCTGAGCAGGGGCGACACGGGCTCCGCCATGACGGAACAGGCAAGAGGTGCAGGGATGAGCGGAACGATCAGGCTGACGGCGGCGCAGGCCATGGTCCGCTGGCTGTCGGTGCAGATGACGGAAGATGGCGAGCGCTTCGTCGAAGGCTGCTGGGCGATCTTCGGCCATGGCAACGTCGCGGGCATCGGCGAGGCGCTGCACGGCATCGGCGACGCCTTCCCGACCTGGCGGGGCCAGAACGAACAGACCATGGCCCATGCCGCCATCGCCTATGCCAAGGCCAGCAAGCGCCGCCGCGCCCATGCCGTGACAAGCTCCATCGGGCCGGGTGCCACCAACATGGTGACGGCGGCGGCGCTGGCCCATGTGAACCGCCTGCCGGTGCTGTTCATCGCGGGCGATGTCTTCGCCTCGCGCCGCCCCGATCCCGTCCTGCAGCAGGTCGAGGACTTCGACGACGGCACCGTCAGCGCCAACGACTGCTTCCGCCCGGTGGTGCGCTATTTCGACCGCATCCAGCGGCCCGAGCAACTGCTGACGGCGCTGCCCCGCGCGCTGCGGGTGATGACCGATCCGGCGAACTGCGGGCCCGTCTGCCTCGCCTTTTGCCAGGACACGCAGGCGGAAGCATACGACTGGCCCGAGGCCTTCTTCGAGCCACGCATCTGGCGCATCCGCCGCCCGGAACCCGACGCGCAGGAACTGGCCGAGGTGGCGGACCTGATCCGCGCGGCCAAACGCCCCGCCATCGTCGCGGGCGGGGGCGTGATCTATTCCGGGGCCGAAGCGGCGCTGTCGGCCTTTGCCGCCCGCCACGGCATCCCGGTGGCCGAGACGCAGGCGGGCAAGTCGGCGCTGGCGCAAGGCGATCCGATGAACTTCGGCGCATCGGGCGTGGATGGATCCGCCGCCGCCAACGCGGTCTTGCGGGACGCGGATCTGGTGATCGGCGTCGGCACGCGGTTGCAGGATTTCACCACCGGCTCGCGGACCATGTTCGCGGCGGATGCCAAGCTCGTGTCGATCAACGTCCATGGATACGACGCGGCCAAGCATGGCGCGGTGCCGCTGGTGTCGGACGCCCGCGTGGCGCTGGAGAAGCTGACGGCGGCGCTTGGCGACCACACGGCCGCGTTCGACCCCGCCCCGCGCGCCGCCTGGCTGGCCGCCGTCGATGCCCATTGCGCCGCGCCCGCACCGGGCAACGACCTTCCCAACGACGCCCAGGTAATCGGCGCCGTCCAACGCGCCGCCCCCGACGCCATCGCCATGTGCGCCGCCGGCACCATGCCCGGCGCGCTGAAGCTTCTGTGGCAGCCCGCGCAGGGCGGATACCACATGGAATACGGATATTCCTGCATGGGCTACGAGGTGGCGGGCGCCATGGGGATCAAGCTGGCGCTGCCTTCCCGCGAGGTGATCTGCTTCGTGGGCGACGGCAGCTACATGATGGCCAACAGCGAGCTGGCCACGGCGGTGATGCGGCGGATCCCCTTCACGGTGGTCCTGACCGACAACCGGGGCTACGGCTGCATCAACCGCCTGCAGCAGGTCTGCGGGGGCGAACCCTTCAACAACCTGTATGCAAACTGCAACGTCGAGGACCAGCCGCAGATCGACTATGTGGCCCATGCGGGCTCCATGGGCGCCCATGCCGTCAAGGCCAGCGGCATCGCCGAGCTTGAGGCGCAGATCGCTGCCGCGCGGAACCGCCCAATCCCCACGGTGATCGTGATCGACACCACCGCCAAGGACGGCCCCGCCCATGGCCTGACGGACGAGGCCGGCCACTGGTGGGACGTGGCCGTGCCCGCCGTGGGCGGCACGGACCGGCTGCGCGAGGCCTATCAGACCTATCTGGAAAACGCCGCCCGCGCGCGGCTGGTGAACTGAGGAAAGACACCCATGATCCGCTATGGCACCAACCCCATCGCCTGGGCCAATGACGACGACCAGACCATCGGCGCCCATATCCCGACCGAGCAGATCCTGCACGAGGCGGGCGAGGTGATCGGCTTCGATGGCATCGAGAACGGCCATCGCTGGCCCGACGACCCGCAGGCGCTCAAGGAACTGCTGGGAGGGTATGGGCTGAAGTTCATCTCGGGCTGGTATTCGACCAACCTGCTGGTGGGCAGCGTCGAGGACGAGATCGCGGCGGTCCAGCCGCATCTGGCCAAGCTCAAGGCCAATGGCTGCACGGTTTGCATCGCCTGCGAATGCTCGAACACCGTGCATGGCAATCCCGGCGTGCCGGTGAACGATCGCCCGCGCCTGGACGCAGAGGAGATGGCAGCCTTCGGCGCCAAGATCGAGGCCTTCGCGGCCTACCTGGCCTCCCAGGGCATCACGCTTGCCTATCACCACCACATGGGCACGGTCGTGGAATCGCCCGAGGAGATCGACGCCTTCATGGCCGCCACCGGACCCGCCACGCATCTGCTGTTCGACGCGGGCCACTGCACCTTCGGCGGCGGCAACCCCGAGGCGGTCCTGCGCAAGCACGCCGCCCGCGTGGCCCATTTCCACGCCAAGAACATCCGCCGCCCCGTCACGCAGCGGGTCCGCGACGAGAACCTGTCCTTCCTGCAAGGCGTCCTGGCCGGGGCCTTCACCGTGCCGGGCGATCCCGAAGGCGCCATCGACTTCGTGCCCCTGCTGCGCATCCTGGCCGAGAGCGGCTATGACGGCTGGCTGGTGATCGAGGCCGAGCAGGATCCCGACAAGCGGAACCCGCTGGAATACCAGTCGCTGGGGCTGAAGTCGCTCAAGGCCGCAGCGCGCGAAGCCGGACTGGACCGCGCGGCGGCGGCCTGAGCGGAACCCGCCGTCCCGGCGGCGATTCCGGTGTACGGGCTGTGTACGGCCCGTGCACCCGCGCCGCACCGCCCGTGCCGCGCAAGACCCAGCATTTGCTGGCCCAGGCGGCTCTGCCCGCCGCTCCCGCGCAACAGGCAGCGCGCGCCCGTTGCGCCCCCACCCGAGGAGACCCCGATGCCCAACCTTCTTCGCAGACCCTTCGGCAGCCATGGCGAGGTCCACCGCATCACGCCGCAATCGGCGGGCTGGCGCTATGTGGGCTTCACGCTCCACCGCCTGCGCGCGGGCGAGACGGCGACCGATGCCACCGGCGGGAACGAGGCGATCTTGGTGATGGTCGAGGGCAAGGCCCGCATCCAGGCCGCAGGCCAGGACTGGGGCGAGTTGGGGGACCGCATGGATGTCTTCGAAAAGACCCCGCCGCATTGCCTGTATGTCCCCAACGGCCAGGATTGGCGGGCCGAGGCCGCGACCGACTGCACCATCGCCGTCTGCACCGCGCCGGGCCGGGGCGGGCATCCCGCGCGCCGCATCGGGCCGGACGGAATCACGCTCACGCAGCGGGGCACGGGGCCCAACACCCGCTGGATCAACAACATCGCCATGGAGGCCGAGGACTGGTGCGACAGCCTGCTGGTGACCGAGGTCTTCACGCCCGCCGGCAACTGGTCCAGCTACCCAAGCCACCGCCATGACGAGGACGACTTCCCCCGCATCACCTATCTGGAGGAAACCTACTACCACCGCCTGAACCCCAAGGATGGTTGGGCCGTGCAAAGGGTTTACACCGATGACGGCTCGCTCGACGAGGTGATGGCGGTCAGGGACGGCGACGTGGTGCTGGTCCCGCGCGGCCACCACCCCTGCGGCGCCCCGCATGGGTTCGAGCTCTACTACCTCAACGTCATGGCAGGCCCGCGCCGCGCCTGGCGCTTCGTCGCCGCGCCAGAGGTCGAAAGCGTCATCGCAGGGGACGGGTGAGGCGGGGGGCAGCCTGTGCGCTATGGCGGGTGCCGTAGTCAAGGCACGCCGCGAAAAAACGCTGCCCGGCGTCGGCAGCATTGAGGTTCTAAACGAGTTTGCTCCTCAGAGGTATCGAGCTGGTCCCGGATTGACGTCAGCTTGAACCGGTCGAGCATTGCCACCAGCGTTTCGTGATCAACCGCTGTCATCACCAGCCTCCTCCGACAACCGCTTCATACTCGGCAAGCGGACGCAGCAAGGCAGGTACCTGGATGCTCGGCGTCGGTTCTTTCTGGCCCGGCCCGTTACCAATCAGCCCGATCAGATGCGCCTTGTCGGTGATCCGCTGGCGGCGGCTCTCGCAGACGGGATGGTCGGCCACAACGTCGTCGGCGTGACGCACGATTGCGCGGCCAGCAATGACCATGACCTGCACGGTCTCGCCGACCAGGCGCGAGGGCACCGAGTAGCTGTTGGTATCAAGGTCAATTGCGCAGTCGGGACGAACCTTGCGGATCAGATCGCGCAACTGACCGAACGGAGCACGGCTGCCCAAGGGGCGCAGCGCGCCGGCCTCATCGGCAAACCTCGCGATCGGCAACTCGCCGGTCGTGCCATGCACACGCTGATCGGCAATCTCTCGGTTCCACTGGTCAAGATGGGCAACGAACGCGCCCCAGGACGGGAAGCGCCGTCCGGCGATCGCATTGTGCTTCACATAGCCGACGCCGCGTTCGTCCTTGCCCTTTGTGCGGGCTCGATAGGGAGCACAGGCCTTCGGCTTGAAGCCCCAGTAGCGGGCGAAAGCGTGAAGCCGGCCGTTGAACCGGACCTCTCGCGTTGCCGTGTCATGGTGCTCGACCAAGGCCTTGGCGTTGTCAAACAGGATCTCGGTTGGCACGCCTCCAAAGTGCAGAAAGGTCTCCTCCATACCTTCGAACCAATCCATCTGCCGCTCGCGGAGCGACGGACGGATATGCATCCGGCGCGAGTAGCCGAGGGTGCCGACAAACAGATGCACGCGGAAGCTCCTTGGCAATCCACATCCGGTGGCCTTGCAGAAGGAACGGTCTGGGACGGGACCGCCATCGGCGGAAGACCGGGGCAGGGGCTGGCTGTTTGACTTCCTGCCGGCCGCCGGATTATCCGAAGGGACACCGTGGCAAGGATCAGGATAACCCGTGTCCCGCACCTCCCTTGTCGAAGCGCTGACAGATGACCTGCCGCTGACGGCCGGATCCTTTATCGTCACCGTCTATGGCGACGTGGTCGTGCCGCGCGGCGAGGTCTTGTGGATCGGCAGCCTGATCGCGATCTGCGCCCGCATCGGCATCCGCGAAAACCTGGTCCGCACCGCCGTGTCGCGCTTGGTGGCTGCGGGACGGCTGGAGGGCGAGCGGGTGGGGCGGCGCAGCTTTTATCGCCTGGCACCCTCGGCCCGCGCGGAATTTGCCGATGCCGCACGGCTGCTTTATGCGCGGCACCAGCCCTCGGGCGACTGGCTGGTGGTGCTGGACCCCGACATGCCCGAGGATCTGGCCCGCCGCTACCGCATGGCCCGGATGGGGGGCGACCTGTGGCTCTGCCCCGCGCGGGGCGAATTGCCGGCGACCGGGGGCCTGGTTCTGCGCGGGGTGCCGGTGGCCGGAATGAACCATCTGCCGGACCTCGCCGCCTTCTGGGATCTGGACGCGCTGGCTGCCGGGTATCGCATCGTGCTGGACCGCTTCGGGCCGCTGGCCGATGGTCCGGCCCTTGCCCCCGAGGATGCGCTGATCGCCCGGCTGCTGCTGGTTCATCTGTATCGCGGCGTGCTGCTGCGCGACCCCGGCCTGCCGCCGGATGCCTTGCCGCGCGACTGGCCGGGAACCAGGGCGCAGGCGCTGTTCCGCGATCTTTACACCGCCCTGACCCCCTTGGCCGAGGCGCATATCGCCCAAGTGATGGAAGGGGAGGACGGGCCGCTGGCCAAGGTCACGGCCCGGACGCAGGCAAGGCTGGCCGCCCTGGCTTGAAACATTACATCATCATCCACATTTCTCTTGGCGATGTAATGTGTCACCTGCTATAAGCTGACCAATCGGTCGGTGAATTGGGAGAATCATCGCCGCCATCTGAACATTCCAAGGGGGTCTTGCATGCCTGATGCCTTCATCTGCGACGCGATCCGCACGCCGGTCGGCCGTTATGGCGGTGCCTTGGCGACGATCCGCGCCGACGATCTGGCCGCGCTTCCGTTGCAGGCGCTGATGACGCGCAATCCCGATGTGGACTGGTCCGCCGTGGACGACGTGATCCTGGGCTGCGCCAACCAGGCGGGCGAGGATAACCGCAACGTGGCCCGCATGGCCGTGCTGCTGTCGGGGATGCCGATCGGCGTGCCGGGGACCACCGTTAATCGGCTCTGCGGGTCGGGCATGGACGCCATCGGCATGGCGGCACGCGCGATCCGGGCGGGCGATTGCGACTTCATGGTGGCCGGGGGCGTGGAAAGCATGACCCGCGCGCCCTTCGTGATGCCCAAGGCGGAAACCGCCTTTTCGCGCAGCAATGCCGTCTACGACACCACCATCGGCTGGCGTTTCCCGAACCCGGCGCTGCGCAAGGCTTACGGCACGGACTCGATGCCCGAAACCGCCGACAACGTGGCCGCCGATTACGGCATCAGCCGCGCCGACCAGGACGCCTTTGCCGCCCGGTCGCAAGACCGCTGGGCTGCCGCGCAGGCGGCGGGCGTCTTTCGCGACGAGATCGTGCCGGTGCATGTCCCGCAGAAAAAGGGCGATCATGTCACGGTGGACACCGACGAACACCCCCGTCCCGGCACCACGGTGGAAACGCTGGCCAAGCTGCGCGGCGTGAACGGCCCCGACCTGACGGTGACGGCGGGCAACGCATCCGGTGTGAATGATGGTGCGGCCGCGCTTGCGATCCTGTCCGAGGAAGCGGCCAGGGCGCAGGGACTGACCCCCAAGGCGCGGATCATCGCCATGGCGGCGGCGGGCGTGGAACCCCGCATCATGGGCGTCGGCCCGGTGCCTGCCGTGCGCAAGGTTCTGGCGCGCGCGGGCCTGTCGCTGGACCGGATGGATGTGATAGAATTGAACGAAGCCTTTGCTGCACAGGGGCTGGCCGTGCTTCGTGACCTGGGACTTGCCGACGACGACCCGCGCGTGAACCTGAATGGCGGGGCCATCGCCATCGGCCATCCGCTGGGCATGTCCGGCGCCCGGCTTGTCACCACCGCGATGTACCAACTGATCCGCAGCGGCGGACGATACGCGCTTTGCACCATGTGCGTGGGCGTGGGCCAGGGCATCGCCATCATCATCGAACGCGTCTGAAGGGGGGAACTGCCATGTATGCACAGATGGTCAAATCCGAAGGTTCGAAGTCCCGCGAGGAGATGACGCCCGAGGAGATCGCCTTTCAGGAGCGCATCGACCGCAACGAGAAGATCGAGCCGAAGGAATGGATGCCCGAAGGCTATCGCAAGACGCTGATCCGCCAGATCGGTCAGCACGCGCATAGCGAGATCGTGGGCCAGCTTCCCGAGGGCAACTGGATCACCCGCGCCCCCACGCTGGAACGCAAGGCGATCCTGCTGGCCAAGGTCCAGGACGAGGCGGGGCACGGCCTGTATCTGTATTGCGCCGCCGAAACCTTGGGCGTCAGCCGCGACGAGCTTCTGGAAAAGCTGCACAGCGGCAACATGAAGTATTCGTCGATCTTCAACTATCCCACGCTGACCTGGGCCGACATGGGCGCGGTCGGCTGGCTGGTCGATGGCGCGGCGATCATGAACCAGGTGCCGCTGCAGCGCACGTCCTATGGGCCCTATAGCCGCGCGATGATCCGCATCTGCAAGGAGGAATCGTTCCACCAGCGGCAGGGCTATGACATCATGATGAAGATGTGCGCGGGCACCCCGGAACAGAAGGCGATGGCGCAGGACGCGCTCAACCGCTTCTGGTATCCGGCGCTGATGATGTTCGGGCCCTCGGACAAGGCCTCGGTCCATTCCGCGCAGTCTATGGCGTGGAAGATCAAGATGAACACCAATGACGAATTGCGCCAGAAATTCGTGGACCAGACCGTCCCGCAAGCCGAATACCTGGGCTTGACCGTCCCCGACCCGGACCTGAAATGGAACGAGGACAAGGGCGGCTATGATTTCAGCGAACCCGACTGGTCCGAGTTCTTCGCCGTGATCGCCGGGAACGGCCCCTGCAACGCCGAACGCCTGGGCGCCCGCGTCAAGGCCTGGGAGGATGGCGCCTGGTTCCGCGACGGGCTGATGGCCCACGCCGCCAAGGCCGACGAACGCGCCCGCGCCGCCCGCCACGCCGCCGAATAACGACGGGCGCCAGTCCTTTACGGATGGGTGCCCGCCTCTGCCCGCCACATCCCCGCAGCACTGGGAGGAGTCATCATGTCCAGCGAATGGCCGCTTTGGGAAATCTTCATCCGGGGTCAGCACGGCCTCAACCATCGCCATGTCGGCAGCCTGCACGCGCCTGATGCGGAAATGGCGATCCGCAATGCCCGCGACGTTTACACCCGCCGCAACGAAGGCGTGTCGATCTGGGTGGTGAAATCGAACGACATCACGGCCTCCAGCCCGTCCGAGAAGGGGCCACTGTATGATCCGTCGAACAGCAAGGTCTATCGCCACCCGACCTTCTTCGACATTCCCGACGAAGTGGGGCATATGTGATGCCGTCCCTTCCCGACATGACCACCCCGAACCTGACCGCGCTTGCCGGTCAGGGCTTGTCTGACAGCGGCCATGTGACGGTGCCCGCTCCGGATGCGGGCCAACCGGAATTCGTGGAGTTCCTGCAACGGATGGGCGACAATTGCCTGATCCTGGGCCACCGCGTGTCCGAATGGTGCGGCCATGCGCCCGCGCTGGAGGAGGATATCGCGCTTGCCAACCAGGCGCTTGACCTGATCGGCCAGTGCCGGTTGTGGCTGGGCCTTGCCGCCGAAGTCGAGGGCAAGGGCCGCGATGCCGACGCGCTGGCTTACTTGCGCGACGCGGGCGCCTTCCGCAACCTGCTGCTGGTGGAACTGCCGAACGGCGATTTCGGCGTGACGCTGATGCGCCAGTTCCTGTTCGACGCCTTCCATATCGAACTGCTGCGGGCGCTGAAGACATCCTCGGACAGCCGCGTGGCGGACATTGCCGCCAAGGCAGAGAAGGAAGTCGCCTATCACCTGGAACGCTCCGCCGATCTGGTGATCCGGCTGGGCGACGGCTCTGACGAAAGCCGTCAGCGGATGCAGGCCGCGCTGACGAAGCTGTGGTCCTATACGGGCGAGATGTTCGTGGACGATGCCGTTGACCAGGCCATGGCCGATGCGGGCATCGCGCCCCTGCCGTCCTCGTTGCAAGCCGCGTGGGACAAGACCGTCGCGGCGGTCCTGGACGAGGCCACGCTGGCCGCGCCCACAGGCGCTTGGCAACACAAGGGCGGCAAGAAGGGCATCCACACCGAACACCTGGGCTATATCCTGGCCGAGATGCAGTTCCTGCAGCGCGCCTATCCCGGCGCCAGGTGGTGATGCCATGTCCGTCACCACGCTGCCCCATACCGACCGGATCTGGGAATGGCTGTCGCAGGTGCCGGACCCGGAAATCCCCGTCATCAGCCTGACCGACCTGGGCATCATCCGCGATGTCGAGTGGCGGGATGATACGCTGGTCGTCACGGTCACGCCGACCTATTCCGGCTGCCCCGCGACCGGCATCATCAACCTCGACATCGAAACCGCGCTCCGCGCCCACGGCATCGAGAAGGTGGAACTGAAGCGCCAGCTTGCCCCCGCTTGGACGACCGACTGGATCACCGCCGAAGGGCGCGAGAAGCTGCGCGCCTATGGCATCGCGCCCCCGGTGGACGGCACGGCGGCGGAGGGGGTGCTGGCGGGGCGCGTGTCGCGGCTGATGGGCAACAACCTGACCATCCAGTGCCCGCGCTGCGGATCGACCCATACGCAAAAGGTCAGCCAGTTCGGCTCGACCCCCTGCAAGGCCAGCTATCGCTGCACCGACTGCCTGGAACCCTTCGACTATTTCAAGTGCATCTGACTGCACGCCCAAGGAAAGACACCCCGATGGCACGCTTTCTGCCCCTGAAGGTCACCGATGTGCGCCGCGAGACCCGCGATGCGGTCGTGGTGACGCTGGCCCCGCGCGACGAAGACCGCGCGCTGTTCGATTTTACCCAAGGCCAATACCTGACCTTCCGCCGCAGCTTCGATGGCGAGGAATTGCGCCGGTCCTATTCCATCTGCGCGGGCGTCGATGACGGCTGTCTGCAGGTGGGCATCAAGCGCGTCGATGGCGGGGCCTTCTCCACCTGGGCCAACGAAAACCTGGCGCCCGGCGACGAGATCGAGGCGATGCCGCCCATGGGCAAGTTTTCCATGCCTTTGGATCCGCAGGCGGCGCGGCACTACGTGGGCTTTGCCGCAGGGTCGGGGATCACGCCCGTCCTGTCCATCGTCAAGACCGTGCTGCGGCGCGAACCCAGGTCGCGCTTCACGTTGGTCTATGCCAACCGCCAGATCAGCAGCATCATGTTCCGCGAGGAGCTTGAGGATTTGAAGAACCTCTATCTCGGCCGCTTCTCGGTTTTGCATGTGCTGGAGTCCGAGGCGCAGGAGATCGACCTGTTCACCGGCCGCATCGACGCCGACAAGATGACCGCGCTGTTCGACCGCTGGATCGACGCGAAATCTGTTGACGCGGCCTTCATCTGCGGGCCCGAGCCGATGATGCTGACCGTGGCGCAGTCGCTGCGCGACCACGGGCTGCGCGACGACCAGATCCGGTTCGAGCTGTTCGCCAGCGGCCAGCCGGGCCGCGCCAAGGCCCGCCCGGTGTCGAAAGCCACCGAGGCGGGCGAGGGAACGCAGGCCACCGTCACGCTGGACGGCGCCACCCGCAGCTTTTCCATGCCGCGCGAAGGCCAGACGATCCTGGACGCCGCCATCGCCAGCAACATGGACGCGCCCTATTCCTGCAAGGCGGGCGTGTGTTCCACCTGCCGCTGCAAGGTGCTGGAAGGCGAGGTGGAGATGGCAGTGAACCACGCGCTTGAGGACTATGAGGTCCGCGCGGGCTATGTCCTGTCCTGCCAGGCCTATCCGCTGACCGACCGCGTTGTCGTGACCTATGATGAGTGAGGCGCCCATGTCTGAGACGATGAACATCGAGGACTATCTGGCCCAGGGCGGTGTCCTGACCGCGCCCGGCAACGTGCCCGCCCGCTATCGCGGAGAGCTGCTGCGGCTGATGTCGTCCTTCGTGGACAGCGAACTGGCGGCCTCTGCTGGTTTCGCATCCTCCATCAACTTCGCTCCGGGAATCCGCGAACGCATCGCCGCCAGCCGGATCACGCTGGAAAAGGCCGACCACGCCGAACGCGTGCTGGCGGTCATGGGCGATTTCGGTACGGATACGCGCCGCTACCAGACCCAGCACGACTGGGCTGCCCGCGTGGACCGCGACACCGACCTGGGCGCCACGCGCCGCGAAGGCGACATGCGGCTGTCGGTCTTCCATTACCCGATCAACGGCTGGACCGATGCGGTGGTGATGAACGTCCTGCAAGGGCTGGCGACAGGCGTGCAGATGACGGAACTGACCCGCGTCTCCTATGCCCCCCTGGCCGAGGTCTTCCGCGAGATCGCCCCGCGCGAGGCGCGCCATGCCGAACTGGGTCTGGAAGGCCTGGCCCGCATCGTCGAGAACGGCGGGCAGTCCGACGTGCAGGCCAGCCTTGCCTATTGGCGCCCCCGCGTCGCGGCGGGCTTCGGGACGGCAAAGTCGGCGCGTTACGCCACGCAGGCGCGATTCGGCATCCGCCACACCCCGAACGAGGCGCTGCTGGCCCGCTGGGAAAAGCTGACCAACGAACATCTGGCCGCCCTGGGTCTCTGACCCGCGCGCCATTGACGATAAAGGAACTGCCATGACCATCACGCTTCGCGCCCCGCGCCGCCTGGAAAGCTTTGTCTGCGGGGAATGGGTGCCCGGCGCGAAAGAAGGGCAGACCCTTTTGGACGCCGCCACCGGGAATCCGGTTGCGACCATCGATTCGACCGGCATCGACTTTGCGGCGGCGCTTGACTACGGGCGCGCCAAGGCCGGGCCAAAACTGCGGGCCATGACCTTCCATGAGCGCGCGGGGATGCTCAAGGCCCTGGGCCTTGCCCTGATGGCGCAGAAGGAGGAGTTCTACGCCGAAAGCCTGCACACCGGCGCGACCCGCGCCGATGGCTGGGTGGATATCGAGGGCGGCATCGGCACCATGCTGACCTTCGCCTCGAAGGGCCGGCGCGAATTGCCGAACACCCGCGTGCTGACCGATGGCGATGTGGAGCCGCTGTCCCGTGACAACAGCTTCAGCGCGCAGCATATCCTGTCGCCGCTGCATGGCGTCGCGATCCACATCAACGCCTTCAACTTCCCCGTCTGGGGGATGCTGGAAAAGATTGCGCCGACGCTGCTGGCGGGCGTGCCCTGCCTGGTGAAGCCCGCGAGCCAGACCGCCTATTTGACCGAACTGGTCGTGCGGCGGATCGTGGAAACCGGCATCCTGCCCGACGGCGCGCTGCAACTGGTCTGCGGATCGGTGGGCGACCTGCTGGACCACGTGACCGAACAGGACGCCGTGACCTTCACCGGGTCCGCCCATACCGGTCGCAAGCTGAAGACGCATCCCGCGATCGTCCAGCATTCCGTCCGCTTCACGATGGAGGCCGACAGCCTGAACGCCACCATCCTTGGCCCTGACGCGGTGGCGGGCACGCCCGAATTCGACCTGTTCGTGAAGGAGGTCGCGCGGGAAATGACCTCGAAGGCGGGCCAGAAATGCACCGCCATCCGCCGCGTCATCGCGCCGCGCGGCCAGGTGGACGCCCTGATCGCTGCCCTGCGCGACCGTCTGGACAAGACCGCACTTGGCCTGCCGGGGGATGAAGGCACGCGCATGGGCCCGCTAGCCAGCCTCGGCCAGCGGAACGAGGTGCGGGCGCGCATCCGCGAATTGCAGGCGGTGGCCGAGATCGTGGCGGGCAATCCCGACGATGTGCGCATCACGTCGGGCGATGCGGACAAGGGCGCGTTCCTGAACCCGGTCCTGCTTTATGCCGACAAGCCGTTCGAAGCCGACGCCGTGCATGACTGCGAAGCCTTCGGCCCGGTCTCCACCGTCATGGCCTATGACGATCTGGATGAAGCGGTCGCCTTGGCCGCACGGGGGCGCGGGTCGCTGGTGTCGTCCGTCTTCACCGACGATAAGGACGTGGCCGAACGCGTGGTTCTGGGCGTGGCCCCCTTCCACGGGCGGGTGCTGATCGGCAACCGTCTTTCGGCCAAGTCCTCCACCGGGCACGGCTCGCCGCTGGCGCCGCTGGTCCATGGCGGTCCGGGCCGCGCAGGCGGCGGCGAGGAGATGGGTGGCATCCGGGGCGTCAAGCATTTCATGCAGCGCACCGCCGTGCAGGGCACGCCGCGCCTGCTGTCGGCGGTGACGGGCCGCTGGATCGAGGGCGCGGACACCCAGCAGGGCACCCACCCGTTCCGCAAATCGCTGGCGGAACTGCGCATCGGCGACCAACTGGTCACGGCGGCGCGCAAGGTCACGCAAGAGGATGTCGAGCATTTCGCCCAGTTCACCGGCGACACCTTCTATGCCCACATGGACAGCGATGCCGCCAAGGCCAACCCCTTCTTCGACGACCGTGTGGCCCATGGCTATCTGATCGCCTCCTTCGCGGCGGGGCTGTTCGTGGAGCCCAATCCCGGCCCGGTGCTGGCGAATTATGGCGTGGACAACCTGCGCTTCCTGACCCCGGTCTATTTCGGCGACACGCTGCAGGTCTGCCTGACCTGCAAGGAGATCAACCCGCGCGAAAATGCCGGTCACGGAGAGGTCCGCTGGGACTGCCAGGTGACGAACCAGAACGGGGCCGTGGTCGCGCAATACGACGTGCTGACCATGGTGGCGAAAACCTGGCCGCAGGTCGCGTGATGGCGAGGGTCTATTCCTGGGACGGCATCGTGCCGGTGATCGACCCGCAGGCCTTCGTCCACCCCGAGGCCGTGGTGATCGGCGACGTGATCATCGGCCCCGGCGTCTATGTCGGTCCCTGCGCGGTCCTGCGCGGGGATTTCGGCCGCATCGTGCTGCACGAAGGGTCGAACGTGCAGGAAACCTGCGTGGTCCATTCCTTTCCCGGCAAGGATGTCGTGGTCGAGGAATCCGGTCATGTCGGCCACGGCGCCGTCCTCCACGGCTGCCATATCGGCAAGAACGCCATGGTCGGCATGAACGCCGTGGTCATGGACGAGGCGGTGGTGGGCGAGAACACCATCATCGCCGCCATGGCCTTCGTGAAGGCCGGTGCGCAGATCCCGCCGAACAGCCTCGCGGTCGGATCACCTGCAAAGGTCGTGCGGGAACTGTCGGCGGACGAGATCGCCTGGAAGCGGCAGGGCACCGGCGTCTATCAGCAGCTTGCGGTCGAGGCGCGCGAGAGGCTGGCCCCGGCGGAGGCGCTGACCGAGGCCGAGCCGGACCGCCGCCGGGCCGAGGCGCCGCGCTACGACCCTCTGGTCATGGCGCGAAAGGGGTTCGAACGGTAGGATGCGTGCAGGCACGCACCCTACGGCGCTTTGTTGCCGGTTCGGCAAAATGTGATGGGTGTTTTCAGCCGGTTGCGCGTTATATCGCGGTCCCGTTCTTCAGGAGCATCGGAATGAAGTTTGCCTCCATCCTCGCAGCCGCCGGATTGATCGCCGCTTCGGTCGCGGCAAGCCCGGTCCTGGCCGATCCCGGCAACGGCAAAGGCCACGGCAAGGCTCATGCCCGTCATGCCGAGACGCGCGGACATCGGGACGACCGCCGGGATGATCGCCGCCACCGCACCGTCCATGTCGCCGATTGCCCCCCCGGCCTTGCCAAGAAGAACCCGCCCTGCGTCCCGCCCGGACAGGCGCGCAAGCATTCGGTCGAATACGGCAGCCGGGTCGGGGATGTCCTGCGCACCCGCGACTATGTCCTAATCCGCGATCCCCGCCGCTATGACCTCGAATCCCGCAGGGGCTGGGACTATTATCAGGACAACAACAGCGTCTATCGCGTGGACAGCAACACCCGGAAGATCCTGGCGGTCATCAACCTGATCGACGCATTTTCGAACTGATCGCGGGGGCCGGACCACCGCCCCTTACCGCACCGCCTTGATCCCCTCCAGGATCAGCGTCGTCGCCACGTCCGCGTAATCCTCACGGCTGATGCGGCCGCCATCCTTGAACCACATATAGACCCAGTTCATCATGCCGAACAGCGACATGGTGACGGGCATCAGCAGCGGGCGTTCGCGGGTGTTCAGGTCCGGGTTGATCTGGTCCAGCACCGCCGAGAACCGCTTCACGATACCGCGTTCCACCGCCATGATCCGCGCCTTCTGGTCGTCGGTCAGCGCGGCGGTCGCGTTCAGCTGGACCTTGTGCTGGTTGTCGGCGCCGCGATAGCTTTCCAGGACCGCGCCGACCAGGCTGCGCAACCGCTGGTGCGGGGGCAGGGCGGGGTCGTCGGCGGCCCCGATGGCGTCCTGCAATTCCTCCAGATGCGTCATGATGATCGCGAAGATCAGCGCGTCCTTGGAGGGGTAATAATGATACAGCAGCGCCTTGCTGACCTGGGCCTGCTGGGCGATCTGCGCCATCGACGCCTTGTCCATGCCCTGTTCGGCAAAGACCAACGCCGCATGATCCAGGATGCTGCGCTGCTTTTCCTCGAAATCCTGTGCCCGCGTCCTGGCCATGCCGTTCCTTCCCTGCGTCCTGCCCGCCGCTTTAACCGGGGGTTGCGGCAAAGTCATCACCGACCCCGGCGCGGGTTCATTCCTTCGGGCGGTTATCGATCACCCGCTTGGCCTTGCCCTCGGACCGGGCGATGCCGCCGGGGTCGCGGACCTCGATCCGGGTGGACACGCCCACGACCGACTTGATGTGATGGGACAGTTCCTTGGCGGATATCGCGCGGGCATCCACTGCGGCGTGATCCTCGGCGCATTCGACATGGACGGTCATGGTGTCCATGCGGCCCGACCGGGTCAGTTCGATCTGGAAATGGGGCGCAAGGCCCGCGCATTTCAGGATCTGCTCCTCGATCTGGGTGGGGAAGACGTTGACGCCGCGCAGGATGATCATGTCGTCGCAGCGTCCGGTGATCTTCTCGATCCGGCGCATGGACCGGGCGGTTCCCGGCAGCAGCCGCGTCAGGTCGCGGGTGCGATAGCGCACCATCGGCAGGCCTTCCTTGGTCAGCGTGGTGAAGACCAACTCGCCCATCTCGCCATCGGGCAGGACTTCGCCGGTCACGGGATCGATGATTTCCGGGTAGAAATGGTCTTCCCAGACATGCAGCCCGTCCTTGGTTTCCACGCATTCCTGGGCGACGCCCGGACCCATCACCTCGGACAGGCCATAGATATCGACGGCGTGCATGTCGAAGGCGTCCTCGATTTCCTGGCGCATGGCATTGGTCCAGGGTTCGGCCCCGAAGATGCCCACTTGCAGCGACGACTGGCGCGGGTCCAGGCCTTGCCTGCGGAACTCGTCCAGGATCGACAGCATGTAGGATGGCGTCACCATGATGATGCGCGGCTTGAAGTCGTGGATCAGCGTCACCTGCCGTTCCGTCATGCCGCCCGACATGGGAACGACCGTGCAGCCCAGCTTTTCCGCCCCGTAATGCGCGCCAAGCCCGCCGGTGAACAGGCCATAGCCATAGGCGTTGTGCAGCATGTCGCCGGGCCGTCCGCCCGCCGCCCGGATCGACCGAGCGATCAGGTTCGCCCAATGGTCGATATCGGCTTGGGTATAGCCCACCACGGTCGGCTTGCCGGTGGTGCCGGACGATCCGTGGATCCGCACCAGTTTGGATTGCGGCACGGCGAACATGCCGAAGGGATAGCAGTCGCGCAGATCCTGCTTCACGGTGAAGGGGAACTTGGCGATGTCACGCAGCGACTTCAGATCCTCGGGGTGGACATCGGCCTTGATGAACTGGTTGCGGTAGAAAGGCGAGTTTTCAAAGGCGTGTTTCAGCGACCGCTTCATGCGGTGGAATTGCAGCGCCTCGATTTCATCGCGCGAGGCGGTCTCGATCGGGTCGAGATCCTTGGGGTTCGGGGTCAGGTCTTCCATGGTTCTCCTCCCTGGAATGCGGATCAGGCGGGCAGGTGGGTGCCCTTGACGGTGCGCGAATGGCCGCGGAACTCGGCCACGTGGTCGCCGTCCTGGTTGGTGATGCGGATGTCGTAGATGCCCGACCGGCCCCGGCGGGACGTTTCCGTGGCGGTGGCGGTCAGCCGGTCGCCGATGCGGCCGGGGATCAGGTAGGTGATGGAACAGTGCTGCGCCACGGCCATCTGGTTGTAGCTGTTGCAGGCAAAGGCGAAGGCGCTGTCGGCCAGCGTGAAGATATAGCCGCCGTGGCAGTTGCCGTGTCCGTTCGACATGGCGTCCGTAATGGTCATGGACAGCGTGGCCTGACCGGGGGCGATGTGATCCAGGGTCATGCCAAGCCGCTGGCTGGCGGAATCGTCGTTCCACATGGCTTGGGCCGAGGCTTCGGCGATTTCCTGCGGGGTCATCTCGCTGACGGATTTCATTTGCCGCTGAACCTCGCCGGGCGCTTTTCCAGGAAGGCGGTGACGCCTTCTGCATAATCGGCGCTGCGGCCCGCCTGCTGTTGCGCGTCGCGTTCGGCGTCAAGCTGCTGGTCAAGGCTGTTGGTCGCGGCGTCCTGGATCAGCCGCTTGGTTAGGCCCAGGCCCAGGGTCGGGCCTGCCGCCAAGGATTTGGCAAGGGCTTCGGCCTCGGCCATCAGTGTTTCGTCGTTCACGGCCTTCCAGATCAGGCCCCAGTCGGCGGCCGTCTCAGAAGGCAGGGGTTCGGCGGTCAGCATCAGGGCCTTGGCGCGGGGTTCGCCCAGGATGCGCGAAAGCGACCAGGTGCCGCCCGCGTCGGGGACAAGGCCGATTTTCGCGAAGGCCTGGATGAATTTCGCCGACTTCGCCGCCAGAACGATATCGCAGGCGAAGGCGATATTGGCGCCCGCACCCGCCGCCACGCCGTTGACCGCGCAGACCACCGGCTTTTCCAGCGACCGGATCAGCCGCACCGTCGGGTTGTAGAAGGTCTCCAGCGTATGCCCCAGATCGGGGGCAGGCCCGCCCCTGCGGGGATCGCGGTTGCCCAGATCCTGCCCGGTGCAGAAGCCGCGCCCCGCCCCGGTCAGCAGCACCGCCCGCACCGCCGCGTCGTCATGCGCCCGCTGGATGCCTTCGCGCAGCGCCAGGTGCATCTCCTCGTTGAGGGCATTCAGCTTGTCGGGCCGGTTCAGCGTCAGCGTCAGCACGCCATCGGCAAGGGCCGACAGCACCGTGGGGGATGTGGTCATGGTCTTCTCCCTGCGCGCCGATTTCTCGGCCTCCTCGAAGAAATGTGTTGCATAGACCGACCGGCCGGTCAATGATATTCGCAAGCCGGAGGAGGAACCGGCGGAGGAGCCCATGACCGATTTCTTTGCCCGCCATCGCCAGATGCTGGATGACGCCGTTCAGGTGCTTCACGCGCGGACATTCTGGACCCCGTTCCCCGAGGTGCCCAGCGGCAAAATCTATGGCGAGACCGCCAAGGCGGATGGCGAGGCAGCTTTCACGGCGCTGTTGGGCAGCGACTTCGCCCTTCCCGGTCATCCCGAACAGCGCCGCCTGGGGGCCGAGGTTTCGCCCTGGGGTGATACGCTGGGCATCGCCTATCCGGCGGCGGATGCGCCCGCGCTGATCGCGGCAGCGCAGGCGGCAGCTGACGATCTGGCGGCGGCTGGCGTGGAAACCCGCGTCGGCGCCTGCCTAGAAATCCTGTCTCGGCTGAACCGGATCAGCTTCCTGTTGGGCCATGCAACGATGCACACCACGGGCCAGGCCTTCGCCATGGCCTTCCAGGCGGGCGACCCTCATGCGCAGGATCGCGGGCTGGAGGCTGTCGCGGTCGCTTATACGGAAATGACCCGCTTTGCCGACGCCGCCCGCTGGGAAAAGCCGCAGGGCAAGGCCGCGCCGCTGGTGATCGACAAGCAGTGGACGCTGGTGCCTGCGGGGGTTTCACTGGCCATCGGCTGCAACACCTTCCCGACCTGGAACAGCTATCCCGGCATCTTCGCCAGCCTTGCCACCGGCAACCCGGTCATCGTGAAGCCGCACCCGGCGGCGATCCTGCCGCTGGCCCTGACCGTGCAGGTCGCGCGCGAGGTTCTGGCCGAGGCCGGCCTTCCCGCCGACGCGATCCTGCTGGCCGTGGACGAGCCGGGGGCCGAGATCACCAAGGATCTGGCAACCGATCCCGCCATGCGGCTGATAGACTATACCGGGTCGTCCACCTTCGGCGACTGGCTGCGGGAAAACGCGCGGCAAGCGCAACTGTTCACCGAGGAAACCGGCGTCAACAGCAGCGTCATCGCCGCGACCGACGACTTCGACGGAATGTGCGCGAACCTCGCCTTCTCGCTGTCGCTCTATTCCGGGCAGATGTGCACCTCGCCGCAGAACATCTATGTGCCGCAGGACGGGATCGACACGGACCAAGGGCACAAGTCCTTCGATCAGGTCGCCGAGGGACTGGCCCAGGCCATCGACTCGCTGCTGGCCGATCCCAAGCAGGCGGCAGGCATCTGCGGCGCCATCGCCAATCCGGCCACGCGGGGCCGTGTGGAGCAGGCCCGCGCCCAAGGTCGCGTCATCCGCGATGGCACGCCGCTGCTGCTGGCGGTGGATGCCGACGCTCCCGTGGCGCAGGACGAATGCTTCGGCCCCGTGGCCTTCGTCATCCCCTGCACCGATGCCGACAACGGCATCACCCGCGCCGCCGATCGGGCGGCTCAAAAGGGCGCCATCACCGCTGCGCTTTATGACACCGACGAAGCGCGCATCACGCGTGCCGTCCGGGCCTTCGCCCGTGCGGGCGTGAACCTGTCGGTCAACCTGACCGGCAACATCTTCGTCAACCAGTCGGCGGCCTTCAGCGATTTCCACGTCACCGGCGCCAACCCGGCCGGAAACGCCAGCCTGACCGACACCGCCTTTGTCGCGACCCGCTTTCGCCGCGTGATGTGGCGCAGGCCCGCCGCCGCCGTTTAACCAAGTTCTCTGGGGAGGAGATAAACAATGCAGAAGATCCTGACCACCACGGCCCTTGCCACCGCTCTGGCGCTTGGCGCGACCGCCGCCAGCGCCGAAATCCGCATCGGCGCATCCCTGTCCGCGACCGGCCCCGCCGCCTTCCTGGGCGACCCCGAGGCCAAGACCCTGGAAATGCTGGTCGAGCAGATCAACGAAAAGGGGGGCATCAATGGCGAGGAAATCGCGCTGACCCTTTACGACGACGGCGGCGACCCGAACAAGGCGCGCACCTTCGCCACCCGCCTGATCGAGGATGACGAGGTCGTGGCGATCATCGGCGGATCGACCACCGGCACCTCCATGTCGATCCTCTCGGTCGCCGAGGACAACGAGATCCCCTTCATCTCGCTGGCCGGTGCCATCGAGATCATCGACCCCGTGAAACCCTTCACCTTTAAGACCCCGCATACCGACCGCATGGCCTGCCAGAAGATCTTCGAGGACATGCAGAAGCAGGGCATCACCACCATCGGCATGATCTCGGGCACCGACGGCTTCGGCGCGTCGATGCAGGCGCAGTGCAAGGAGGTGGTGGGCGAATACGGCATCACCGTCGCTGCGGACGAGACCTACAACCCGACCGACGCCGACATGACCACGCAGCTGACCAAGATCCGCAACACCGACGGCGTGCAGGCCGTGCTGAACCCCGGCTTTGGCCAGGGCCCGTCGATCGTCACGCGCAACTATCGCCAGCTTGCCATCGACTTGCCGCTGTATCAGTCGCACGGCGTGGCATCCGACGGCTTCATCGAACTGGCGGGGGCCGAGGCTGCCGAGGGCGTGCGCCTGCCCGGCACCGCGCTGCTGATCGCGGACCAGCTTGGCGCGGATGACCCGCAGAAGCCGGTGGTGGATGCCTACAAGACCGCCTTCGAGGAAAAGACCGGCACCGCGGTCGGCACCTTCGGCGGCTATGCCAACGACGCCTTCCTGATCCTGACCGACGCCATCACGCGGGCGGGCGAGGCCGAGCCGCAGGCCATCCGCGACGCCATCGAGGCGACCAGCGGCCTTGCGGGCACCACCGGCATCTACACCATGTCGCCTGAAAACCACCTGGGCCTGGATCTCTCCGCCTTCCGCATGTTGCAGATCAAGGGCGGCGAATGGACCGTGGTGGAATGATCCGCTGACCGCCGCGCCCGATCCAAGGGCGCGGCATTCCTGCCAGAAAGGGTCGCCATGGCGGAACTGCTGCAATTCCTGTTTTCGGGCGTGACGGTGGGCGCGGTCTATGCGCTTGTCGCGCTTGGCTTCACGATCATCTACAACGCCTCCGACGTGGTGAACTTCGCGCAGGGCGAATTCGTCATGCTGGGCGGGATGCTGACCTTTGTCTGCCATGCGGCGGGCCTGCCGCTTCCCCTGGCGGCGCTGATCGCCATTGTCGTGACATCCGCCATCGGCGTCGCGATGAACAAGCTGGCCATCGAGCCCGCGCGCGGCGCGCCCGTGGTGTCGCTGATCATCATCACCATCGGCGCATCCATCTTCATCCGGGGCGGGGCGCAGCTACTGTTCGGCAAGCAGATCCACAGCTTCCCGGCGTTTTCGGGCGACACGCCCCTGCGCATCGGCGGCGCCACGATCCTGCCGCAAAGCCTGTGGGTGATCGGCGGCGCGGTGGTGGTTTTCATCGGCCTGTGGCTGTTCTTCACCCGCACGCTGACCGGGCGTGCGGTGCTTGCCACGTCGAACAACCGCCTGGCTGCGCAGCTGGTGGGCATCAACACCAATTTCGTGATGACGCTGTCCTTCGCGCTGTCGGCGGGCATCGGCGCGCTTGCCGGGGTGCTGGCAACGCCGATCACGCTGACATCCTATGACGTGGGCCTGGCCTTCGCGCTGAAGGGCTTTGCCGCCGCCATGCTGGGCGGGATGGGCAACCCGAAGGGCGCGCTTGCCGGGGGCTTCCTGCTGGGCCTGCTCGAGGCGCTGACGGCGGGATACCTGTCGTCGCAATACAAGGACGCCGCCGCCTTTGTCGTGATCCTGCTGGTGCTGTTCTTCATGCCGCAGGGCCTGTTCGGCCGCAAATCGACCGAGCGGGTGTGACATGAAGCTGACCCCCAAATCCGCCACGCTGCTGGTGCTGGTCGTCCTGATCCTGCTGTCGCCCATCCTGTTCCCCTCGGGCTATTACTACCGCGTGGGCGCGCTGATCTTCGTCAACGCCATCGCCGTGACCGGTATCGTGATCCTGACCGGATACGCGGGCCAGATCAGCCTGGGCCATGCCGGTTTCGCCGGGATCGGCGCCTATGCCTGCGCGCTGGCCCCCGTGCATCTGGGGCTGTATCCCGCGCTGGCACTTGTTCTGGGCGCGGCGATTTCCGCCGTCCTGGCCTTTCTGGTCGGCCGCCCGATCCTGCGGTTGAAGGGATATTACCTGGGCGTCGCCACCCTGGGCTTCGGCATCCTCGTCTCGATGGTCCTGAACAACGAACGCCAACTGACCGGCGGCCCCGACGGGATGGAAGTGCCGGACCTGGGCCTGCGCGGGCTGCTGAAGGACGCGGGCCTGGACCTGACCAACGGCCAGTTCTGGTATTTCTTCTGCGGCATCGTCCTGATCCTTGCCGCCTGGCTGGCGCTGAACCTCTACAACAGCCCGACCGGCCGCGCGCTCCGCGCCCTCCACGGGTCCGAGGTCGCGGCGCGGACCGTGGGCGTCGATGTGGCGCGGCTGAAACTGCAGGCCTTCGTGATCTCGGCGGTCTTTGCGTCCGTGTCCGGCTCGCTGTTGGCGTTGCAGAACAAATTCATCACGCCGGACGTGGCGGGCTTCATGCACTCGATCGAGATGGTGACGATGGCCGTCCTGGGCGGCGTCGGATCGGTGCTGGGCGCGATCTTCGGCGCGGCGGTGCTGACGCTGCTGCCGCAGGTGCTGACGGTCTTTGCCGAATACGAACAGCTTGTGCTGGGCTTGGTGATGATGCTGGTGATGATCTTCCTGCCGCAGGGGTTGCTGCCGTCGATCCTGCGCAAGGTCCGGGGAAAAGACGAATGACCGCGCTTCTGTCAGTCGAGGGGCTTGGCATCAGCTTCGGCGGCCTCAAGGCCGTGAACGATGTCAGCTTCACCGTGCAACCCGGAGAGATTACTTCGGTCATCGGTCCGAACGGCGCGGGCAAGACCACGTTGTTCAACATGATCTCGGGCGTCTACCAGCCGGGCCGGGGCCGCGTGGTGCTGGGGGGCGAGGACGTGACCGGCAGGGCCCCGCATCTGCTGGCCCGGCGAGGGCTTTCGCGGACCTTCCAGAACCTGCAGATCTTCCAGTCCATGACGGTGCTGGAAAACGCGATCTCGGGCTATCACCTCAAGGAACGCGGGCCGGTTCTGGCGGACCTGCTGGGCCTGCCTGCATCCCGTCGCCGTGCCGCCGAGGCCGAGGCAGGTGCGCGCGAGCTTCTGGCCCGCGTGGGTCTTGACCGCGCGGCGGAGCGTGAGGCCGGGAACCTGTCCTATGGCGCGCTGAAACGGCTGGAAATCGCCCGCGCCCTGGCCCTGTCGCCGAAAATCCTGCTGCTGGACGAACCCGCCGCAGGCTGCAACGCGGTCGAGACCGAGGAGATCGACCACCTGATCGCCGAGGTCGCGGCATCCGGCGTGGCGATCCTGCTGGTCGAACATGACATGAAGATGGTCATGCGGATTTCCAACCACATCGTCGTGCTGGACCATGGCGAAAAAATCGCCGAGGGCGATCCCGCCAGCGTCAGCCGCAACCCGGCGGTCATCGCTGCATACCTTGGAACTGATGCAGAAACGGGGGCCGCCCATGCTGACGGTTGAGGGCCTGCGGTCGCGCTATGGCCGGATCGAGGTGCTGCATGGCATCGACCTGACGGTGGATTCCGGGGAAATCGTCACGGTGGTCGGCGCCAATGGCGCGGGCAAGACGACGCTGCTGAAATGCCTGTCGGGCACGCAGCCGGTGTCCGGCGGAACGATCACCTTCCGGGGCGAGACGCTGACCGGCGTTCCCGCCCATCGCCGCCCGGCGCGGGGCCTGACGCAATCGCCCGAGGGACGCCAGATCTTCACCAACCTGACGGTCGAGGAGAACCTGCGCCTTGGCGCGTATCTCTTCACCGACGACCGCGTGGAAAAGGACATGGAGGACGCCTTCCAGATGTTCCCGATCCTGCGCGAAAAGCGCAACCTGGCGGCGGGCGGGCTGTCGGGCGGGCAGCAGCAGATGCTGGCCATGGCCCGCGCTCTGATGGGTCGCCCATCCTGCCTGCTGCTGGACGAGCCGTCGATGGGCTTGGCCCCGATCATCGTGCAGCAGATCTTCGACGTGGTCAGCGGGCTCAAGGCGCTTGGCGTGACCGTGCTGCTGGTCGAGCAGAACGCCTTTGGCGCGCTGAAGATCGCGGACCGGGGCTATGTCATGGAAACCGGCCGCATCACCATGTCGGGCGCGGCGGAAGACCTGATCGCCGACCCGCGCATCCGCGAAGCATACCTGGGAATATAGCATGTCAGTTGTGACCATCACCCGCGAGGGCGGGATCGCCGTTGTCACCGTGGACAACCCGCCGGTGAACGCGCTGTCGCAGGGGCTGCGGCAGGGCTTGTGGGATGCGGTCGCCACACTGGACGCCGATGCCTCGGTCCGCGCCGTGGTCTTGATCTGCGCGGGCCGGACCTTCATCGCGGGGGCGGACGTGACCGAGTTCGGTAAGCCCCCGCTTGCGCCGCATCTGCCCGATCTGGTGGACCGGATCGAGGCCGCCGCAAAGCCCTGGGTGGCGGCGATCCACGGCTCCGCCCTGGGCGGCGGCTTCGAGGTGGCGATGGGCTGCCGGTTCCGCGTGGCGGTGGACAGCGCCTCGGTCGGCCTGCCCGAAGTCACGCTCGGCATCGTGCCGGGCGCGTCGGGCACCGTGCGCACGCCGCGCCTGGCGGGGGTGGAGGCCGCCGTCGATCTGGTCACCTCGGGCAAGCCCGTGCGGGCCGCGAAGGCGCTGTCGCTGGGGCTGATCGACGCGGTGGTCTCGGGCGACCTGCAGGCGGGTGCCATCACCTTCGCCCGCGACGCGCTGACCCGCGACCTGCCGCCCCCCGTCTCGGCCCGTCCGATCATCGCGCCCTATCCGGCCTTCTGGGAGGAGAAGCGCAAGGCCGTGGCAAAGGCCGCCAAGGGCGCCGAGGCGCCGCTGCGCGCGCTCGACTGCCTGCGCAAGGCGGCCGAGGCGCCCTTTGCCGAGGCCATGGCCTTCGAGCGCCAGACCTTCCTGGACCTGCGCGGATCGGAGCAGGCCGCGGCCCTGCGCCACGTCTTCTTCGCCGAACGCGCCGCGCCCCGGCCCGCGCATCTGAAGGGCGTGGAGCCTTTGCCCTTGCACAAGGTGGGCGTGATCGGCGGCGGCACCATGGGCGCGGGCATCGCCGCAGCCCTGCGCGATGCGGGGCTGCCCGTCACCCTGATCGAGCGCGACGACGAGGCCGTGGCGCGTGGGCTGACGAACCTGCGCGCCATCTTCGAGGGCGCCGTCAAGCGCGGCAAGCTGACGGACGCGCAGGCCGCAGACCGCATGGCGGGCGTCACGGCCACCACCGACTACGCCGCCCTGTCCGATGCCGACCTGATCATCGAGGCCGTGTTCGAGGAGATCGGCGTCAAGCGCGCCGTCTTCGACCGGCTTGCCACAGCCTGCCGCGCGGATGCGGTGCTGGCCACCAACACCTCCTATCTCGACCCCCGGCTGATCGCGGACGGGCTGCCCCACCCGGACCGCTTCATCGGGCTGCACTTCTTCAGCCCCGCCAATGTCATGCGCCTGCTGGAGATCGTGCCGGCGCCCCAGATCTCGGACCGGACGCTGGCCACCGGCTTTGCCCTGGCCCGGCTGCTGGACAAGATCCCCGTGCAATCCGGCATCTGCGAGGGCTTCATCGGCAACCGCATCCTGAAACGCTACCGCGCCTCGGCCGAGGCCCTGGTCCGCCAGGGCGTCGCCATTGCCGAGATCGACGCCGCCATGCGCGGCTACGGCCTGGCCATGGGCCCCTTCGAGGCGCAGGATCTGGGCGGGCTCGACATCGCATATCTGCAGCGCGAAGGGGCGCGGGCGGCGGGGCAGGAGGTGCCGGAAACCCTGGCCGACCTCCTGGTCCGCGCGGGCCGCAAGGGCCAGAAGACCGGCGGCGGCTGGTACGACTATGCGCCCGGCGACCGCAGGCCGCAGCCCTCGGCCACTGCCGCCGCGCTGCTGGCGGACCGCATCACCGGCAGTGCCGCGATGGACCGCGCCGCCATCGCCCGCCACCTGGTCGGCGAAATGGCCGCCGAAGGACAGGCGATCCTGGACGAAGGCATCGCCGCAAAGGTCGCCGACATCGACCTGGTCAAGGTCCACGGATACGGATTTCCGCGATGGAAGGGCGGGCCGATGTTCGCGACGGGACGGAGATAGATCGCGCTGGTTCCCTGCCTTAAGGCGGCGGGCGGGTCGTGCCGCGCCAGGCATGGTCTGGCGCAAATGCGCTGCCCATGGTCTGACAAGGCATACTGTCAAACCCCGACCGATCCGGTCGGCCCTGCGCTATCATTTTTGACATAAATGACAGGAGCGGCTGAGTGCCGCTCCTGTCTGGGCAATACTGGTTTCAGCGCCGGATCGCAGGATGTCCCGCGTCAGGCCGCGATCACTCCCACTCGATCGTGCCCGGCGGCTTCGAGGTGATGTCATAGGTGCAGCGGTTGATGCCCTTGACCTCGTTGATGATGCGCGTCGCGGTCTCGCCCAGGAAGTCGTGGGTGAAGGGATAGTAATCCGCCGTCATCCCATCGACCGACGTGACCGCCCGCAGCGCGCAGGCATAGTCATAGGTGCGCCCGTCGCCCATCACGCCCACGGTGCGGACCGGCAGGATCGCCACGAAGGCCTGCCAGATCTCGTCGTAAAGCCCGTGCTTGCGGATCTGGTCGATGAAGACCGCGTCGGCCTTGCGCAGGATATCCAGCTTTTCGCGGGTGATCTCTCCGGGGCAGCGGATGGCGAGGCCGGGGCCGGGGAAGGGGTGGCGGCCGATGAACTTTTCCGGCAGGCCCAGTTCGCGGCCAAGGGCGCGGACCTCGTCCTTGAACAGCTCGCGCAGCGGCTCGACCAGTTTCAGGCCCATCTTCTCGGGCAACCCGCCGACATTGTGGTGCGACTTGATCGTGACCGAAGGCCCGCCGCTGAAGCTGACGCTTTCGATCACGTCGGGATAAAGCGTGCCTTGCGCCAGGAACTCGGCCCCTTCGATGCCCGATGCGTAACGCTGGAACACGTCGATGAACAGCCGCCCGATGGTCTTGCGCTTGACCTCGGGGTCGCTGACGCCTTCCAGGGCGCCCAGGAACAGCTCGGATTCGTCCGCGTGGATCAGCGGGATGTTGTAGTTGTCGCGGAACATCGTCACGACTTCCTCGGCTTCGTTCAGCCGCAGAAGCCCGTGGTCCACGAAGACGCAGGTCAGCTGGTCGCCGATGGCTTCGTGAATCAGCACGGCGGCGACGGAACTGTCCACGCCGCCCGACAGCCCGCAGATCACCTTCCTGTCGCCCACCTGTTCGCGGATCTTGCGGATCGCCTCATCCCGGTAACCGGCCATGGTCCAGTCGCCGGTAAAGCCCGCCATGCGGACGAAGTTTTCCAGCATCCGCCGCCCGCGCGGAGTGTGATGCACCTCGGGGTGGAACTGCACCGCGTAGAAACGGCGCGCCTCATCCGCGATCATCGCGAAGGGGGCGTTGGGCGAGGTGCCGATCACCTCGAAGCCCGGCGCAAGGGCGGTCACGCGGTCGCCGTGGCTCATCCACACTTCCTCGCGGCCCCCATCCTTGTTGGTCGCATCGAACAGGCCCGCGAAGATGCCGTCGCCCTTGTGCCCTTCGGCCGGGGCGATGAAGGCGCGGCCGTATTCGGCGTGGTGGCCCGCCTCGACCTTGCCGCCCAATTGCTCCATCATCACCTGCTGGCCATAGCAGATGCCGAAGACCGGCACGCCCAGGTCGAAGACCGCCTGCGGGGCGCGGGGGCTGCCCTCGCGCGTCACGCTGTCCGGCCCGCCCGACAGGATCACCGCCTGCGGGTTCAGCCCGCGCAGGATGTCGTCGGTCAGCAGGTTATAGGGGTGGATTTCGCAATAGACGTTCAGTTCCCGCAGGCGGCGCGCAATCAGCTGCGTCACCTGGCTGCCGAAGTCGATGATCAGAAGGCGTTGATGCTGGGTCATGGATGCGCTTTAAGCGCGCCCATGCCGCCGCGCAAGGGATTTGGCACCCGGAACTGCCACAGTCGGGGCCGCGTTCCCAGCAGCAATAGCCGAGGTTCCCATGTCCGTCTTCCGCACCCTTGCCGCCGCCGCCAGCCTGGCTGCCCTTGCCGCTTGCCAGCAGGGCATCCGTACGGCCATGCCCTGGGAAACGCCCACCGTTCCCCCAGCCGAGGAAGCGCTGGCGGCGCAATGCGCGGGCGACCCGGCAATTGCCGCGCAGATGGACGCCGCCATCAACGCCGCGCGCGAAGGCGGGGGCAAGATCCCGCTGACCACGGCCCCGCTTCTGACGCGGATCGCGCAAAGCCATGCCTGCGACATGGCGCTGCTGGGGCGGGTGGATGTCGAAGGGTCGAACGGATCCAGCGTCGTGGACCGGGCGCGGGCCGTCGGCTATCCGACCTGCGGCGTCGTGCAGCTTGTCGGCCGGGGCGGCAGCCCGGCGGACGCCGTCGCGCGCTGGCTTGCCGCCGAGGCGCAGCGGACCGAGCTGCTGGGTCAGCCCAGCCGGCAGGTGGGCAGCGGCTATGCCAGGGGCGCCGATGGCCTGTCCTATTACAGCGTGGTCCTGGGCGACAACTGCCGATGAAGAAAGGGGCCTTGCGGCCCCTTCCTTATTTCTCGGGCACCAGGCCGCGTGGCGCGAAGCGCAGCACCAGAAGCAGAACCAGGCCCATGACAATGAAGCGCATATGCGGCGCGCTGCCCAGAAGATGCGCCTTGATGTCGCCATCGGGCAGGGGGCTGACCAGAAGGCCGATCAGGTTCGGGCCCCAGATCTCGACCTTGATCCACAGGAACCAGATCAGCACGGCCCCCAGGACCGAACCCCAGTTGTTGCCGGACCCGCCCACGATCACCATCACCCAGATCAGGAAGGTATAGCGCAGCGGACCATAGCTGGTGGGCGCCATCAGCCCGTCCAGCGTGATCATCATGGCGCCCGCGATGCCGATCACCGCCGACCCCAGGACGAAGACCTGAAGATGGCGGGCGGTCACGTCCTTGCCCATGGCTGCGGCCGCGGTTTCGTTGTCGCGGATCGCCCGCATCATCCGGCCCCAGGGCGATTTCAGCGCCAGCTGCGCCAGCAGGATGAGCGCGAGCAGCACGACCAGGAACAGCGACATGTAGCACAGCTTGACCCAGATGCCCGAGGCCTCGGCCACGCCGAAACCCCAGCGGGCGGCGAAATCGGCAAAGGCCGGGTTCTGCTGCAGGTCGGTCTCATAGGGCACGGGCCGGGGAATGGCGGCGACGTTCTTGACGCCGCGCGCCAGCCAGTCCTCGTTCTTCAGGACGGCCACGATGATCTCGCCGATGCCCAGCGTCGCGATGGCGAGGTAGTCAGAGCGAAGCCCAAGCGCGACCTTGCCCACGGCCCAGGCGGCGGCTGCGGCGAAGGCGCCGCCCATCAGCCAAGACAGCAGGATCGGCAGGCCAAGGCCGCCGATATTGCCGGTGCGGGCGGAATCATTGGCTTCGATCGCGGTGACGGCGGGGTCGAACAGCCAGCGATAGGCGACGAAGCCCGCCAGCAGCACCAAGGCCACGGCCCAGACCCGGCGCGTGCGCCCATAGACGATGCGCGCCAGGGCCAGCGTGCCAAGGCCCACCAGCAGCGCCAGGATCAGGCGCGGCCCGCCCGCGGACCAGGCGCCCTCGACCGGAGGCAGGGACACCAGCACCGGGGCAAGCCCGCCAATGGCGAGGAAACCCACGACGCCCGTGTTGAAGAGCCCGGCATAGCCCCATTGCATGTTCACGCCCAGGGCCGTGATGGCCGAGATCAGCCCCATGTTCAGGATCGCCAGGGCCGTGTTCCACGACCCCGAGAACATGCCGTTCCTGACCGTGCCCTCCAGCACGAACAGGATGGCGAGGGCCGCGAACAGGACGGGCGC
Source organism: Paracoccus sp. SSK6 (assembly GCF_039770665.1). Lineage (NCBI taxonomy): Bacteria > Pseudomonadati > Pseudomonadota > Alphaproteobacteria > Rhodobacterales > Paracoccaceae > Paracoccus > Paracoccus sp. SSK6. The sequence continues at coordinate 27,544 of NZ_JBDPNJ010000004.1, read as the reverse complement.
GCGCCAGGGGCTGGCTTGGGCGGCTTGACGGTTGGATGACATGGCAAACCCCCCTTAGATCGACTTGCCGCGGAACAGCCCGGTCGGGCGGAACAGCAGCACCACGATGAGGATGACGAAGCTGACGGCGAACTTGTATTCGGTGCCCAGCAGTTGCAGCAGCCCCCCCGGTTCCCAGCCGGGCGCCAGATAGCCCGCGACCTTGACCCAGGGGTAGGTCACCGCGACTTCGGAAAAGGCGACAAGGAAACCGCCCGCGATGGCGCCGACGGGGTTGCCAAGGCCCCCCACGATGGCGGCGGCGAAGATCGGCAGCAGGATCTGGAAATAGTTGAAGGGTCGGAAGGATTTGTCCAACCCGTACAGCACGCCCGCGATGGTCATCAGGGCTGCGGCGATGATCCAGGTCATGCGCACCACCCTTTCGGGGTCGATGCCGGACAGCAGGGCCAGATCCTCGTTGTCGGAATAGGCGCGCATCGCCTTGCCCGACTTGGTGCGGTTCAGGAACCAGAACAGCGCCACGCAGACGATCACGGTCACGACCAGCGTCAGCGCTTGGGTGGACCGCAGCGCCAGCCCCTCGGCCAGGCCCGTCCAGTCGCGGAAATCGCGGACGTTGATGATGAAGCGCGCGCCGTCGTCGAAGCGCTGTTCATCGACGCCGATCAGCAGGCGCGTCAGCCCGTTCATCACGAACATCACGCCGACCGAGGCCATGACGAAGATGATCGGCGCTGCCCGCTGCGCTCGGTAGAAGCGATAGACCGCCCGGTCCGTCGCCAGCACAAGAACGGCCGTGGCGGCGATCCCCACGGGCAGGGCCAGCAGCGCCGTGGGCAGCGGCCCCAGCGACACGCCAAGCGCCTGCAGCCCCCAGGTCACCAGGATGGTGATGGCGGTGCCGAAGGCCATGGTGTCGCCATGGGCGAAATTGGAAAACCGCAGGATGCCATAGATCAGCGTCACCCCAAGCGCGCCAAGCGCAAGCTGCGCGCCATAGGCGGCGGCGGGGATGAAGACGAAATTCAGGAAGGCCACGAGGGCGTTGAGGATATCCAAGGCTCAGCCCCCTAGGAAGGTGCGGCGCACCTCGTCGTTCTGCATCAGTTCCTTGCCCGTGCCGGTATGGGCATTCGCCCCCTGCACCAGCACATAGGCCTTGTCGGCGATCATCATCGCCTGCTTGGCGTTCTGTTCCACCATCAGCACCGGCAGGCCGCCCCGCGCGATGGCGATGATGCGGTCGAACAGCTCGTCCATGACGATGGGGCTGACGCCCGCAGTCGGTTCGTCCAGCATCAGGACCGAGGGCTGCGTCATCAGCGCGCGGCCCACCGCGACCTGCTGGCGCTGCCCGCCCGACAATTCGCCCGCGGCCTGGCGGCGCTTGGCGGCGACGGCGGGGAACAGGTCATAGACCTGCTCCATCGTGCTGCGGATGTCGTCCTTGCGGATGAAGGCCCCCATTTCAAGGTTCTCCTCGACCGTCATGGACGGGAAGATGTTGTTGACCTGCGGCACGAAGCCCATGCCCGCCTTCACGCGGTCCTGCGGATTCAGGGTGGTGATGTCGCGCCCGTCCAGCCGGACGCTGCCCTTGCGCAGGTCCAGCATCCCGAAGACCGCCTTCATGGCGGTGGACTTGCCCGCGCCGTTGGGGCCGACGATCACGGCGATCTGGCCCCGTTCGACCGCGATGGTGCAGTCGTGCAGGATATCGGGGCCCCTGCCGTATCCTCCGGTCATCCCTTCCCCGATCAGGAAGGGGTCGCCCGCCTGGCCCGGCCCGACGGGACCGGACCGGCGGGTGCCGTCGATGCTGCCGCGTCCCTTGGGGTTCACGACCGACAGGTCGCGGTTGCCCCGGTTGCCGAAGACTGCGTCCTGATCGCTCATGCGCCCACCATGTCCTTGTTCTTGAGGCCCGTGCCCAGATAGGCCTCGATCACGGCCTCGTTCTGCATGATGTCGGCGGCGCTGCCACGGGCCAGCACCTTGCCCTCGGCCATGACGATGACCGGGTCGCACAGCTTGCCGATGAAATCCATGTCGTGTTCGATCACGCAGAAGGTATAGCCGCGTTCCCGGTTCAGCCGGAGGATCGCATCCGCGATGGTCATCAGCAGGGTGCGGTTCACGCCGGCGCCGACCTCGTCCAGGAAGACGACCTTGGCATCGACCATCATGGTGCGGCCCAGTTCCAGCAGCTTCTTCTGGCCGCCCGACAGGTTCCCGGCCTTTTCATGGGTCAGGTGGCGGATGGTCAGGAAATCCAGAACCTCGTCGGCCTTCTTGCGAAGGGCGGTTTCCTCGCGCTCGATCCGGCCGCGCTGGAACCAGGTCTTCCAGATCGTCTCGCCCGATTGGCTGCCTGGCACCATCATCAGGTTTTCCCGCACGGTCATGGAGCTGAACTCATGCGCAAGCTGGAAGGTCCGCAGCAGGCCCTTGTGGAACAACTGGTGCGGCGGCAGGCCGGTGATGTCCTCTCCGTCCATGAAGACGCGGCCTGATGTCGGCGGCAGCACGCCCGCGATCACGTTGAACAGCGTGGACTTGCCCGCCCCGTTCGGGCCGATCAGCCCGGTGATCGAGCCTTTCTCGATCGCCAGGCTGGCGCCATCGACGGCGCGGAAGCCCCCGAAATGCCGGTGAAGGTCTTCGACCCTTATCATTTTCTACCCCGTCTTCACGCCATTGGTGAAGTGTGACCGCATTCAGCGGCTTTTGTCATAAAAAAATGGCCCGGCAACCGCAGGGCTGCCGGGCCATAGCATGAGCATCGCGTCAGCGATAGCCGACGACATTCATTTTGCCGTCCTTGATCTCGATCTGGCGATACACGCCGGCGGATTCGCCTTCGCCCACCAGTTCGACGGCGGTGGCGCCGACGTAATCGACATCGCCGCCATCCTTGAGGATCTGCAGCGCCTTGCCCAACTCGCCCGGCAGGATCTTTTCGCCCGGCGCGTTGGCGACATCCATCACCTTGTCCTTGTAGGTGGAGGGATCGCTGCTGCCTGCCGCGGCCATCGCCAGCAGGATCAGCGCGGCGGCGTCATAGGATTCGCCCGCATAGGTGGCCGTGCCGTCGAAACCGGCGGCCTTGGCCAGTTCCACGAACTTGTCGCGGCCCTCGCCCTCGGCTGCGGGGTTCTGGCCGAAGCTGCCCTCGATCTCGCTGCCGAAGTTGCTGACCAGGGTGTCGTTGACCATGCCGTCGGGGAAGACAAAGGTTTCAAAGGCGCCGGTGTCCAGCGCACCGCGCACGATACCCGATCCGCCCTGGTCCACATAGCCCGCCACCACAAGCGCGTCGCCGCCCGCGGCCGACAGGGCCGCGACCTCGGCCGAATAGTCGGCCTTGCCGTCGTCATGGGGGGCGTTCACGGTCACGGTGCCGCCCTTCGCCTTGAAGGCCGCCTCGAAGCTGTCGGCCAGGCCCTTGCCATAGTCGTTGTTGGTATAGGTCAGGGCGACCGACTTGATGCCCTTTTCCATGATGATGTCGGCCATCACCTCGCCCTGGCGGGCATCCGACGGCGAGGTGCGGAAGAACAGCCCGTTATCGGCGGTGGTGGACAGCGCGGGCGAGGTCGCCGAGGGCGAGATCATCACCACGCCGTTCGGCACGGCCACGTTCTGCAGGGACGCGATGGTTTCGCCCGAACACATGCCGCCGATGATGCCCTTGACCTTTTCGCCGGTGATCAGGCGTTCCACGGTGGCGCTTGCGGCGGCGGCGTCGATGCAGGTCGAATCGCCCCGCACCACGGTCACGGTCGATCCGTCCAGCAGCAGCCCGGAATCCGTCACCTCTTTCGCCGCCAGTTCCACGCCGTTCTGCATCGGCGGCGCCATCGATTCTAGCGGCCCCGTGAACCCGAACGAGGTGCCAAGCTTGATATCCTCGGCCTGCGCGGCACCGGCCAGAAGGGCCCCGGCGGCGGTGGCCAGAAGAAGCTTTTTCATGTGATTGTCTCCCAGTTGGAACAATGTCCTGCCGGGCAGGTTAGAAGCGCCTTTTGCAAAAGAAAAGCAGGATAATAGGAACAATCCCTGCCTTTTCGGACGGATGACGCGCCGTCAGCGCCAGCCCAGGCGGTCCCGGTCGCGCCGCAGGAACAGGCCGGGCAGGGCGGTCATCAGCCAGCCCAGCGCAAGCCCGATCCCCGCCGCCCACAGCCCTGCAACTGTCACGGGAACGGCGGGGCGGAAATCGCCCCAGGTCGCGGCCAGGGTTTCCGCGTCGCGCAACCGGTGGGGCAGCAGCATCCGTTCCAGCGGCCCGGCAAGGCGCAGCATCTGTAGGTCGCTGCGCGCCCGGTCCAGGCGGGCGAAGACATCGCGCATGTTGGATTGATGCGCATCGCGGAAGGCGCTGCCCGACAGGTCGGCCAGGGCCTGATCGCGCGTCAGGCCCGTGTCTTCGGCGCTTGCGTCGAATTCGGCGGCGACGCGGGACAGGGCATCGACCTGCCCGCCAAGCCGCTGGACATACTGGTCGGAAAAGGCCGGGAACTGCGACAGGGCGGCGGCGAAACACAGCGCCACCGCCAGCCGCAGCAGCCCGATCACTTGTCCTGCACCGTCAGGCCCAGGACGGGGGCATAGACCTGCTCCAGCCGGGCGATGGCGTCCTTGGGCGACATCTCCTCGGTCGCGCCCGTGCGGCGGTTGGTCAGTTCCACCTTGTTCGCGGCCAGGCCGCGCGGACCCACGGTGATGCGCCAGGGCAGGCCGATCAGGTCCATGGTGGCGAATTTCGCCCCCGCCCGTTCGTCGCGGTCGTCATAGAGCGGATCCAGCCCGCGCGCCTGCAATTCGGCATAGATCGCGTCGCAGGCGCTGTCGGTCGAATTGTCGCCCTGCTTGAGGTTGACGATGCCCACGTGGAACGGCGTCACGCCCTCGGGCCAGATGATGCCCTTGTCGTCGTGGTTGGCCTCGATGATGGCGCCCAGCAGGCGGGACACGCCGATGCCGTGGCTGCCCATCTCCACCGGCACGCGCTGCCCGTCGGGGCCGACGACGGTGGCGCCCATCGCCTCGGAATACTTGGTGCCGAAATAGAAGATCTGGCCGACCTCGATCCCGCGCGCGGTGCGGCGGCGTTCCTCGGGGACTTGCGCAAAGATCGCCTCGTCATGGGTTTCGTCCGTGCGCGCATAGCGGCTGGTGAACTCCTCCAGCACGGCCTGGCACTGTTCGACGCTGTCATAGTCGATCTGCCGGTCGCCGAAGGTCAGGTCGGTGATCTGGCTGTCGTAGAACACTTCCGATTCGCCGGTTTCCGCCAGCACCAGGAATTCATGGGTGTAATCCCCGCCGATCGGCCCGCCATCCGCGCGCATCGGGATCGCCTGCAGGCCCATCCGCTCATAGGTGCGCAGATAGCTGACCAAGTGCCGGTTATAGGCGTGCAGCGCCGCCTCGCGCGTCAGGTCGAAGTTGTAGCCGTCCTTCATCAGGAACTCGCGCCCGCGCATCACGCCGAAACGCGGGCGGATCTCGTCGCGGAACTTCCATTGGATGTGATACAGCGTCAGGGGCAGATCCTTGTAGCTGTTCACATGGCTGCGGAAGATGTCGGTGATCATCTCCTCGTTCGTGGGGCCGTAGAGCAGGTCGCGCTTGTGGCGGTCCTTGATGCGCAGCATCTCCTCGCCGTAATCGTCATAGCGGCCCGACTCGCGCCACAGGTCGGCCGATTGCAGCGTCGGCATCAGCAGGGGAATGTGGCCCGCGCGCTGCTGTTCCTCATGCACGATCTGCTCGATGCGGCGCAGAACCTTGTAGCCCAGCGGCAGCCAGGAATAGATGCCCGCCGCCTGCTGCTTGATCATTCCGGCGCGCAGCATCAGCCGGTGGCTGACGATCTGCGCCTCTTTCGGGTCTTCCTTGAGGACGGGCAGGAAATAGCGCGACAGACGCATGGGCGGGATCCTTTGACGGCATTCGGCGCACAGCGTTAGCGGATCGGTCCCTGCTTGCCAAGAACCCGCGCCAGCCGCTTGCAACTGCCGCGCGTCGCGGTCACATTCCACATCGACATTCGCACCAGGAACCGGGCATGCGCATACCGATACACAAGCAACTGATGTGGTGGGGCGTGGCGGCGGTCGTGCTGCTTCTGGTCATGTGGCTGCTGGGGAACGCGATCCTGCCCTTCATCCTGGGCGCGGGCGTGGCCTATCTGCTGGACCCGGTCGCCGACCGGCTGGAACGCGCGGGGCTGTCGCGCGTGATGTCGGTGGTGGTCATCACCGTGGCCGCCGTGCTGGCCTTTGCCGCCGTGGTGGTGCTGGTCGTGCCGGTCATGCTGCGCCAGGCGACAGCGCTGATCGAGACCGCGCCCGCCATGCTGGAACAGGCGCGCCTGTTCCTGTCGGCGCGCTTCCCCGAGCTTTTGCCCCCGAACGGCGACATCGGCACCGCGCTGACCGACCTGGGCGCGGCCATGGGCGAGCAGATGGGCACGGTGGCCTCCAGCCTGCTGTCGTCGGTGGGCGGCATCATCAGCGCCATCGCCATCCTGGTGATCGTGCCGGTCGTGGCCTTCTACCTGCTGCTGGACTGGGACCATCTGGTGGACCGGGTGGACACGCTGCTGCCGCGTGAACACGCCCCCACCCTGCGCCGCCTGTCGCGGGAAATCGACGAGGCGCTGTCGGGCTTCGTGCGCGGGCAGGGGATGGTGATCCTGATCCTGGGGATCTGGTATGCGATCGGGCTGATGATCGTGGGCCTGCCCTTCGGCTTCTTCATCGGCGCCATGGCGGCGATGCTGTCCTTCATTCCTTACGTGGGCGTGCTGATCGGCGGGGCCACGGCCATCGGCGTCGCCCTGTTCAGCTTCTGGGGCGACCCGCTGTGGATCGGCCTGGTCGTGGCGATCTTCGCCATCGGCCAGGTGGTCGAGGGCAATTACCTGCAACCCAAGATCGTCGGCCAGCATGTCGGCCTGCATCCGGTCTGGCTGCTGCTGGCCCTGTCGGTCTTCGGCGCGCTGTTCGGATTCGTCGGCATGGTCATGGCCGTGCCGCTGGCTGCCGCGCTTGGCGTGATCGGGCGGTTCCTGACGCAGCGCTATCAGGAAAGCGCGCTGTTCACCGGCCAGGCGCTGCCCCCTGATCCGGGCCAGCCCCTGCTGGTCGAGGTCGTCCCCCAGGGCACCGTCGCCAATTCCATCCGCGAGGCGCGCATCCGCGCCGACGTGAACCGCGCCCAGGGCCAGATCGAGATCATGCGCGAGGAAGTGGCCCGCAAGCATCCCGATGTCGGATAGATGGGCGTGACCTCTCGTCAGTTGACGCTGGACCTGACGACGCCGCCCGCCCATTCCCGCGCCGATTTTCTTCCTGCGGCGGCGAACCGGGCGGCGCTTGCCGCGCTGGATGCGCCGCAGGACTGGCCGCAGGGGCGGATGCTGCTGATCGGGCCGGAAGGCGCGGGCAAGTCGCACCTTGCCGCCTTCTGGGCGGCCGAGAATGGCGCGCGGCGACTGAAGGCCGCGGCCCTGCGCCCCGACGCCGCCGACCATCTTGCTACCGAAGGCGGCGCCCTGGTGATCGAGGACGCGGACCGCACGGGCCGGGCGGCGGGCGCGGAACAGGCGCTGTTCCACCTGTGGAACCTGTGCGCGCCGCGCGACTGCCTGCTGCTGCTGACCGCGCGCACGCCGCCCCGCGACTGGGGGCTGGTGCTGCCCGACCTGCGGTCGCGCATGGACGCGATGCCCCAGGTCCGGCTGATGCCGCCCGATGAAACCCTGCTGGCCGCCGTGCTGGTCAAGCTGTTCGCGGACCGCCAGCAGAACGTGTCGTCGGACCTGATCGACTGGCTGGTCCTGCACATGCCGCGTGACCTGGGGCTGGCCCGCCAGCTTGTCGCCGCGATGGACCGCGCCGCCATGGCCGACAAGCGCCCGATCACCCGCCGCATCGCGGCCGAACTGCTGGCCGGCCTGTGCGAGCCCGAGCCATGAACCGCCGTCCCCAAGGTTGACCCATGACGCAAGCCGATTTCCTTCGAACGCCCTTTCCCGAACCGCAGGATCTGCCCGAAGGCGTGCCGCAGAACGGGTCGCGCTTCTTCAACCGGGAAATCAGCTGGCTGTCCTTCAACTGGCGCGTGTTGGACGAGGCGCGCAATCCCCGCGTGCCCTTGCTGGAACGGCTGCGCTTCGTGTCGATCAGCGCGACCAACCTGGACGAATTCTATACCGTCCGCGTGGCGGGCCTGCGCGAACTGGTGCGAGAGGGGAACGCCACGCCCTCCGACGACGGGCTGACGCCTGCGGAACAGTTGGCAATGATCAACGCCGACGCCCGCCGCCTGATGGGCGCGCAGCAGGGCGTCTGGAACCGCATCCGCCGGGAAATGGAGGAGGCGGGCATCGTCATCCTGTCCCGGTCCCGCCTGACGCGGGCCGAGGAGGAGTTCCTGCACGACTATTTCGAACGCAAGGTCTTTCCGGTCCTGTCGCCCCTGGCCATCGACCCGGCCCATCCCTTTCCCTTCATTCCCAACACCGGCTTTTCGCTGGGCCTGGAACTGGCGCGCGAAACCGACGGGCGGCAGATGCAGGCGCTGCTGCCCATCCCCGCGCAGCTTGACCGCTTCATTCCCCTGCCGGGGGGAGAGCGGTTCTTCAAGCTGGAGGATCTGCTGCTGATGCACCTGTCCAGCCTGTTCCCCGGCTATCGCGATACCGGCCATTGCGCCTTCCGGGTGCTGCGCGACAGCGACCTGGAGGTCGAGGAAGAAGCCGAGGATCTGGTCCGCGAATTCGAGACCGCGCTGAAACGCCGCCGCTTGGGCAGCGTCATCCGGCTGAAGATCACGCGCGGCGCCCCCGACCGCCTGCGCCGCCTCATCATGGAGGAACTGGAGGTCGGCCCCGACGAGGTGATCGAGGTCGAGGGTCTGCTGGGCGTGGCCGACCTGCGCGAACTGGTGCTGGACAACCGCCGCGACCTTCTGTGGCCCGCCTTCACGCCCCGCGTTCCCGAACGGGTGCAGGACCATGATGGCGACATGTTCGCGGCCATCCGGCAAAAGGACATGCTGCTGCACCACCCCTATGAGACCTTCGACATGGTGGTGCGCTTCCTGGCCCAGGCCGCGCGCGATCCGAACGTGCTGGCGATCAAGCAGACCCTGTACCGCACCAGCCGCGACAGCCCCATCGTGGACGCGCTGTGCGAGGCCGCCGAATCCGGCAAGTCCGTCACGGCCCTGGTCGAACTGAAGGCCCGCTTCGACGAGGCCGCCAATATCCGCCAGTCGCGCAGGCTGGAACGGGCGGGCGCGCATGTCGTCTATGGCTTCGTGAACTACAAGACCCACGCCAAGATCAGCACCGTTGTCCGGCGCGAGGGCGACAGCCTTGTCACCTATACCCATTACGGCACCGGCAACTATCACCCGATCACCGCGCGCATCTATACCGACCTGTCGCTGTTCACCTGCGACCCGGCGCTTGGGCGGGATGCGACAAAGGTCTTCAACTTCCTGTCGGGCTATGTGCAGCCCGCCGGGCTGGAAAACATCTCGATCTCGCCCATCGACCTCAAGGACCGCCTGCTGTCCCTGATCGGGCGCGAGGCGGAACTGGCCCGCCAGGGCCGCCCGGCCGCGATCTGGGCCAAGATGAACTCGCTGATCGAAAAGGACGTGATCGACGCGCTTTATGCCGCAAGTGCTGCGGGGGTGAAGATCAGCCTTGTGGTGCGCGGCATCTGCGGCATCCGGCCGGGCATCCGGGGGCTGTCGGAAAACATCCGCGTGAAATCCATCGTCGGGCGCTACCTGGAACATTCGCGCATCGTCTGCTTCGGCAACGGCCATGGCCTGCCCTCCAAGCGCGCGCGGGTCTTCATCAGTTCGGCCGACTGGATGGACCGCAACCTGAACCGCCGCGTCGAAACGCTGGTGGAATGCATGAACGACACGGTCAAGGCGCAGATCGTCAGCCAGATCCTGGCCGCCAACATGGCGGACGAGGCGCAAAGCTGGCTGTTGCAACCCGATGGCCGGTTCGTGCGCTATCTGCCCGAAGGGCGCGACGACCTGTTCAACTGTCACCGCTTCTTCATGGACCACCCCTCGCTGTCCGGGCGGGGCACGGCGGGGGCAGGCGACGTTCCGGCACTGACCCATTCGAACGATTGACGCACCCGGCGCGGCGGGGCATGAACTGCGCGATGCGGATCAAGCAGGAGAGGCGGCCATGAACGGCGTACGCACCACGACCGGCAAGAAGGTCGAGCCTTTCGGCAAGAGGTTCGAGAAACTGCCAAAACGGGCGCTGTCGCGCGTGGGCGTGGTCGATGTGGGTTCCAACTCGATCCGCATGGTGGTCTTCGACGGGGCTGCCCGATCCCCCGCCTATTTCTATAACGAGAAGGTCATGGCCGGGCTTGGCGCCAGGATGGCCCAGACCGGGCGCCTGAACCCCGAGGGGGTCGAGCGCGGCTTTGCCGCCCTTCAGCGTTTCGCGGCCCTGGCCCGCGGCATGGACATCGACCCCCTGACCTGCGTGGCCACCGCCGCCGTGCGCGAGGCCGAGGACGGCCCCGCCTTCAAGGACCGGGTGGAACGCGAAACCGGCATCAGGATGCATGTCATCGACGGCGAGGAAGAGGCCCGGCTGTCCGCCCAAGGGGTGCTGCTGGGCTGGCCCGACGCGAAGGGTCTGGTCTGCGACATCGGCGGCAACTCGATGGAACTGGCCGAGGTCGCGGATGGCCGGATCGGCAATCGCGTCTCCTCGCAACTCGGGCCCTTCCGGCTGCAACAGGTGTCCGGCGGCAAGGATGGGTTGCGCAAGCATATCAGGAAGACCGTCGCCCATCTGGCCGAGGTGATGGGCACGCATCACGAACGGATCTATCTGGTCGGCGGTAGCTGGCGCGCCATCGCCCGGCTGGACATGGAGCGCGTGTCCTATCCCATGACCGTGCTGCACGAATACCGCATGACGCCCAAGGCCGTGGCGGACACGGTGGCCTGGATCGGGGCCAACGACATCGGCGATCTCAAGGCGCGGACCGGGCTGTCGTCGTCGCGGATCGAGCTGGTGCCGCTGGCCGCGCAGGTGCTGGCGCAACTGACCGAAACCTTTGCGCCGACCGAACTGGCCGTGTCCAGCTATGGCATCCGCGAGGGGCTGCTGTACGAGCAGATGTCCGACAGCCTGCGCAAGCGCGACCCCCTGATCGAGGCCGCCCGCTTCACCGAACGCCAGATGGCCCGGATGCCGGGATCGGGCAAGAAGCTTTATCAGTTCCTGCAGCCGCTGTTCCAGGACGTGCCGCCCGAACGCGACCGCCTGATCCACGCCGCCTGCCTGCTGCACGACACAAGCTGGCGCGCGCACCCTGACTATCGCGCCGATGCCTGCTTCGACAATGTCACCCGCGCCAACATGGCCGCGCTGAGCCACCCCGAGCGTGTCTTCCTGGGCCTGGCGCTGCTGCACCGCTACAAGAACAGCCGCGCGGGTTCGCCCATGGCGCCCTTGTTCAAGCTGCTGTCCGAGGCCGAGGTCAAGGATGCCGAGGTTCTGGGCAAGGCCATGCGCTTCGGCGCGATGCTGGCGCTTGACGATCCGGCGGATGCGGGCAAGCTGACCTTCAGCGGCAAGCAGTTGCGCCTGAAGCTGACCGCCACGGGCCGCAAGCTGATGGGAGAGGTCGCCGAGGCACGCTTCAAGGCGCTGTGCGGGGCCCTGGAAGTGGAAGGGCAGATCGCCTGACCGGCGCCCCGTCCCGCCAGTTCCGCCCCTACAGCGGTTCGTCGTCATGGGCGGGCGGATCGCCGATCATGACGGCCCCTTCGACATAGATGTCTTCGCCGCCGGTCGCGGGCGGATCCCAGGCGCCGTCCCCGGCCCCTTCCAAGGCCAGGTTCTGTTCGTCGGCCCCAGCCCTGCCCATCGGCTGCGCCGCGACCCAGCCATCGGCGCAAAAGGTGCTGTTCGCCCTGGGGCTGCAAGCCTGCGCGGGGCCGGTCATGCCGATGATGATCCCCATCAGGGCGATAACGACGCGAATCATGGCAATCCCCTGCGGCTGCGGCTTCCCCCTGGATACAGGGCAATCATCAACACAAGGTTAGCGGCGCCTGAAGAACAGGGCACAAGGGACTTGAAAAAGGGCGCCCGAAGGCGCCCTTTTCCGTTCCTGCCGGAAGGCCGGGGATGATTACATCATCCCACCCATGCCGCCCATGTCGGGCATGCCGCCGGCAGCGGCTTTCGGCTCGGGCTTCTCGGCGATCATGGCTTCGGTGGTGATCAGCAGGCCGGCGACCGAGGCCGCGTCTTCCAAGGCGGTGCGAACCACCTTGGCCGGGTCGATGACGCCGAACTTGAACATGTCGCCATATTCTTCGGTCTGCGCGTTGAAGCCGAAGGACTTGTCGTTCGATTCACGCACCTTGCCGGCAACCACGGCACCGTCAACGCCGGCGTTTTCGGCGATCTGGCGCATCGGGGCTTCCAGGGCGCGGCGAACGATGGCGATGCCCGCTTCCTGGTCCGAGTTCTCGGCCGACACGCCTTCCAGCGCCTTGCCGCCCTGCACCAGGGCCACGCCGCCGCCGACGACCACGCCTTCCTGAACGGCAGCGCGGGTCGCGTTCAGCGCGTCGTCCACACGGTCCTTGCGCTCTTTCACTTCGACTTCGGTCATGCCGCCGACGCGGATGACGGCAACGCCACCGGCCAGTTTCGCGACACGCTCCTGCAGCTTCTCGCGGTCGTAGTCCGAGGTGGTTTCCTCGATCTGCTGGCGGATTTGCGAAACGCGGGCTTCGATCTCGGCCTTTTCACCGGCGCCATCGACGATGGTGGTGTTGTCCTTGTTGATCGAGACCTTCTTGGCGCGGCCCAGCATGTCGATGCCGACGTTTTCCAGCTTCATGCCCAGGTCTTCGCTGATGACCTGACCGCCGGTCAGGATGGCGATGTCCTGCAGCATGGCCTTGCGACGATCGCCGAAGCCCGGAGCCTTGACGGCAGCGATCTTCAGGCCGCCGCGCAGCTTGTTGACGACCAGCGTGGCCAGGGCCTCGCCTTCCACGTCTTCGGCAACGATGACCAGCGGCTTGCCCGACTGGATAACGGCTTCCAGCAGCGGCACCATCGGCTGCAGCGAGGACAGCTTCTTCTCGTGCAGCAGGATGAAGGCGTCTTCCAGTTCCGCGACCATCTTGTCGGGGTTGGTAACGAAATAGGGCGACAGGTAGCCGCGGTCGAACTGCATGCCTTCGACGACTTCGACTTCCGTCTCCATGCCCTTGTTTTCTTCGACGGTGATGACACCCTCGTTGCCGACCTTCTGCATCGCGTCGGCGATGAAGCGGCCGATCTGGGCTTCGCCGTTGGCCGAGATGGTGCCGACCTGGGCGACTTCGTCGCTGTCGTTCACGGGACGCGAAGCCGACTTGATCGCCTCGACCACTTTCGAGGTCGCGAGGTCGATGCCGCGCTTCAGATCCATCGGGTTCATGCCGGCGGCAACCGCCTTCATGCCCTCTTTCACGATGGCCTGGGCCAGGACGGTGGCGGTGGTGGTGCCGTCGCCGGCCTCGTCATTGGTGCGCGACGCGACTTCGCGGACCATCTGGGCGCCCATGTTCTCGAACTTGTCGGACAGTTCGATTTCCTTGGCGACCGAGACGCCGTCCTTGGTGATGCGCGGGGCGCCGAAGGACTTGTCGATCACCACGTTGCGGCCCTTGGGGCCCAGCGTGACCTTCACGGCGTCAGCCAGGATGTTGACGCCTTTCAGCATCCGGTCGCGGGCGTCGGTGTTGAACTTGACTTCTTTCGCAGCCATGTGAATCTCCTGAAATTAATGGTGAAGGATGCGGATCAGGCGATGACGCCCAGGATGTCGCTTTCCTTCATGATCAGCAGCTCTTCGCCGTCGATCGTGACTTCGGTGCCCGACCATTTGCCAAACAGCACGCGGTCGCCCGCCTTGACCGAGGGCGTGATCAGTTCGCCCGAATCCTTGCGCGCGCCTTCGCCGGTGGCGATGACTTCGCCTTCGGCGGGCTTTTCCTTGGCGCTGTCGGGGATGATCAGGCCGCCCTTGGTCTTTTCGTCCGACTGGACGCGGCGGACCAGAACGCGGTCATGCAGCGGTTTGAATGCCATGGGTGAACACTCCGTGTTTCAGGTTGCAGTGTCGTTGTTGGCACTCACCGGCAGAGAGTGCCAATGGCGGTGATCTAGGCCACTGGACCTGGCCTGTCAACGGCGTGGCATGGTGAAAAATCGCCGATGGCCCGGCTGGTCAAAGGGGGCCTTGATGTGACAGCCTTGCAGCGTTCGAAAAACAGGAAGAACCCGATGCGCATTGTTCTGGCGGGAATTTTCATGCTGTGGGCGGGGGCGGGTGCCGCGTCCGAATGTGTGGGCACCAACCTGTTCGACACCATGCCCCCCGATCAGCGCGCCCAAATCGACGCGGCGGTGGCGGGCGTTCCCTTCCACCAGGGACTGCTGTGGCGGGCCAGCAAGGGCGATCAGGCGATGACGCTGGTGGGCACCTATCACTTCGGCGATCCGCGCCATGATCCGATGCTGGATCGGCTGACGCCGATCATCGCCGATGCCGCCGCCCTCTTCGTCGAGGCAGGCCCCGCCGAGGAACGGAAGCTGACCGAGGCCTTGGCGGCCGATCCGACGCTGATGGTCGATCCGACCGGGCCGACCCTGCCGGAACGGCTGGACGACCGGGACTGGGCCTTGCTGTCGAAGGCCATGGCGGAACGCGGGACGCCTGCCGTCGTCACCTCGAAGCTGCGGCCCTGGTATGTGGCGATGATGTTGGGGATCAGCCCCTGCATGATGGAACAGGCGGCCCGATCCGGCGCCCAGGGGCTGGATCATCGGCTAGTCGAACGGGCCGAGTCCCTGGACATCCCCGTTCGCGCGCTGGAGCCCTGGGACACGGTCTTCACCCTGTTTCGCGACCTGACGCCCCAGCAGGAAATCGAGATGATACGCACCGCGCTGCCTGTCGCAGCCTATGCCGACGATTACGCGGTGACGCTGACCGAGGCCTATTTCGCGGGCGATGTCTGGGCCATCTGGGAATTCGGCCGCTTCGACGCCTATCGCACCTCGGGGCTGACGCGCGCTCAGGTCGATGCGCAGATGCAGCTTGCGCAGGACCAGCTGATAGACCGGCGCAACCAGAACTGGATCGCGCCGCTGAGCGAAGGCGCCAGGAAGGCGGCGGCGCAAGGCAAGGGGATCGTCGCGGGCTTTGGGGCGCTGCACCTGCCGGGCGAAGGGGGCGTGCTGCGCCTGCTGGAAAAGGACGGCTGGACGATCGAGCGGCTGGACGGCTGACCCTTAGCGCCCGCCCAAGACCGAAAGCGCCTGCGGCCGGCCGCCTTTGACAAAGGTGATGCGGCTGTCGCCGATATCGGTGATGGTGCCGCCGTTGATCTTGTCGCCAAGCCGCAGCGTCAGGACGCGGCCGTTCGACAGGCGCACAAGGGCGCGGCTGGCCTTGCCCGCGCCGATGGTGCCGATGATCTGGGTGCGGTTGATCTGGATGCCGTCCTTGACGGTCGCGGCATTGCCTGCCGTGGTCGGCGTGCGGCCGTCGGGGATATTGGCCGCGACCTCGGGCTCGTCCTCGGCCTCGGGCGGGGCATAGCGCTGCTGGCGGGCGGCGGCGGCGCGGGCCTCGGCCTCGGCCTGGGCGCGGGCGCGGGCTTCGGCCTGGGCGCGGGCCTGCGCCTCGGCTGCGGCGTCCTGGGCGGCGCGCGCGCGGGCGCGGGCCTCGGCCTGGGCCTGCAGCTCGGCGTCCTGGCGGCGCTGTTCGGCAAGCGCCGCTTCCTCGGACTGGGCCTGGGCGGCAGAGCGCAGGTCGCCAAGCGTGGGTGCCAAGGACGCCACGGGCGCTGCGGCGGCGGTGACGGTCGCGGTGGCCGCAGCGGCGGCCCTGCCCGCGCGGCGTGGCGGAAGGGCAGATGAACGAAGCGCCGTCAAGGCGACGGCGCCACGCGGGGAAGAGCTTTCTGAAACGGCTGCGGCGACCGCCTGGTCGATGGCGCCGCTGGACAGGCTGGGATTGCCGGGGCCGGGATCGCTGCGAACCGCCGTGCGCGATCCGCCGGGACGGGCGGAGGGGCGGGCCGACCGGCCAAGTTTCCCAGCCGATGCCGCAGGCTTGGACGCGGCGCGGGTTTCGGGGCGGCCGCTCTCCGCCACGGCGGCGGCGACCGCATCCCGGACCGCGCGCTGCGAGGGCGCGTTGACCGCGACAGGCTTGCGGGTCGGACGGGCATCGGCCAGGCGGATGACGGCACCGCGTTCAGCCTGCGACAGCCCCGATGCGCCCGCCTGCGCGGTGCGCAGGTCGCGCAGCAATTCGGTCAGCGCGCGCCTTTCGGCCTGGGTCAGGCGGGTCGGCTGGCCGTCCTCGGCTTGGCTGCCTTCCTCCAGGCTGCTTTGCCGCTGGGGACGGGCGGGCGGGCGGGACGCTTTGGCCGCGGGTTGTGACGGGCTCGCGGCCGCCGGCACCGCAGCCGGGGTGCGGGCGGGGGCTGCCGCAGCAGGCCGTTCGGGCGGACGGGCCGCGGTCTGCCGGGAAGGTTCGGACCGCGCGCGTTCCGTATAAGGGCGGGGATTCGCGGGCACCGCCGGACGGGTATCGGTCCGCGCGGGGGCAGAGGCCCGCACGGGCGCCACGCGCGGCGGACGGGCCGAGCTTGCCAGTTGACGCGCCGGCGCCGCTGCGCGCGGCGTGGCTGCGGGGGCAGCCGGGGTCGGGGCCTTGGCCGCAGCAGGGGCAGGGCTTGCAGGCTTGGCGGTTGCAGGTGCTGTCGGGCGCGGCGCCTTTTCCAGATCGCGTGCCATGGTTGCGGCGCTGATCGGCGTTTGCGGGGCCGCCGGTTCGCGGCTGTTCATCGCCTGGGTCAAGGCCTGGCTCAGCCGGTCGTCGCCTTGCGCGACGGGTGCCGCCGGTTCCGCCTGCGCCTGCACAGGCGCCTGCGCAGGTGCGGGAACAGGCCGGGCCCCTGAAACGGCGTTTGCCGTTGCCGCGTCCTGCTGGACCTGCGCGGGGGCAGGGGCGGGCGGGGTCGCTTCTGCCGTGGCGGTCTGCGGCGCCACGGGCGCAGGCGCGGGGGCTGGGGTGGCCAGGGTCGGCTGCAGGGCTTCCGGCTGCGGCATGGCAGCGGGGGGCGCCGCCTCGGCCAGCGGCTCGCTTGCCGCAGGGACTTCGGCGGTTTCAACGGGTGCGGCGGGTTCCGGCGCCACCGGCTCGGGCGTCACGGGCTCGGGCGTCGCAACGGCGGTATCCACCGGCTGCGGGGCCGGCGCGGTGTCCGCGATTTCGGCGGGCGCCACGGCTTCCTCCGACGGCGTGCCGCCGAAGAAGGCCAGCACGATCACAAGGCCCAGGACCAGCAGCCCCATCATCACCGGCAGGCGGCCGGGATCCAGCCGCCGCAGGCGGTCGAGCAGGGCCGGGGCGGGCATGCCCTGATCCTCGGCGGAGGTGGCGCGGACCGCGCGGGCTTGCCGGGCACGCTCATGCACCGCCTGCGCGCGCGGCGGCAGGGCGCGCGGCGCGGCAGGGGCCTTGGGCTCGCTATGCCGGATCACCTCCGCGACAGGCGCGATGGGGGGCGCCGTTTCAGCGGCGGCAGGCTTGGGCTGCGGAGCGGGATTCGCCTGAACCACAGGCAGCGCCACATGGGGAACGATGCGGGACACGACCGGCGCTGCGGCTGCGGGGGCCGCTGGCGCCTGGACCACGGCAGCGGGTTCGGCCACCACGGGATCGGTCACGCGGGCCTGGGTCAGGTCCGGTTCGCTGAAGGGCTGGCGGGTGAAATGACCTTCGGCCAGACGGCTGGGCCCGAAATCCGGCTGGCCGTCGAAGCGCGCGTCGTCGGGCCGGGCGACAAAGCCCGACGGGCGGAAGCCCTGCGCGCGGGCAAAATCCTCGGCCTCCTCCAGCGTGCGGCGGGCGACGGCGGCGACGCGCAGCGTCTCGATGTCGCCCGTTTCCGACGGGCACCAGTCGAAGGCCAGGTCGCTGGCCGGATAGGGGGTCATCGCCTCCAGCGCACGGGCGATGGCTGTGGGCGTGTCGGACCCCACGGGAACCGTCAGCGTGGTATAGAGGATCTGGTCGTCGGGAATGACCAGCACCGTATCCAGATCGCTCGGCACGGTCCCGGCCTGGTCGCGCAGCGCCGCCAGCCTGGCCGTCATCTCGCGCCCCGCGAATTGCGCCTGGCCCAGGGGCCGCCAGCCAAGCCCGTCGCGATGTTCAAGCAGAACCGCCTCGGGCGTGAAGCTCATGGCGAATTCGGGCGGCGCGATATGTCTGTTCATGGCTTGGATCACTGCTCGATTACGATCGCGTGTTATGATGGTCCGCGATTTGGTGGGGATTGCCCCAGATCTACCGGAAATCGCGGGGTGGGGGAAGCGAATCTGGCGCAGCTGTGAACGGAATTGCCTTGAACTGTCCGCCCCGGCCCGTTGTTAGCTGGGGAACGAGATTTTGTGCAGAAAGGACAAAACCATGACCAAGGTTTCGCACAGGCTGGCACGGGTCGCCCTGGCCGCATCGACGGCATTCGCGCTTGCTGCGCCGGCCATGGCCGCGCCCGGCAAGGGCGGCCACGGCATGTGCCATCCGGGCATGTCGCGCCTGACGGTGACGGGCCAGGGCGAGGCGCGGGTGGCCCCCGACATGGCGACGATCCAGCTGGGCGTGACCACCCAGGCCCAAAGCGCGGCCGAGGCGATGCGCCAGAACTCGACCCAGCAGGCTGCCGTGATCGAGGCGCTGACGGGCGCGGGGATCGAGCAGGCCGACATCCAGACCTCGGGGCTGAACCTGAACCCGATGATGGATTACGGCGAGGGGCGCGCGCCCACCGTGACGGGTTATCAGGCCAGCAACATGGTCGCGGTGCGCGTCAAGGACGTGGCCCGCCTGGGCGAGGTTCTGGACGCCATCGTCGCGGCTGGCGCGAACGAGATCAACGGCATCGGCTTCACCCGCGACGACAGCGCCGGGACCGAGGATGAGGCCCGCCGCGCCGCCGTCACCGACGCCCGCCACAAGGCCGAGATCCTGGCCGAGGCCGCGGGCCTGACGCTTGGCCCCGTGCTGGTGCTGCGCGACACGCCCACGCCCGAAGGCCCGCGCCCGATGATGATGGAGGCCCGCGCCGCCTCGGACGCGGCCAAGGTGCCGGTCGCCGCCGGAGAGGTCGCCCTGTCCGCGATGGTCGAGATGCAGTTCGCCCTGTCGGGGCAGGATTGCGGGCCGATGGGCGGCAAGGGCGGCCACGATCATGGCGCGATGCACAAGCCTGATGGCGAGGGCCGCGGCCCGGATCACGGTCCCGGCGACGATGGCGACGGCCTGCCCCACGGCCATCCGCCCGTGCCCGGCATGGAAGCCCCGGATGCGGAAGGGGGCGCCGCCGCGCCCGTTCCCGGCAGCGATCCCGCCGCTCCGGCTCCGGGCGACCTGCCGCCGCCCCTGGGTACCGATACCGGCGCCCCCGCACCGGGCGAGCCTGTCCTGCCGATGGGCGAGGCCCCGGACGCCCCGGCGCCTGCCAACTGAACGACGAAAGGGGGCGTCACGCCCCCTTTTTCATGCGACCGCCGCCGCCAGGGCCTGATCCAGGTCGGCGATCAGGTCGGCGGG
This sequence comes from Paracoccus sp. SSK6, assembly GCF_039770665.1. Taxonomy (NCBI): domain Bacteria; kingdom Pseudomonadati; phylum Pseudomonadota; class Alphaproteobacteria; order Rhodobacterales; family Paracoccaceae; genus Paracoccus; species Paracoccus sp. SSK6. Next base: position 7,826 of record NZ_JBDPNJ010000004.1, on the reverse strand, counting down.
ATCCTCGATCCCGATGGACAGGCGCAACAGATCGGGGGCGGCGCCCGCGGCGCGCTGCTGATCCTCGGTCAACTGGCGGTGGGTGGTCGATGCCGAATGGATCACCAGCGACCGCGCATCGCCCAGGTTCGCGACATGGCTGAACAGCTTCAGCGCGCCGACCACCTTGACCGCCGCGTCATAGCCGCCCTTGACCGCAAAGGTGAACAGCGCCCCGGCCCCCTTCGGGTACAGCCGCTTCGCCGTCGCGTTCCACGGGGACGATTCCAGCCCGGCATAGGTCACGGCGGTCACGCGCGGATCGTTTTCCAGCCATTCCGCGACGGTCTGCGCGTTTTCCACATGGCGGGCCATGCGCAGGCCCAGCGTCTCGATCCCCATCAGCGTGTAATGGGCGCCCTGCGGGTTCATGGTCATTCCCAGGTCGCGCAACCCGATGGCGATGGAATGGAAGGTGAAGGCCGCCGGGCCGAAGGTTTCGTGGAAGCGCAGCCCGTGATAGGCGGGCTCGGGGTCGGACAGGCTGGGGAACTTGCCCGAGGCCGACCAGTCGAAGGCGCCGCTGTCCACGATCGCGCCACCCGTCACGGTGCCGTTGCCGGTCATGTATTTGGTCAGGCTGTGGACGACCAGGGTCGCGCCCATTTCGATGGGCTTGCACAGGTAGGGGGTGGCCAGCGTGTTGTCCACGATCAGCGGGATGCCCGCCGCATTGGCAATCTCGGCCACCGCCGGAATGTCGGTCACATAGCCGCCGGGGTTCGAGATCGATTCGCAGAAGATCGCCCGTGTGTCCCCGTCGATGGCCGCACGCAGGGCCTCCAGATCGTCGAAATCGACAAAGCGGGCCGACCAGCCGAAGCGCTTGATGGTCTGGCTGAACTGCGTGACCGTCCCGCCATAAAGCCTTGTCGAGGCGACGATGTTCAGCCCCGGCCCCATCAGCGGGAACAGCGCCATGATCTGCGCCGCATGGCCCGACGAACAGCAGACCGCGCCCGCCCCGCCTTCAAGCGCCGCGACGCGGTTCTGCAGCGCGCCGACGGTCGGGTTGGTCAGGCGGGAATAGATATAGCCCACCTCCTGCAACCCGAACAGGCGCGCGGCGTGGTCGGCATCCCGGAACACATAGGACGTGGTCTGGTAGATCGGCACCTGCCGCGCCCCGGTCGCGGGATCGGGTTCCGCCCCGGCATGGATCGCGGTCGTGTCAAAGCCCTGTGTCATCTGGCCCTCCTTCTGTTGGGGCAAAGCCTAGGCGAACGGGGCTAAGTCACGCAACGGCAAAGAAATCTCTTTTGGGGGGGGTGCCCGAACGGGAGTCTTGGGAAGAATCGACATTCAGTAGATACAGAAGCGGTGCGATCCCCTTCCATGACCGGGCGGGACCGGGAAACGCATGCGTTTCCCCGCCCACGTGATCGGGTTCCATCAGAGACAGTGCCGTTCAAACCCACGGGAGGCCGGCGCCCGACCCGGTAGGCGTGAAGCGCCCACCGCTGGCGGGGCGGGCGCTGACCGGGGTTTTGGGGCCCGGCGGGTTGGGTGGCAATCGCATCGCGTAGCGAAGGCGATGGCCTTCGCCAGATCAAGGGCGGCGCAAGGATGAATGTCGATCCGTCCTAAAGCGGGCGGTTATAGCGGATGAAGGGCGACTTCACGCCCACGCGGTCATAGAGCATCCGCCCCGCATAATTGTGTTCCTGCGTCAGCCAATAGACGCGCGGGCGGCCCGCCTTGTCGGCTTCGGCATAGACGCCCTCAATCAGCGCGCGGCCCACGCCCTTGCCCCGCGTCCGATCCGCCGTGAACAGATCCTGCAGATAACAGACCCCCTCGGGGAACCACATATGCGGGTGAAAGACGTAATGGGTCAGGCCCAGCAGGTCGCCGTCGCTTTCGGCGACAAGGGCATGGAAGTCCTGCGGATCAACCGCCATCAGCCGGGCGAATACCGTATCGAAGAAATCCTGCGGCAGGTCGGGCCGGTCGTAGAAGCGGTGATAGCCGTCATATAGCGCCTGCCACTGGTTCTTGTCATCGGCGCGCAGGGGGCGGATGATCATCGCTGCCGCCTTGCCATGAAGGCCAGCTTTTCAAACAGGGCCACGTCCTGTTCGTTCTTCAGCAGCGCGCCATGCAGGCGGGGCAGCATGGTGTGGGGATCGCGTCGCAGATCCTCGGGCGCCAGATCTTCGGCCAGGATCAGCTTCAGCCAGTCCAGAAGCTCGCTGGTCGAGGGCTTCTTCTTCAGCCCCGGCGTCTCGCGCAATTCGAAGAACTGCGTCAGCGCCTGATCCAGCAGTCCGCGCTTCAGGCCGGGGTAATGCACGTCCACGATGGCGCGCAGCGTCTCGGCGTCGGGAAAGCGGATGTAATGGAAGAAGCACCGACGCAGAAACGCGTCCGGCAGCTCCTTTTCGTTGTTCGAGGTGATGATGACCACCGGCCGGTGCGCGGCGCGGATCGTCTCGCCCGTCTCGTAAACGTGAAACTCCATCCGGTCGAGTTCCTGGAGAAGGTCGTTCGGAAACTCGATATCCGCCTTGTCGATCTCGTCGATCAGCAGGACGGTCTTTTGCGGCGCCTCGAAAGCCTGCCACAGCTTGCCCTTGCGGATATAGTTGCCGACATCATGGACCCGCGCATCGCCCAGCTGGCTGTCGCGCAACCGGCTGACGGCGTCGTATTCATACAAGCCCTGCTGCGCCTTGGTCGTTGATTTCACATGCCATTCGATGATCGGCAGCTTCAGGCTGTCGGCCACCTGGCGCGCCAGTTCGGTCTTGCCGGTGCCCGGTTCCCCCTTGACCAGCAGGGGGCGTTCCAGCGTCACGGCGGCGTTGACCGCAATCGCCAGGTCGGGCGGGGCGACATATCGGCCGGTGCCGGTGAACTGCATCAAACTCTCCTTTCAGGTGAATTGCTTGCGGGCAAACAACGCGTGGTATGCCATGTCATCCGCCCTTGATCTTTTCGCCTAGTGACAAGCAGCACGTCATACTTTATGGGGGCGCGCAAGGTGCCGGTTCAGCGTTCCAGCCCGGCGCCGCCGGAGAGGATTTATGAAAGCCCAGACCTTCCTGCCCCAGGACTATCGTCCCGCCGAGGATGAGCCCTTCATGAACGACCGGCAGCTTGAATATTTCCGGCGCAAGCTGGAGGCGTGGAAGCAGGAACTGCTGGATCAATCCGCCGAAACCCTGGAAGGCCTGCAGGACAGCGCCCGTTCCGTCCCCGATCTGGCCGACCGCGCGTCCGAGGAAACCGACCGCGCGCTTGAACTGCGCACCCGCGACCGCCAGCGCAAGCTGGTCAGCAAGATCGACGCGGCCCTGCGCCGGATCGAGACGGGCGAATACGGTTACTGCGAGATGACGGGCGAGCCGATCAGCCTGCGCCGCCTTGACGCGCGCCCCATCGCCACCATGACGCTGGAAGCGCAGGAACGCCACGAACGGCGCGAACGGGTCCACCGCGACGACTAGGCCGATGCATGGCGCATTGCAGTCGCGACCCGTCACCGTCGTCGGCGGCGGTGTCGCGGGCCTGACCGCCGCCCTGGCGCTGCGCCTGCGGGGGGCCGATGTGACGGTGCTGGAACGCGCGCCCGCGATTGCAGAGGTTGGCGCGGGCCTGCAACTGTCCCCCAATGCGATGCGCGTGCTGGATGCGCTTGGCCTTGGCCCGGCGCTTGATGTCGTGTCGCTGCCAAGCCGCGCGGTCCGGCTGCGCGACGCTTCGGGGGCGGATGTCGTGCGACTGGATCTGGCCCGCCACCGTCCCGGCGACCGCTTCCGCCTGATCCACCGCGCCCGGCTGATCGAGGTTCTGGAGCAGGCGGCGCGGCAGGCCGGGGTGCGTATCGAACTGGGGCGCGACATTGCCTCGCCCCCGGAAGTCCCCCTGCTGATCGGGGCCGACGGCTTGCACAGCCGCATCCGCACCGCGCTGAATGGGCGCGAGGTGCCCTTCTTCACCGGCCAGACTGCCTGGCGTGCCGTCATTCCCGACACCGATGGGACGCCCGAAGCGCAGGTCTTCATGGGGTCGGGCCGTCACTTGGTCAGCTATCCGCTGGCGGGCGGATTGCGCAATATCGTGGCCGTGCTGGAAACCCGCGACTGGCAGGACGAAGGCTGGTCGCACCCCGACGACCCCGCCAACTTGCGTGCGGCCTTCGCGGGCTTCGGTGGCCCGGTGCCCGGCTGGCTGGCGCGGGTCGATGCCGTCCATGTCTGGGGCCTGTTCCGTCACGACGTCGCGGCCCGCTGGCAGGACGGCCGCATGGCAATCCTGGGCGACGCCGCCCATCCGACGCTGCCCTTCATGGCCCAAGGCGCCTGCATGGCGATCGAGGATGCCTGGATCCTGGCCGCCTGCCTGGACGCGACGCCCGACCAGGGCGCCGCGCTGTCCCGATACCAGAACCTGCGCAAGCCCCGCACGACCCGCATCGTCGCCGCCGCAAACGACAACGCGCGCAACTATCACCTGACGGGGCCGAAACGGCTGGCCGCCCATGCCGCGCTGCGCATCGGCGGCAAGGTCGCGCCGGGGGCGATCCTGTCGCGCTTCGACTGGATCTATGACTTCGACCCGGTGGCGGAAGCGGCCTGAATCTTCTGTGCTTAAATATCCCGCGGGGGTCCGGGGGCGCGAAGCCCCCGGCGCTCACCGCCTCAGGCCGCCTTTTCCACCGCCGCGACGATCCCGTCCACGACCTCGCGCAATACGGTCTCGTTCTCGGCCTCGGCCATGACGCGGATCAGGGGCTCGGTCCCGGACTTGCGGATCAGCACGCGGCCGGTCCCGGCCAGCCGCGCCTCGGCATCGGCGATCACCGCGCGGACGGCGGCGGCGGACAGCGGGTCGGCGCCCGCGGCATAGCGGACATTCTTCAATAGTTGCGGCACGGGGTCGAACTGCGCCGCAAGCGTGCTGGCGCTTTCGCCCGTATCGGCCATGGCCGCCAGGAACTGCATGGCCGCGATCAGCCCGTCCCCGGTCGTGGCATAGTCGGTCATCACGATATGGCCCGACTGCTCACCCCCCAGGTTGAAGCCCCCCTCGCGCATTCGTTCGACCACATAGCGGTCGCCCACCTTGGTGCGTTCCAGCCGCAGCCCGCGCCCGCCCAGGAAATGCTCCAGCCCCAGGTTCGACATCACGGTCGCCACCAGGGCATTGCCCCGCAGCCGCCCCTGCGCGGCCCAGCGGGACGCCATCAGCGCCATGACCTGGTCGCCATCGGCCACGCGGCCGTTCTCGTCGATGATGATGACCCGGTCGGCGTCGCCGTCCAGGCTGATGCCAAGATGCGCGCCATGGTCCAGGACCGCCCGCGCGCAGGCCTCGGGGTGGGTGGATCCCACGCCCGCGTTGATGTTGCGCCCGTCGGGATCGACGCCGATCGGGATCACCTCGGCGCCCAGTTCCCACAGCACGTCCGGCGCGGCGCGATAGGCCGCGCCGTTGGCGCAGTCGATCACCACGCGCAGCCCGTCCAGCCGCTGGCCCGCCGGGAAGGTCGTCTTGGCATATTCGACGTAACGCCCGCGCCCGTCCTCGATCCGCTTGGCGCGGCCGATATTGGAGGGCTGCGCCGGAACGATCTCTCCGGCGACGATGGCCTCGATCTCGGCCTCGGCCTCGTCGGACAGCTTGAAGCCGTCGGGACCGAAGAACTTGATGCCGTTGTCCTCGGCCGGGTTGTGGCTGGCCGAGATCATGATGCCCACATCCGCCCGCATCGACCGGGTCAGAAAGCCCACGGCGGGCGTCGGCACCGGCCCCAGCAGCAGCACGTTCATGCCGGTGCTGGTCAGCCCCGCCGTCAGCGCGTTTTCCAGCATGTAGCCCGACAGCCGGGTATCCTTGCCGATCACCACGCGATGGGCGCTGTCGTCGCCCGCGCGGCGGAAATACCGGCCAGCCGCCGCGCCCAGGCGCAGCGCCATCTCGGCCGTCATGGGGTAGCTGTTGGCGCGCCCGCGCACGCCGTCTGTCCCGAACAAGCCTCTGCTCATCGTTCTGCCTTTTCGTTGTCGTTGACGGCCTGCCACAGCCGCAGTCCTTGAACCAGGCCGCGCACATCGTGGACGCGGTGAAGCTGAACGCCCTGTACTATCGCCGCAAGGGTGATCGCAAGCGTGCCGGGCGAACGGTCGGCGGGGTCTTCCGCGCCGCCGATCGTGCCGATGAACCGCTTGCGCGAGACGCCCAGCAGGATCGCGCAGCCAAGCCCATGATACAGCGAAATCCGCCGCAGGATGGCAAGATTATGCGCCTGCGTCTTGCCGAAGCCGATGCCGGGATCGACGACGATGCGCGCGCGCGGAATGCCCGCGGCCTCGGCCCGGCGGATGCGGGCTTCCAGCGCGTCATAGACATCCAGCAGGACATCGTCATAGCGCGGATCGTCCTGCATGGTCGCGGGCAGGCCCTGCGCGTGCATCAGGCAGACCGGCACCTGTGCGTCGGCCACCACGGCGGCCAGGGCGGGGTCGAAGTCGAAACCCGACACGTCGTTGACCATCGCCGCCCCGGCGGCCAATGCGGCCTGCGCAACAGCCGCCTTGCGCGTATCGACCGAGATGGGCGCATGGGGCGCCAGGGCGCGGATCGCGGGGGCGATGCGGCCGATCTCCTCGGCCACCGGTACCTCGGCCGCGCCGGGGCGGGTCGATTCGCCGCCGATGTCGAGAAGATCGGCCCCGTCATGGATCAACTGCTGACCATGTGCGGCGGGATCATAGCGGCCGCCGTCCGAAAAGCTGTCGGGCGTGGCATTGACGATGCCCATCACGCGCGGGTTGTCCAGGGTCAGCTCGGCGATGCCGGGACGCGGGGCCGTCAGCCGCTCCAGGACATCGGGGGGAATGTCGTCGCTGATCCGGGGCGGGCGGCCACGTTCCAGGATCTCGACCTGCGAAAAGCGCGCCCAGCCGCCTGCAAGGACATGGCGGCCATGGGGAATGGGAATGGGACGGTGGTAAACGGTCACCGGGCAGCCCCCGGAAGACGGCCCATGGCAAGTCCGTCCGGCGCGGGAGGCAGCGGTGCCGCTGTCGCGAAATCGACGCGGTCCGCTGACAGGCGGGGGGCCAGCCAGAAGGCCAGGGCAGGGGCCTCGGGCGCGACGCCCGGCGCCTCGACCGCCAGCCGCGCGGGCGCCCAGACGACCGGGCGTTCGTCGCGGATCGCGGCATCAAGTTCGGTCCGCGTCTCGGCCACCTCGACGCCCAGGGTGGCGGCAAGGATCCAGGCCGCCTGGTCCAGGGCCAGCAGCGCGAGGCGCCGGGGATCGCCGCCCTGTGGAACGGGGCCAGCCGGGGCTTCGGGAAGCAGGACCACGGCGCCTTCGGGCAGCATGGCGGGCTGGCCCACGACCATGCGGACCGGCCAATGCTGTGCGGCGACCGCCATGCGGCCCGCGTCGCGGCTGATGGTGATGCCAAGCGCCCCCGGCCCCCGGTCCAGCTTTTCGACCGTGACAACGATCCGGGCGGCCTGCGGATGGGCCAGAACCTCGGCCGCGATGCGTTCGGCCAGGGTTTCGACCAGGTTGTAGCGCTGATCGGCAAGCGCCGTGTCCACCGCCTGGACCAGCACGTCATAGGACAGGATGCGGTCCACATGGTCGTCCCCGGCGTCCACGGGATCGCGCAGATCGACCGTCAGGGAAAACCGCAGCCGCTGCGTGCGGCCGCGTTCGGACTGGAAGGCGCCGATCTCGGCCTGGGTGATGTGGTCGCGAAGGTGGATGCGGTCGGGCTGGCTCATGGCCTGTTATTCACAGGAAATCCGGCCCGCAGGCAAGCCCG